>NZ_QUAC01000140.1 GCF_003389455.1 Streptomyces inhibens | reverse complement strand
GGGGTGCACACGCACCCCGGCCGCCGCCGTGTTGTGCGCCCCCTCCCACCTCGCTCTTCTCGCATTCTTGGCAGAGGGGGCGCGCGGGGCGCACCCCCCGAGGGAGGATTGTCAGTGCTTCCCGGTAGCGTTTCGGTGGAAACGAGGAGCGGGCGGGCATCGGCGGACAAGAGACCATGTGCGGTCAGCTGCCGTGGCGCGCCCCGGAAAGTGCCGTATCCGCCGTCGGCCATGGCGAGACGGCACGAAGCGCAGGAGACAAGGAAGGACGGCGAACTGCCGTGTATCGCTGGGAGATCACCCGGGCCGCACTGGCGCAGCGTGTTTTCGCCATCGTCCGCAGCGCGACGTATGACGAGGCGAGCGCCACCGCCGACACCCTGCTGTCGGCGGGCATCACCAGCCTGGAGATATCCCTGACCACCCCCTTCGCCCTGGAAGCGGTCACCACCCTCACCCGCGAGCTGGGCGACGACGCGGTCATCGGCGCGGGCACGGTCCTTGACGCGGTGTCGGCCCGGATGGCGGTCGACGCGGGCGCCCGCTACCTGGTCTCGCCGAGCCTCGACGCCGAGGTCATTCGCACCGGCCACCGCTATGGAGTCCCGGTCTTCCCCGGGGTGTCGACGCCGACCGAGATGGTCCGCGCGCTCGAACTCGGCGCGGACGCGGTCAAGTTGTTCCCCGCCTCGGGGCACAGCCCGTCCTGGCTGAAGGAGGTGCGTGCCGCGCTGCCGCAGGTGCCGCTGCTGCCGACGGGGGCGTCACGGTCGACAGCGCGCCGGAGTGGATCGCCGCGGGCGCCGTGGCCGTCGGCATGGGCTCGGCCCTTTCCGAAGGCGACCGCGACACCGTCGCCAAGCGGGCCGCCGACCTTCTCGCCCGCCTCGCCGAAGCCACCCCCGACCGCCCGGCGATGCGCGGCGCCGCGGACCTCTACGAGGACTGAGCGCCCGCCGCTGCCTGTCGCTGCCTTCCCGCCCCTCCGGCAGTCCACCAACCGGTCAAGGGGGTTCACCCGGAGCCATGGGCTCTGCCACTCTGAGCGCTTCGATCACGTGATCATGCCGCGGCCGTGCCCAACGTGCCGCAGCCGTGTGCCCGGCTCTCCGCGGCCGACCGCGTGACCGCCCGATCCGGAGCCAGAGGAGCCCCCATGAAGCGCGCCGCCACGCTGTCCGCCCTCACCTGTCTGCTCGCCGTCACCGCCGCCGCCCCGGCAGCCTCGGACACCCCCGCCCCGGTACGAGCGGCCGCTTCCACGGCCGGCAAGCAGGCCGCGGTCCCCGGCAAACCGTCGGCCCTCGACACCGTCCCCCGCCGCGGTGTGCTGCGCGTCTGCACCACCGGCGACTACCGCCCCTTCAGTTACCTCGATCCCGCAACCGGCACCTACCGCGGCGTGGACATCCAGATGGCCGAGGACCTCGCCAAGAGCCTGGACGCCAAGCCTCGTTACGTTGCCACGACCTGGGCCAAGCTCGTCGGCGACCTGTCGGCCGGCCGCTGCGACATCGCCATGGGCGGCGTCTCGATCACCCTCCCGCGCGCCCGCGCCGTCTACTTCAGCGAGCCCACCCGCACCGACGGCAAGACCCCCATCGTGCGCTGTGCGGACAAGGACAAGTACCGGACGCTGGAGCAGATCGACCAGCCGGGCACCAAGGTCATCGTCAACCCCGGCGGCACCAATGAGCAGTTCGCCCGCGCCCACATCAAGCGCGCCACCCTCACCGTTCACCCCGACAACACCACGATCTTCGACGAGATCATCGCGGGCCGCGCGGAGGTGATGATGACGGACGCCAGCGAGACCCGCTATCAGGCCAAGATCCACCCCGAACTGTGCTCGGTCCACCCGGACGACCCGTTCACCTTCTCCGAGAAGGCCTACGCCCTGCCCCGCGGCGACAACGAGTTCAAGGCGTACGTGGACCAGTGGGTACACCTGGCCACGCACGACGGGACGTACCGCAAGTACGAGGACGACTGGATGAAGTAGCCGGCCCGTGAGGGGAAGGATGCGGTTTTGGAGAATCACCGAGTTCGGGGGCGGCGGAGCGACGCCGGAGATCGATATCCGCGAGGAACTCCAGCAGCAGCACGGGTTTGTGCACGGTGGGGTGCTGTCGTACGCCGCCGACAACACCCTCACCTTCGCCGCGGCGCTCGGCCGTACGCTGCGGGCCCGCGCCGAGGTCGTCCAGGCAGGCCGGCGGCGGGCCGTCAGAGTGAGTCATCGGCCGTGACGTCATGCCCCGGCGCCGCATGTCCGAGGACATTGACGACCTTGCCGTTCGGGTCCTTGACGAAGAAGCGGCGGACGCCCCACTCCTCTTCCTGGAGCGGCCGCAGGATCTGCGCGCCCGAGGCCAGTACGGCGGCGTAGGCCGCGTCGACATCATCGACCTCGATGCTCATGTCGGGGGCGACCGGGGCGGTCTTGTCGTGGGTCATGAAGGTGAGCTGCGCGGTGGGGTTGGTGGGGGAGGAGAGCGTCATGACCCAGCCGTGGTTCATGACTTCCTCGAACCCCAGCAGGCCGTAGAACGTGCGGTTCTCCTCCAGGGCGTCGGAGTGGATGTCGGGGACGACGCGGCGTACGGACATGGGTGGCTCCTCGGGTCGGGGGGCATGGCGCCGGCCGCTCGGCGGCCCGGGGGTGGAGTTCAACTCCTCGGCCGTGGCGACGAGGTGGCGCAGATCGCGCGGATGGGCGTCCATGGCCTGGTTATCAGAAAAGGCCTTGGACATGCAGGGAATCGGGGCATCGGCCTCGCTGTAGGGATGCGGAACGGGTGGCCCGGGCGGCCGGCCGGTCGCGGAGGGTGCGGCCGGTGTCGTGTACGCGGCGACCCTGCCCGATGACGGCCCTACGGGCGGCTTCTTCCGCGGCCGCCGCCCGCTCCTCCGGTGGCCCCGGCCCGGCGGCACGGCCCGAGAAGCCGCCCCACCGGGAAGCCACCTCTCAACCGCCCTTGTCCGGACAATGTGACCTCCGGACTTCCCGTCATCTGCGCGGACGGATACGCTCGCGAGCGTGGGGAAACGCGATACAGAACAAGCCCTGGGCGCAGAGAGCCCCGTCCAGTTCAGCGTGGACCGGAGCAGTCCGGTCCCGTTGTATTTCCAGCTCTCCCAGCAGCTGGAGGCCGCGATCGAGACCGGCAAGCTGGCTCCCGGCAGTCTGCTCGGCAATGAGATCGAGCTGGCCGGGCGGCTGGGGCTGTCCCGGCCCACGGTGCGGCAGGCGATCCAGTCGCTGGTCGACAAGGGCCTGCTGGTGCGCCGCCGTGGCATCGGCACCCAGGTCGTGCACAGCCAGGTCAAGCGCCCGCTGGAGCTGAGCAGCCTCTACGACGACCTGGAGGCGGCCGGACAGAAGCCGGCCACCCGGGTGCTGCTCAACACCACCACGGAGGCCGATGCCGAGGTCGCCGCGGCGCTGGGGATCGCCGAGGGCGCGGAGGTCGCGCTGGTCGAACGGCTGCGGCTGACGCACGGTGAGCCCGTTGCGCATCTGCGTAACCACCTCCCCGCCGGGCTGCTCAAGCTGGAGACCGCCGAGCTGGAGGAGACCGGTCTGTACCGCCTGATGCGGTCGGCCGGGATCACCCTGCACAGCGCCCGGCAGGCCGTCGGTGCCCGTGCGGCGACCGCGGAGGAGGGCGAGCGGCTCGACGAGCCCGAGGGCGCTCCGCTGCTCACGATGCAGCGCACCACGTACGACGACACCGGGCGCGCGGTCGAGTTCGGCTCGCACGTCTACCGGGCGTCCCGTTACGCCTTCGAATTCCAGCTGCTCGTCCGGCCCTGAGTGCGGCCGGAGGGGCCCACCCGAGGGGCCGTACCGCGCTTGAGGGCGGCCAGACGCGCCCGTATTGCCGTTAATGCCTCGGTATGGCGTACCTCGAGACGTCCATTCGTCAGAATGTTCTGACAAACCATTGACGTGGCTCGGCGTGCGCCGTTACAAAATCCTCCAGCCGCATTTCGGCGGCCGGGAGACAAAGGCGGTCCCACGATGAACGGCGTGCGTACGGCTAGCCCCTTCACTGCCCGCAGCGTCACTCTGCGCACTGCCGCCGCTTTACTGGCGAGTGCCGCACTGGTCGCACTGGCCGGCGGATGCAGCGCCGCCGGCGGCCAGGACGCCGAGGGCAAGTCCGGCGGATCGGGCAAAGGCGCTGCCACCCCGCGCATGACCATCGGGATGGTCAGCCACTCCGGTGACGGCGACACCTTCTGGGACATCGTGCAGAACGGCGCCGAGCAGGCCGCCGCCAAGGACAATGTGAAGTTCCTCTACGCACATGACAAAGAGGGCGCCCAGCAGGCCGAGCTGATCCAGTCGTACATCGATCAGAAGGTGGACGGGCTGATCGTCACCCTCGCCAAGCCGCAGGCCGTCAAGGCCGCCGTCCGCAAAGCCGTGGCACAGGGCATTCCCGTCATCACCATCAACTCCGGTGGCGAGTTCTCCCAGGCGTACGGGGCGCTGACGCACATCGGCCAGGACGAGTCGGTGGCCGGCCGCGCGGTCGGCGACGAGCTGAACGCCCGGCACGCGAAGAAGACCCTCTGCGTCATCCACGAGCAGGGCAATGTGTCGCTGGAGGACCGCTGCGCCGGTGTGCGCAAGGCCTTCCACGGGACGGTCGAGAACCTCAACGTCGACGGCACCAACGCGCCGTCCTCGCAGTCCTCGGTCGAGGCCAAGCTCCAGTCCGACAAGTCCATCGACGCGATCGTCACGCTCGGTGCACCGATGGCGGCGATCTCCGTCAAGGCCAAGGAGGAGGCCGGCAGCTCGGCGCAGATCGCGACCTTCGACCTGAACTCCGCGGTCGTCAAGCTCCTCAAGGCCAAGGACATCACCTTCGCCGTCGACCAGCAGCCCTACCTCCAGGGCTACGAGGCGGTGGATCTGCTCTGGCTCCACAAGGCCAACGCCGATGTGCTCGGCGGCGGCAAGCCGGTGCTGACCGGGCCCGCCCTGGTCACCCAGCAGGACGTACCAAAGCTGACCGAGTACACCGGGCGAGGCACCCGGTGAGACCACAGGGAAGACGGGACCCCATGAACCGGGACAGATCACCGGTAACGGATACTTGTTCGGTTGGGCCCGGCCGGCTGCCGGTGTACGACACCGCACACCCACGGACCGGGCACACCACACAGCGAATACAACCAACGCAGCCGAGACGGCAACATCAGCGGGAAGGGCGAGTCCTCGTGGCAACGGTTCGGAGGAGGGGACGCGTCGTCAGCGCCGTGCTGGCAGCGGTACTCGGCGCTTCCCTGGCGGGGTGCAGCAGCACCGGAGGCAAGCGCGCCGAGGACGAGCGTGCCGCCAAGGCCGCCGGCGGCAAGGCCGCGGTGAACACCCCCCGGTGGACGTTCGCGATGGTCACCCACTCGGGCGACGGCGACACCTTCTGGGACATCGTGCAGAACGGCGCCCAGCAGGCCGCCGCCAAGGACAACATCAAATTCGTCTACGGGCACGACAAGGAGGCCCAGCGGCAGAGCCAGCTGGTGCAGTCCTACATCGACCAGAAGGTCGACGGGCTGATCGTCTCGCTCGCCAAGCCCAGCGCGATGAAGGACGTCGTCGCCAAGGCCGAGAAGGCCGGCATACCGGTGATCACGGTGAACTCCGGCGCCGAGGAGTCCAAGGCCTTCGGGGCACTCAGCCACATCGGCCAGGACGAGACGGTGGCCGGCGAGGCCGTGGGCGAGGAGCTCAACAAGCGCGGCAGGAAAAAGGCCCTGTGCGTCCTGCACGAGCAGGGCAACGTCGGTCATGAACAGCGCTGCGACGGTGCCAAGAAGACCTTCAAGGGCGATCTGCAGAAGCTCTACGTCGAGGGCACCAACATGCCCGATGTGCAGTCCTCCATCGAGTCCAAGCTCCAGGCGGACAGCTCCATCGACGCCGTCGTCACCCTCGGCGCGCCCTTTGCCCCCACCGCCGTCAAGGCCAAGGAACAGGCCGGCAGCAAGGCCGAGATCGACACCTTCGACCTCAATGCCCAGGTCGCGGCCGGCCTCAAGAACGGCACCCTCGGCTTCGCCGTCGACCAGCAGCCCTACCTCCAGGGCTACGAGGCGGTCGACCTGCTGTGGCTCTACAAGTACAACTCCGACGTGCTCGGCGGCGGCAAGCCGGTGCTCACCGGACCCCAGGTGATCACCAAGAAGGACGCTGCCGCGCTGCAGGACTACACGAAGCGGGGCACCCGATGAGCCACACCGACGTACCCCTCGTGCAACCCGCCAAGAGCGGGGGCGATGAGCGGCTGCTGCACCGCTCCCTGGCGCGCAGGCTGATGAGCCGCCCCGAACTGGGCTCGGTCGTCGGCGCCGCCGCGGTCTTCATCTTCTTCTCGATCATCGCCGAGCCGTTTCTGCAGGCCTCCAGCCTCTCCACCGTGCTCTATGCGTCGTCGACCATCGGCATCATGGCCGTCCCGGTGGCGCTGCTGATGATCGGCGGTGAATTCGATCTGTCGGCCGGTGTCATGGTTGTCAGCTCGGCGCTGATCTCCTCGATGTTCAGCTACCAGATGACCGCCAACACCTGGGTGGGCGTCGGGGTGTCCCTGCTGGTCACCGTCGCCATCGGGGCGTTCAACGGGGTGCTGCTGACCCGTACCAAACTGCCCAGCTTCATCATCACCCTCGGCACGTTCTTCATGCTGACCGGCCTCAACCTCGGTTTCACCAAGCTGATCAGCGGCACCGTCTCGACGAAGTCCATCGCCGACATGGAGGGCTTCGACTCGGCCCGTACGCTCTTCGCCTCGCATCTGACCCTGGGCAGCGTCGACATCCAGGTCACCATCCTGTGGTGGATCGTGCTGGTCGCCCTCGCCACCTGGATCCTGCTGCGCACCCGCGTCGGCAACTGGATCTTCGCGGTGGGCGGCAACGCCGATGCCGCGCGGGCGGTCGGTGTCCCGGTCACCAGGACCAAGATCGGCCTCTACATGGGCGTCGCCTTCGCCGCCTGGGTCTCCGGCCAGCATCTGCTGTTCTCGTACGACGCCATCCAGTCCGGCGACGGCGTGGGCAACGAATTCCTCTACATCATCGCCGCGGCGGTCGGCGGCTGCCTGATGACCGGCGGCTTCGGCTCGGCGATCGGCGCCGCCGTCGGCGCCTTCATCTTCGGCATGGCCAGCAAGGGCATCGTCTACGCGCAGTGGAATCCGGACTGGTACAAGTTCTTCCTCGGCGCGATGCTGCTGCTCGCCACACTCCTGAACGCATGGGTCCGTAAGCGGGCGGAGGCAAAGGCATGACAGCGCTGGTCGAGCTGACCGACGTCAGCAAGTACTACGGCAACGTCCGGGCACTGGAGGGCGTGTCCCTGGAGGTGCACGCGGGAGAGATCTCCTGTGTGCTCGGCGACAACGGCGCCGGCAAATCCACCCTCATCAAGATCATCGCGGGCCTGCACCGGCACGACGCCGGCACCTTCACCATCGAGGGCGAGGAGACCACCCTCTCCTCACCGCGCGAAGCCCTGGACCGCGGAATTGCCACCGTCTACCAGGACCTCGCCGTCGTCCCCCTCATGCCGGTGTGGCGGAACTTCTTCCTCGGCTCCGAGCCCACCACCGGCGTAGGCCCCTTCAAGCGGCTCGACGTCCGGACGATGCGCGAGACCACCCGCAGCGAGCTGCTGCGGATGGGCATCGACCTGCGCGATGTCGACCAGCCCATCGGCACCCTCTCGGGCGGCGAGCGGCAGTGCGTGGCCATCGCCCGCGCCGTCTACTTCGGTGCCAAGGTCCTCGTCCTGGACGAGCCGACGGCGGCGCTCGGCGTCAAGCAGTCCGGCGTCGTCCTCAAGTACGTCGCGGCCGCGCGGGACGCCGGGCTCGGCGTGGTGTTGATCACCCACAATCCGCACCACGCCTATCTCGTCGGCGACCGCTTCGTCCTCCTCAAGCGCGGCACGATGGCCGGCAGCCACGCCAAGTCCGAGATCGCCCTGGAGGAGCTGACCCGCCAGATGGCGGGCGGCAGCGAGCTCGAACAGCTCAGCCACGAGCTGGCCCGCACCGCGACCCCGGAATTCCCCGGAGGTCACCGGCCCGAATGATCCACCCCGTGCCCCGCGCCGGCCCCCGGGCCGCGCGGGGCGCGACATCCCACGCCGCGGTGCGCCGGACGGCGCGGGTGATGCACAATCGCAGCGGACCAGCACATCGAGGCCCCGGCCTCCCGAGACCCCGCAGGGACGAGACGACTCTTGCGAGCACGCAGCCGCCGCGACCAGAACGGCGAAGAGGTGGGTCGATGAGCATGTACCGGGACCGGGTGCACCGAGGATCCGCCAGAGCCACCGTGCTGCGCACGGTCGGCACCCGCGAGCGGCGCTCGCATCTGACCGCCCCCCGCGTGCCCACCGTCGGCATCGACATCGGCGGCACCAAGGTCATGGCGGGCGTGGTCGACGCCGACGGCACCATCTTGGAGAAGGTCCGCACCGAGACACCGGACAAGTCCAAGAGCCCCAAGGTCGTCGAGGACACCATCACCGAGCTGGTGCTCGACCTCTCCGACCGGCACGACGTCCACGCGGTGGGCATCGGCGCGGCCGGCTGGGTCGACGCGGACCGCTCCAAGGTCCTCTTCGCCCCCCATCTGAACTGGCGCAACGAACCGCTGCGCGACCGCCTCGCCGGCCGCCTGGCCGTCCCCGTCATGGTCGACAACGACGCCAACACTGCCGCCTGGGCGGAGTGGCGGTTCGGCGCCGGACGCGGCGAGGACCACCTCGTCATGATCACGCTCGGTACGGGTATCGGCGGCGCGATCCTGGAGGACGGCGCCGTCAAGCGCGGCAAATACGGAGTGGCGGGCGAATTCGGCCATATGCAGGTCGTCCCCGGCGGCCACCGCTGCCCGTGCGGCAACCGCGGCTGCTGGGAGCAGTACAGCTCCGGCAACGCCCTCGTACGCGAGGCCCGTGAACTGGCCGCGGCCGACTCCCCGGTCGCGTACAACATCATCGAGCGGGTGGGCGGCCGGATCGGCGACATCACCGGACCGCTGATCACCGAGCTGGCCCGGGAGGGCGACGCGATGTGCGTCGAACTCCTCCAGGACATCGGCCAGTGGCTCGGCGTCGGCATCGCCAACCTCGCCGCCGCGCTCGACCCGTCCTGCTTCGTGATCGGCGGGGGCGTCAGCGCCGCCGACGACCTGCTGATCGGCCCGGCCAGGGACGCCTTCCGGCGCCATCTCACCGGCCGCGGCTACCGACCCGAAGCCACCATCGCCAAGGCCCAGCTCGGCCCCGAGGCAGGTATGGTCGGCGCCGCCGACCTCGCCCGCCTGGTGGCCCGCCGCTTCCGCCGTGCCAACCGCCGCCGCGTCGAGCGCTACGAGCGCTATGAACGGACCGGCCGCCGATGACCGAAACCGAAACCCCCACGATGCACGACGACCACCACCCCACCCCGCCGCCCCGCGTCAAGCGCCGTCGCCCCGTGCTGATGGCGCTGATCGTCTTCCTGCTGATCGCGATCCCGGCCGGCTATATCGTCATCTCCGCCGAGCAGAGCCGCGACAGCGGCGAGGGCAAGGAGCAGGAGGCCGCCGCCACCGGCCTGACCAACGCCTTCCCCTCCAAGGTCCAGCAGCGGATCTACAACGTTCCGGTTCCGATCGGCTCCACCCCGGTCTACTACTACGAGACCAACTCCTGGCAGACCAGCTCGCTGTTCGTCCAGTTCAGGACCAACGACTGGGGCCTTGAGCACTACCTCAAGGCCGTCGGCACCAGCACCGCCGCCCTCAAGAAGGACCGGATCACCATCGCGCCCGAACAGGCGGCGAAGGTCGGCTGGGACTTCAGCGTCGACTGGCCATGGGCGGGTGCGAAGGTCCCGAGCCAGGCGCCGCACCCCGCCCAGCAGATCATGGTCAGCTTCGACGAGCCGGGACACCCGGTGGTCTACACCGTGTCGACCGTCAAGTTCTGAGCCGGTGCCGTGCGCCGCTTCGACCTGGCATCCGGCACCGTCCGGCCGACTCCGCCCGGCCTCTTCCTGACCCGGGTGTCAGGACCGCGTCACGGAGTCGGCAGCGTGGTCGGGTGAGCGAGAAGCCCCTGCAGCACCGGATCGACGGCCCCGACGACGCCCCCGTACTCGTACTGGGCGCCGCGCTGGGGACCACCTGGCATAGGTCGTAGGGACCGTTCAGGGGCGTCCAGCCGATCCAGCGCAAGGGCTTAATGGCACGTGTTCAGCGCTTCAGCTCGTTGGGCTTCTGAGGCCCAGGTGCGGGCGTAGAGGAACTCTTCGGTGAGGATGCGGTTGTAGCGTTCGATCTTCCCGTTGTGCCTCGGCCTGTACGGGGTGATGCGCTGGTGGCGGCTGCCTTCGAGGGCTGCACCGAAGATGCCGGCGCGGTAGCAGGCGCCGTTGTCGGTCACGATGCGCTCGATTGCGGTGATGCCGTGCGCCGGGAACCAGGCGCGTGCTCGGTCAAGGAACGCAACTGCGGTGTCGGCTTTCTCGTTCTCGAGTGCTTCGGTGTAGGCGAGGCGGGAGTAGCCGTCGATCGCGGAGTGCAGGTAGACGTAACCGGTCCTTGAGCCGCGTGTTTTCGTGCGGTCGACGGCTTTCGCTTGCGGGCTGCCCCGCCTATGTACGCGCCAACCGCCGCCGTCCGGGATACGCCCGACATCTTCACGTCGATATGCACCATATGGCCGGGGCGTGCGGCGATGATCTGCTGCGGTTCACGATGCGTCTCGCCGGTCGGGTCGATGAATCGGCGCCGGTTCAAGCCGAGCTGTGCGAGGAGCCGGGTGATGGTGCGTCGGCTGGCGGGCGTGCCGTCCTGCTCCAGCTCGAACGCGATCCGCGAGGCAGATCACTTGCCCTCGCGGCGCATCCTCTCGATCCGGTCGACCGGGCGACCAGGGGTAGCGGTCGGCTGCCGGTGCGGGGCCGAGGACCGGTCAAGCAGTCCGAGCTCGCCGTAGCGGCGGTAACGATTCACCCACTTCGCCGCCGTCACTCGCGATATCCCCCTCTCCGCAGCAACACGCGCGACCGGGCGGGTGCGACAGTGCTCGATGAGCCGGCGGCGCCCTTCCGGGGTGAGCGGGGCGTTGCGGTGAGTCATGCGACCCGGACGTCTTCGGCCGACGCGGCGGGCTCAGGGGCGGACAAATGTATCCGTTTGGGCAGCAAGAGCGGGGTGGCGAGCAGGAGAACGCCGGACATGGTGATCGCGGCGAGCGGGCTGGTGAGTGTGGCGAGAATGCCCCAGATCACCATCAGGGCAGCTTGTAGGAGTTTGCTGACGGCACTCCATGTACTGAGGATTTGGGCGGTGTGATCCGCGGGAGTCCGTTGCAGGCGTTCTGTTGCGTAGATCGGATTGAAGATGCCCATGCAGGTGATCAGCAGGCCCTCGACGATGATCACGGTGAGGAGTCCGGGGATGCCGGGATGGACGAACGTGAGACCGAGTGGGAAGAGCGATCGCAGCCAGCCGGAGACGATCATGACCCGGTGCCGGCCGTAGCGGGTCACGAGGCGCGCGGAGAGGCGGGCGCCCACGAAGCCGCCGAGTGCCGGGATGCCGAAGGCAAGACCGTACTGCCAGGCCGGGAAGTGGTATTGGCCCAGCAGGAGGACGGACAGGAGCGGGACGGTGGCCATGATGAGGCCGCCGACCAGGATTTGGTTGAGGAACAGGCGCCTTAGCGCGCGGTCGCGGAGGATGAACCGCCAGCCGCCAAGAAGGTCGGCTCCGCGCAGCCTGGTGGCCCGGTCGCGGGGTGCCGCGACGTCGCCTCCGCGGATGCGGAGGACCCCGAGCGCGGACAGCAGGTAGCTGAGGGCGTCGGCCATGACAGTGATGGCCGGGCCCAGCAACCCTATGAGTGCACCACCAAGGGGCGGGCCCGCCGCGGTTGCCACCCAGCTCGTGCCCTCGAATCTCCCGTTCGCCACAAGGAGGTGATCGCTACGGACGAGATACTTCAGATACGCGCCGGATGCGGCAGTGAAGGCGATGCCCGCGGTCCCGGAGATGACCGAGACGACCAGCAGTTGGCCGTAGGAAAGCAGGCCGAGGACGTATGCGATCGGGACACTTGCCACCGCGACGAACCGGATCAGGTCCATCGCGATCATCACCGGACGCTTGGCCCGGTGCTCAACCCACGGCCCGAGCGAGAACGCCACAATCGCCGCGACGGCAAGCCCGGCCGCCTCCAGGAGCGACACGGCGAATGCCGGCGAGTGCAGCACTCGAACCGCGATCAGCGGGAACGCGCCGAAGGCGATCCACGTACCGTATGTACTGACGGCGTAGGCCGACCACAGCCAGCCGAAACTGCGCCCCAACTGCACGCGCATGCGACTCCCTCGCGACAACCGATGTTCGGGTCTCTGCATCACACCGGCCGCACCGTCGCGGGATCAAACAACCGACTCCCGGGCGAGCCACAACCATCAGTTGGGCACGCTTATGCTGGATCAATGGATACCAAGGCGGTGCGGTCGTTCGTCCGCGCGGCCGAGCTCGGACAGCTGCAACACGCGGCCGACGAGCTCGGCGTAACGCAACAGGCCGTGTCGAAGCGGATCGCAACCCTTGAGCGCGAACTCGACGTCCGGTTGTTCACCCGCACCGCCCGAGGGGTCGAGCTGACACTCGACGGCCAAGCTTTCCTCCCGCACGCCCGGAACATCATCACGGGTGTCGATCGCGCCATCACCGCGATCAGACCGGGCTCGCGGGCCCTTCGGATCGACGTTCTCGGCCTGCGATCCGCGCAGGCCGTCGTCCTGCACGACTATTGGCGGTCGCATCCCGAAACCGACCTCGACGTGGTGACCCTCAGGGTCAACGACCCGCGCGTGGCGGTCACCGCCGTCCAAGCAGGCGATATCGACGCCTCGTTCCGCTCGGTCACCGACCCGGCCACACTGCCGCGCGACGTGCAGATGATCCACGCGTTCGACTCCCCGCTGGAACTCCTCGTCGGCCCGAGGCACCCGCTCGCCTCCGCACGAACACTGACACCATCCCAGCTGCGCCGGCACCGGATCTGGGTGCCGGGTATCGCGCCGCGAAGCGAATGGGCAGAGTTCTACGATCAGCTCGCCACCGACTTCGACCTCCGCATCGACGCCGCGGGCCCGAACTTCGGCAACGAGGTACTCCTCGACATCCTCGCGGACTCCGCAGACGTGGCAACCCTCGTAGGCTCGCGCGACCGGTACATCTGGCCGACGAACTACGACCTACGCCGCATCCCGATCGTGAATCCGACGCTCGCATACCCGCTTTCGCTCATCTTCCCCCGAGCGAATCCACACCCAGGACTCCGGGCAATCATCAACCACTTCGGAAGCCTGGCACCGCTCCCCGAGACAGCCTGGCGCCCATCCTGGGCAACGACACCACGCCGCAGCGACGGAAACATCGAACACACCCAACGCTAACGGTCGCTTCCAGCAGCACACTGCCGGCACGACTAGCCGAACGCATGGCCAGCAACAGCTGGTCGGCCTGGCTGGTCGTGATCCAGGAGCGCCCACGATGGACGTAGTGCGGCCACGGAGAAGCAGCATCTTCGTGCGGCGGGGTTCCGTTCTTGACGGTGTGCCATGCCTCGGCGAACGATAGCGACCACGGGGCAGCGCAGAGGGTCTGCTGGAGCGAGGCGGACGAGCGGGGCGAGCATGAGGGCTTGGCGCCTGGTCGGCGGCGCGAGGCCGGCCGGCTGATATGTCGGGTACGTGCGGCGCACAGGGCAGCGGAAGTGGCGCTGACCGCCTGCGCAGGCGCGTGGCGGGCCTGTCGTGTCCTTCGGGCGTCTTAGGCGTGCGTGGAGATCAGTTCCAGTCCGCGGTCGAAACGGCTGGGCGGCTCGGAGAGGTTGATGCCCACGTGCAACCTCAGGAGGCCGGGCATGAAGCAACGTGCCTTACGTCCCTCACTAGTGCTCTGACCGGGAAGGTTCGCCGGGTTGTGGCAGGCAGTGCAGGGTTCGCGGAAATCCGTTTCGTGCGTTGCCCTGGTGCCTCTACTGTGGCGCGGTGATGACTCAGGTGATCGTTGTCAACGGTGGTTCCAGCTCGGGGAAATCCGGGATCGTTCGGTGTCTGCAGGCAGTCCTGCCGGATCCGTGGCTGGCCCTCGGGACTGACACGCTGGTTGAGGCGATGCCGGCGTCCATGCAGGCGACGGATGGCGGGATCGAGTTCGCTCCGGACGGAGAGGTGATCGTCGGTCCTGAGTTCCGAACGCTGGAAGCGGCATGGATCGAGGGGGTCGCCGCAATGGCCCGTGCGGGCGCCCGAGTCATCGTCGATGAGGTCTTCCTCGGCGGAGCATCCTCGCAGCAGCGATGGCAGAAAGCCTTGGGTGAACTGCGGGTGCTGTGGGTTGGCGTCAGGTGTGACGCTGCGGTGGCCGCAGGCCGTGAGGTCGCACGAGGCGATCGGACCATCGGGATGGCCGCGTCCCAGGCAGAAGTGGTCCACCAGGGCGTGACCCATGACCTGGAGGTGGACACCACCCATACGGAGGCGATGGAGTGTGCACGGACCATCGCCGCACATGTCAAGTGATCGGCGGCCCGGCTGTCTGCCGCTGTGACCGCAGCGCCGGGACGAGTCAGGCGGCGGTAGTGGTGAGGGGGCGTCCGCCCCAGCGGATGCCCTTCTCGCTGCGGACGCGGGCGCGTTCCTTGCGCTGGGCGGCGAGCACGTCGGGGTGGCGGGCGTTGGCGTTGCGCCAGCGCAGGTAGACGTGCAGGGCCCGGGCCTGCGCGGGGTGGCTACGGTGGTTCGAATTCGTCAGGGTGCGACGAAGGCGATGCAGGAGATCTACAACGCCGAGGACCGCGCGCACGCGGAGAAGGCGATCGAAGCGTTCACGAAGACCTACGGGACGAAGTGGCCCAAGGTCGTCGCGAAGATCACCGACGATGCGGAGGAGCTGCTGGCGTTCTACGACTTCCCTGCCGAGCACTGGATCCGCCTGCGGACCACGAACCCCATCGAGTCGACCTTCTCGACCGTGAAGCTTCGAACCAAGATCACCCGCGGTGCGGGCAGCCCGGCTGCCGCCCTGGCGATGATGTTCAAGCTGGTCGAGTCCGCCCAGGAACGCTGGCGGGCGATCACCGGGGCCCACCTGGTCGCGCTGGTCCGCTCCGGCGCGAGGTTCGAGAACGGCGCCCTGGTCGAACGCGCGGAGGAAGCCACCGCAGTCTGATCACACCTCACCCGATCCACAACTCTTGACAGTGGGTCATGTTCCTGACAGCAGTGGCACTGCACCACTCCCACGAACGGCACCACACCTCGAAGGGGGCGATCAGCGCATGACCAAGCCTGAGAGCGCGGGATACGACTACGACGTCGTCATCAGCGGAGCCGGCCTCGCCGGCAGCGCCGCGGCGATCTTGCTCGCTCGACGCGGTGTCCGCGTCGCACTGCTGGAACGCCGCTCGGACCCCGAAGCGTACAAGGTGCTGTGCACCCACTCCATCACGGCCAACGCCTACCCGGTGCTGGACGAACTCGGCCTCATCCCCGCTCTGGAGAAGGCGGGAGCCGTCCGCAACGAGGCCCGCTGGTACACCCGCTGGGGATGGATCGAACCGAGGGCCGCGCCGGCGGGCCCCGAGCTACCGTACGCGTACAACATTCGGCGCAGCACCCTCGACCCGTTGATCAGGTCCCATGCGGCAAAGACCCCTGGCGTCGATCTGCTCCTCGGTCACCATGTGACCGGGCTGGTCCGGGAAGCCGGGCGAACCTTGGGGGTGCGCGCGTCGACACCACAGGGCGAGCGCGAGATCCGGGCCCGCCTGGTGGTCGGCGCCGATGGCAAGGACTCGGCCGTAGCGAAGTTCGCCGGGGTGCCTGCTCGGCTGTACGAGAACGCGCGGTTCGGCTATCTCGCGCACTTCCGCAATCTTCCGCTGCACGGCGGGATCGGTCACGCCTGGTTCCTCGAGCCCGACATGGCGTACGCGTTTCCGAACGACGACGGGGTGACGGTCATCGCGGTGCTCCCGGACAAGAAGCGGCTGCCGGCCTTCCGGGAAGACCTGGAGGGCAGCTTCTTCGCATTCGTCCGCGCCCTGCCCGAGGCACCGCCCATCGACTCCGCCGAGCGCATCACGAAGATCACCGGCACTGTCAACTACCCGCTTCACAGCCGCAAGCCGACCGCACCGGGCGTCGCGTTCATCGGCGACGCCGCCCTGACCGGCGATCCCCTGTGGGGAGTGGGATGCGGGTGGGCTCTGCAGTCCGCGCAATGGTTGGCAGAGGCGGTCGCCTCGGCCGCAACCGGTCGGGGCGACCTCAATAGGTCGCTCGTGGTCTACGCACGCAGACACCGGCGCCGGCTGCGCGGTCACCAGTACCTGGCCGCCGACTTCGCCAAGGCCCGTCCGTTCAATCCCTTGGAGCGGCTGATGTATTCGGCGGCAGCGCGCGATGAATCGGTGGCGCGGCACATGCATCTGTTTGCATCCCGCCTGATCGGTCCGCTGCGTTTCTTGAACCCCGTGGCACTGGCCAAGGCTTCGGCCGTCAACATCAAGCATCGCGGGGCGGCTGTGCCACCCGCGCACCTGTCACACACAGGGTCATGACCGGTTCCTCTCCCACTCCACTCGCTCTCGGCAGCTTCCGCAGAAAGGAACACTGAACTGCTCCCGGGGTTTGTGGAGGCTTGCTTCCATCAGGCCATGGCACGTCCGTCGAGGATCCCGTTGAGCTGCGCCACCGTGCGGTGCGGATGACCGCTGAGGTGCGGCCTGAGTACGACACCGAGTGGGCCGCGATGAAGGCGGTCGCTGGGAAACTCGGGGTTGGCTCCACCGAGACCCTGCGCGACTTGTTCCTGACGGACCCAGTTGCGCAGGGTCTCGGTGGAGCCGATCGTCCTCACAGGCGATCGAAGCGTTCACCGTTTTCGATGATGTGGGCGAAGTCGGGGTTCTTGAGGGCTGCGGCGTAGGCGCGGACGCCTTCTTCGTCGGTGGGTGGGGTGTGGCCGGCTGCTCCGATCAGGCCGAGCTGCCCCTGGGTGGGGCCGATGTGGGCGGCGACGGCGCCTCGCGGTGAGTGGGGGCGAGAGTCGGCTGGTAGGAGGCGAACCAGTTTTGGCCGGGGTCTTCTTGGAGGGTGTAGAGGCGGGAGGCGTAGGTGATCTTCCCGTCGACCACGACACTGCCGGGGAGCGGGAAGCCGGCGTCGGCGAGCCGGCGCGGCAGCCGCGTCCCCCGGCCGGTCGCGTCGACGACCAGGTCTGCCTCGATCACCTCCTCGGGAGCGTCACTCCTGCGCGACCTGACCACCACTCCTGTGCAGCCGGGGGCCGGGGAGGAGGTGTTCGGCGTGCAGGCCGTAACGGAAGGTCACCGGTGCCAGGGCGGTGACCCGGTCGCGCAGGACGTCTTCCAGAACGGCGCGCGCCATGAGCTGGACGTCGAAACCGACCGGGGCGCGTGGTGCCCAGCCGGCGGGGAACAGGATGCGGGTGGCTGCGGCGAGGTCCGCGGCCGGGCACCCCCGCGTGGCGAGCTCGCCGCACAGTCGGTTCGCAGCCGTCCTGGACGTCCCCACCCTGACCGACATGGGCTACGAGAACACCGGCCCCGGCTTCCGGCACCCGGCCAAGAAGCCCCAGGGCCGCGAACTCACCATCAGGGAGAAGACGTCAGCGCGCCATCGTCTAAACGGTGTCCGTTGAACTCCATGCCGAACCGAAAAATCGCCACCCCGCATCATGTTCCTCGCTCCCGCTGCGATGCTTCACAGCCGGCAAAATGCTCACGGCAAGGAGGGGCGACAGTTCTCGTCGACGAAGCAGACGGGATCGTTCGCTGCGGCACACGATGGCACGCGGGACGCCCTGCCGATGTTTGCCCGCGCAACAGTCGTTGACATACGCCGCATAGTGCGACTACTTGGACACCATGAAGTAGTCGGCCGGATCAAGGGCATTGAGCGCGATCCACCGCTGTGGTGTTACTGCGGTGGATACTTCAGTGCTGTCCGATGAGGCGCGGAAGAAGTCCTGGATATCGAGAGCAATTCGAGGATCGTCATCGACGCGTCGTGCCATTTCGTAGTAGACGGCCAGTACGTGGATACATCGTGAAGTGTCAGCTGAGCAGGAGCAGTCGACGCCGACGAGTGTCGGTGCAGGCCGGTGGCCGGCGTCGGCGATCGCGCGATACAGCTCGTCGGTGAGGACGGGCCGAACGCCGCATAGCTGGCGGGAGATCGCGACCATCGCCTCCCGGGGCATTGGCGCAACCTCGATGTTGGCCACCGAAGCGTTGCGGCCGTGGTGTACGACGGCGCGCACGGTCCGGCCGTCGATCGTGACCTGGACTCTCCCGTCGCGTGCGATTCTGCGCGCACGCGGCAGCTGCGGATCGGGGCGGGTCTGACGCAACGGCTCGGCGAGCCGGACCCAGTCCTTCCCCCACATTGTGTAACCGAAATCATTGTCGGGCATATGTCAGCTGTCTCGCTTCCGGCGCAGGATCGCAATGAGGCGGTCATCATCCAAGCGGGCCAATTCGGCGACACTGGACATATCGGCGATATCGGAGAGTGCGGATTTACGCGAGTGCATGGCCGCGATGTGCTCCTCGACGGTGGTCCCCGTGGTCAGAGTGGTGACGGTGACGGTGCGGGTCTGACCGATCCGATGGACTCGATCGGAGGCCTGCGCTTCCACGGCCGGATTCCACCATCGGTCGAAGTGAATGACGTCGGCTGCGCGGGTGAGAGTGAGCCCGGTGCCCCCAGCTTTCAGGCTGAGCACCAGCACTTTCGGGCCGTTGTCGGCCTGGAACCGGCGGACGATGTCGGCCCGTTGCTCCTGATTCAAGCCGCCGTGGAAGAACGGCACACACACGCCGAACTGTTCGCCGCAGTGTCGCACCAGCAGCTCACCGGTCTGCCGGTACTGGGTGAAAATTAGGGTTGGCGAGCCAATTTTGAGGTTGTTGGCCACAATGTCGGTGCAGAGGTCGAGTTTTCCCGACCTGCCTGACAGCTCACCGAGGTCACCGGTGATCAGGCCCGGGTGGTTGCAGACCTGTTTGAGCGCGGTTAGGGCTGCCAACACCTTGGTCTGGCGCTGTGCGCCGCTGCCGAAGCCGTCGTCGATCACCTGCTCCAGCAGTTGGTCGTACAGCTGCTGCTGTTCCTCGGTGAGGTCGCAGATCAGGTCGGCGTGGATCTTGGGTGGGAGCGAGCCTGCGACCTGGGACTTCTTCCGCATCAACACGATCGGCTCGATTGCCCCGCGCAGTCGGGCAGCGGCGGCGAGGGAGCCGTCCGCGATCGGCCGGACAAAGCGACGACGGAACTGCGTCTTGTGCCCGAACAGTTGCGGTGCGACCAGATTGAGCAGCGCCCAAAGCTCCTCAAGGTGATTCTCGACGGGCGTTCCGGTCAAGGCGATTCGCGCGTCGGCCGCAATGGTTCGCGCGGCCTTCGATACCTGCGTGCGGGGGTTCTTCAGCACGTGTGCCTCATCGAAAACCGCAGTGACCCAATGATGCTCCATCATGATGGGGCTGTGTATGCGTAGCGTCGGGTAGCCGGTGAGCACCACCGTCCCGCTATCTACCGCTTTCAGCGGCCCGCCACGCCAGATTATCGTCCGCAGGTCAGGTGCGAACCGCGCGATTTCGTGTGCCCAATTCCCGACCAGCGACGTGGGACACACCACCAGCTGTGGCCCCTCCTCGGCGCGCCCGGCGATATAGCCGATGGCCTGCAGCGTCTTACCGAGCCCCATTTCGTCGGCAAGCACCGCGCCGCCGTGTGCGTCGACGGTCTCGCGCAGCCAGCTCACACCGCGAACCTGATATGGCCGCAGCTTGGCGGTCAGCGCTGTGCGCAGTTCGGTCGCAACAGCATTGGTGTGACGGAAGACGGCCACGGCATGCTCCGCCGACGTCACGGCGACACCGGTGGCATCGGGAACGGCATGCGCTGCGATCGGCAGGGCCGAATCGCCGCCCGCAATCCACGCCCGCCAGACATCCACCGACCGACCAGGCGAGTCGAGGGGCGCGCCGGCGAGCCTGTCCGGCTCGATCAGCGCGCAGTCGACGTCGGACACCTCAAACCCGCCAAGGTCTGACGTCGGGACAACCAAGGCAACGGTCTCGACATCACCGACCGGCGGGGCAGCCCCCACGGCGCGGCCGGACCAGGTCCACAAGGCAAACATATGACGGTCGGGTAGGTACGTGGCTTGACTATCAAGCAGGACACCAGGAAGTTTTTGTCCGATTCCCATTGTGTCAGTGGCCACCCACGCCATCGCCCTCATAAGCGGGTTGGCTATCGGCCCCAGAATGAGGGGTCGCCCCAGTCGCGGAGCGGCTGCCTCCTCGATCGCATTCCGGCTCCTGTACCGGCCCCGTGGGCTTTCCGACAGGACGCAAGGAAATCACCAGCACAGCTGCTCCGAAGAGTGCGATGAGCATGATCCAGACCGCGCCGACGTGCATAGCGTGAATAAACGCCTCATCGGCAGCGTGCGCAAGAGTGGGCCGGTGGATCGCGGTGGCGACATGCCGGGCCTGTTCGGCGGAGACCCGCGCCCGGTCCTGCACCGGCCCGGGTACATCGCTCAGCGAGGGTTCGATCGCGCGCCGATACACGATCGACATGATCGTGCCGCCAACTGCGATCCCGATCACGCTGCCGGTCTGTCGCACGGTGTTGGTGACGGCCGACCCGGCACCGGCCCGTTCCAACGGCAGGGAGCTGATCAATGCTGCCGTCACTGGGCCCATCACCATGCCGATGGAGAGGCCCTGGACCAACAACAGGATCTCGATCCAGATGAGTGGGGTGTGCAGTCCGAAGAACCCGTACGCGCCCATGGTCAGCGCCGCCACGGTGAGCGCTGGTGCGGAGACAAGGCGTAGCGACCAGCGGCGAACCAGACGCGCGCCAAGGGGCGCCCCCAGGGTCGCACCGAGCGCGGTCGGGAGACTGGCCAAGCCCGCCTCCATCGGCGAAAAGCCGCGTGCGCCCTGCAGGTAGAACGCGTGATAGAAGGTGACGGCGGCTATAGCAAAGAGGAGCAATCCGAGCGCCGCATTGCCGCCACCGAATGTACGTTGCGCGAGCAGTCGGGGATCGAAGCTGGGCATCTTGATGCGCAGTTCGACGAGTACGAAAGCGGCCAGCAGAACCAGTCCGACGGCGATCGGCGCCCAGACATCCGTACGACTCCAGGCGGCCACCTGCCCCGAACGGATCAGCCCGTAGGCCAACGCCGCGAGCCCGCTGATCGACAGCAACATCCCAGCCGGGTCCAGCGGCCGCTTGATGGGGCTGCGGAAATTCGGGACCAGCATGGCGATCCCGACCAACGCCAGCGCCACGACCGGGACATTGACCAGAAAGACCGAGCCCCACCAGAAATGGTCGAGAAGCAACCCTGCCAACACCGGGCCTACAGCCATTCCGACACCGGCGGATGTCGAAGAAATGGCGATCGCGGTTGACCGCGCGGGGCCGGTAAAGGTCCATATAAGGATGGCCAAGTTGGCGGGCATGATCAGCGCGCTGCCTATTCCCATCGCGGCTCGTGCGGCAATCAGTTGGCCTGCGTCGCCTGCGTACGCCGCCCACACCGAGGACCCGGCGAAGACCACCAATCCAGTTGCGAGCACAGTCCGGTGACCGAAGCGATCACCCAGTGCGCCTGCGGTGAACATCAAGGTGGCGAAGGCCAGAGTGTACGAGCCTGTGGCCCATTGAAGCTCGGCCGGGCTGGCATCCAGTCCACGGACCGGGTCTGCGAGGGTCTCCAAGGTGATACTCAGGACGGTGTTGTCCAGCCAGATCAGCAGCGAGCACAACATGAGAACGGCAAGGATCAACTGCTGCCTGAACTTCGGCAACGTTGGGGACGTGGTCATGAATACCTTCGCGTGCGATCGGTAAAAGCCTGACGAGGTTGGACCGTAGGCAATCGCCGCGCTCCTGTCAATTCCTGAGTGCCCGTGAGCAAACTGCTGGTTTTAGTGAGTCGCCGGGGGCATATCGTCACGCCTCTGTCAATTCCTGAGTGTCCGTGAATAAACTGCTGGTTTTAGTGAGTCGCCGGGGGCATATCGTCACGCCCCTGTCAATTCCTGAGCTTGTTGTTTAACCTCGCACGTCATCGGACCTGCTGAGATCTCCAGTTTCCGGGGCCACGTGACGCGGCCGTCCTCCACGCTTCGAGATGTCGAGTAACGAAGCGTGAAGGAACGGCCGCTGAGGAGGAGTCTCCCTACCGATGTCCCCGCCGTCGAGACGTTGGGTGTCTTGCCCCGCTTTCGGGTTGAGTTCTACGAGTGCCTGTACGCCCGTGCCGATGCACTCTTCGAGCTCACCGACGCCGTGTTGTGCACGGACGGACTGGTGACATCGCTGGTCGAGCTCACGTTGGCTGCCGAGCACCGGCTCGGGCACGGGGCGATGTACGACGCGGTCAATCACGGCTGGTGGGAACCGCGCCGCCTGCGCAGGCTGCTTGCCTCCACCCCGTTGCCGCGTGCCGCCGAGGGGCGGATCGTCCTCGCGGTGGACGTGAGCAACTGGCTGCGTCCCGATGCCCCTACCAGCCCGGACCTGCTGTTCTGCCACGTCTACGGGAGAGGCCGCAGTGCCGACCAGATGATCCCCGGCCGGCCCTACTCCTTCGTCGTCGCCCCTGAGACGGAACGGACGTCGTGGACCGCGGTGCTGGACTGGACGTCGTCCGTCCGGGTCAGGCGGACGACGCCACCGCGATCGCGTCCAGCAGGGGCATCAGCTGAGTGACATCGTGACGATTCCCGCTGGTCAGCGAAACGGCCAGAGGAGTGCCATGCCGGTCGACGATCAGATGGTGCTTGCTGCCGGGCCGGGCCCGGTCGACCGGCGAAGGTCCGGTGTGAGCCCCCCTTCAGCGCCCGGACGTGCGAGCCGTCGATCGCGGCGTCGTCCATGTCCAGCAGGCCGGCGCCCCGCAGCTCGGCCGGCACCACCTCGTGCAGCTGTGGCCGGACGCCGGTTTCGGCCAGTCCCGCAGGCGCCGCCAGGCCGTCACGCCACTGCAGCCGACCTGTTCCGCCGGAACGTCCCGCCGGCTCACGCCCTTGCACAGCACGTAAACGATGCCCCGCAGCGCAGCACGGTCATCCGCAGGCAGTCGGCCGGGATACCGATACCGCCTCGGCGGACGGACAGGCAGCAACGGCGCCACACGTTCCCACAGATCATCAGGCACCAGGTCGGCAGACACACGAAGAATGGTGTCGGCTCGACCCCCAACTGCCAAGCTCCACAACGCAATTCCGAAGCGATCCAGTGGGTCGCGATCGGGCCCGAGCTGCACCGGGCCATCGCACGAAACTGAGGGAGCGGACCCGGAACGAGCGTCAATTACAAGTTGACGATCCTTGATCGTCAACTTAAGATTGACGCATGAGCCCACTCGACATCAGCCTCGCCGACCTGATCGCCCGTCTCGACGAGGAACTCCCCGGCGCCAGCGAACTGGCCCGCATCAGCGAGGCGCGACTGCGCGCCCAGACCCTGTCCGACCTCGGTGACCAACTCATCGACCACTACGTCAGCAAGGCCAAGCAGACCGGCGCGTCGTGGACCGAGATCGGCGACGCCATCGGGGTGTCCAAGCAGGCCGCCCAGCAACGCCACGCACCCGGCCCTTTCGAGCGGTACACCAACCTGAACCGGCACAGCATCGTGCTGGCGCAGGAGGCCGCCCGAACGCACAAGCACGACTTCATCGGCACCGAACACATCCTGCTCGGCCTGCTCGGCGAACCGCGGGGCCTGGCATACGAGGTGCTGATCGCGAAAACCGAGTCGGAGCAACGCATCCGCGACGCAATCGAGGAAGCGATGCCGCCGGCCGGGGAGAAGGCGCTGCGGGGTCACATCGCGTTCCGGCCGGAGAGCAAGGAGGCCATCGAGCAGGCACGCCGCGCGTCGGCCGACCTCGGCCACGACTGGGTCGGCACGGAACACGCACTGCTGGGCCTGATCCGCGCCGAGGAGAGCCCAGCCGCGCAGATCCTGCGCAACCTCGGCTTCACGTCAGACGAGCTGCGCGAGACGATCAAGACCGAGATCACCAAACGGTCCGCCGCGCGCGACAAGCAGTAGCGAAACGATCAGTCGCCGCGGAGGCCCGGGCGGCACAGCCTTCCCACCCGACACGGGACGGTGCGCTCGTGCCGCCAACCCCCACCCGACGTCGCCAAAAACCTTGTAGTGCACGGTGGGTGAGAGGCAGCCGTGCACTACGACTCATTTCGAAACCGTCAGTAGGCAGACCAGGTGCTCACGGTGTCCGCACAGGGCATCGATCGCACCGAACGCAACTCACGGGGAACCCGCACGAAGGAAGACCGCAAAGGCTTGGGGGCCTGCGCGGCACGGGGACCCCGGCTCGGGGGAGGGAAATCCGCATGACCACCGGAATCAGGGGCTGCGACAACCAGTCCAACTCTTTCGTCTCTCAATGAAGAGACTACCGGGGACAGTCAGTCCGTGAGCCCGAGGTCGCACAGCGACGCGTATGCGTGGATCTCGCAGCACAAGGAGAAGCCGCTGAGCGTCCAGAGCGGACGCGGCCGCTGCATCATCTGGGACGACGACTGGAAGGTGACGGGCTCGTGGGACGACGGCAAGGGGGAGTTCGTCCTCGCCAATGTCCAGCACAGCCCGCAGGGCTACAAGATGACGGTCAGCGGCACGGGTGACATCAGCCTGTCCGCGGTCTGATCCAAGGATCGGGACCAGGAAGAGGGGGATCGTCATGCCGATGCAGGACTGGCGTCCCACGAACGCCTTGGAAAACCTGACGGGAGACTGGGTGTACTACGTGTGCACCGCCGTCAACACCTTCGCGAACATCCATTTCAGCCGCCACGTGGATAATCCGCCGAGGACCACATGGCGACAAACGACGGCGCCTATTACTACTACGGCGTGACCGGCACGTTCAATCAGGCGGCGCAACAGGCCGATCAGTCCATCAGGCAGGCGCTCTACGACGCCTGGCAGGACTACTTCAGCGTGCGGTGAGACCTGCCTGAGGCGGTAGCCGATCCGCGGGCTCTACCCGCTCCAACGGCCAGGAACAGCTGGACTTTTCCTGGCCGTTGGGCTGTCCGGACCGACGCCCCCGCGCCACCACGTGTGAGCAGCCCAGGCAGACTGGCGAGGCTGGAAAAGGCTCAAGGTCCGAGCCGGGGACAAATGCCGGACGGCGGCAAGCGGCAACGCCGGCAGATCGTCAAGCTCAAAGAACTCCGGGAGAACGACAAACCCGAGATCGGCCAGCTCCTAACCGACCGCGAGGCGCTCGTTCGGGTCGTGCGACAGCTGATGGTGTCGGCGTTCGCGCGAAAGTACCCAACTCGGTACACAGGAACGCACGCACAAGCTGAGAACGAGGCACGGGAGTCCCAATCGCCAGTCGAATCAGGGGCGTTGACCGGCGTCCACCCAGTCGTCGAGGTCCTTCGCGGCGTCACGAAGCGCCCTTGCCGGCGATAGCTGTCCCGCATTCTGATGACGGTCAGCCCCGTCACTTGACAGATCAACGACATCGAATGTTCCTCCGCGCTTCGTTCATGGCGAGCAGTCAGGGCAGTCAGGTGAGGGGAGGAGAACCGCGGTAGGTCAGCAGGTGGCAAGGGTTCCGGCGGCCCGCTCCAGGCGAGGCGCGAAGTTGCAAAATTGCCTTGCAAGGGCCTTTTTGCAATCTCTGGGCTGCTTCGCATGGCACCTGAACCTCAGGAGATCACCGACGTAGAGGCCCTCAGGGTCCTGGCGCACCCCATGAGGCAGAAGATCGAGCAGTGCCTGCGCAAGGGGCCTGCCAACTCCGCCGCGCTCGCCCGCGAACTCGGCGAGAGCACCGGTCTGACCAGCTATCACCTGCGTCAGATGGCCAAGCACGGGTTCATCGAGGAGGCGCCTGAGCTGGCAAAGGGGCGGGAGCGGTGGTGGCGGGCGGTGCCCGGGGACCGCCGGTTCCCGCCGCACAGCCGGCAGACGCCGGAGATGCGGGGGGCGCTGACGCAGATGCACCGGCTCAACTTCGCCGAACTTGTCGAGAGCGTCCGGCGGTTCGAGGATGCGCGCGATGCCCTCGGGCCCTGGGTGGATGCGGCAGTCTTCTCCCGCGCCACGCTACGGCTCAATCCGGGCCAGCTCAGGGAGTTCTTCGAGGAGTACATCGCGCTGATCCACCGGTACTCCCCGTCGCAGGAGGAGGCCGCGCCTGATGCGCACGCCGTTCTCGTCCGCCTGCTCGGGTTTCCCGAGATCGGCCGAGAGGAGAGCACAAGGTGATGCTCTTACGTAAACGTCCCATACTCGCGCTGGCCGTTGTGGTGTGGGCGGCTGTGGCCGTGTTGCTGCCCGCGCCTGCGGCCCATGCCGACGGCCGCGGCCCGCATGGCGATGGTCTGATGCGCCAGGAGGTCTCCTTTCGCGGGGGTGGCGGGCTCACACTCCATGGGACGGTGCTGAGCCCCGTCACGACCCGGACGACGCGGGCACGGCCCGGGATCGTGCTCGTCGGCGGGTCGGGGCCCGGCCCGCGGGAGGAGTATCGGCAGGAGGCCGAGTNCGGGTCGGGGCCCGGCCCGCGGGAGGAGTATCGGCAGGAGGCCGAGTCCTTCGCCCGCGCGGGCATCACGACGCTGGTCTACGACAAGCGGACGGTGCGCTACTCCACGATGGACCGCAACTTCGGGCTGCTGGCCGAGGACGCCCTGGCCGGGGTGCGGATGCTGAGGGGCCGGGTGGGCGTGGATCCGCACCACGTCGGCCTGTGGGGATTCAGCGAGGGCGGCTGGGTCGCCCCACTGGCCGCCGCACGCTCCTCCGACGTCGCCTTCGTGATCACCATCGGCGGTCCGGGCCACTCCCCGCTGCGCACCCAGACCTGGCACCTCGCCAACCGTCTGCGGCACCGGGGCATCACCAGCTCCTGCCTGCACGCCGTGACGGGGCCGGCCGCCCAACTTACGGACTCCACCGGTTTGTTCCCCGAGGGTGACTACGATCCGCTGCCGGCGTGGGAGCGCCTGCACCGCACTCCGGTACTCGCTCTGTGGGGCGATCACGACATCCAGGTGCCGCCGCGCGAGAGTGCTCGCATTCTTCAGCGTGCTCTGGCCAAGGCGGGCAACGGGCACGTGGTCATCCGCTTCCTCGACCACGCCGCGCACAACGGCCATCGGACGTCAGACGGCTTCGACCGCATCGGGGGGCCCATCTACCAAGGCAAGCGGCTGGGGGCGCCGGCCCCCGGCTACATGGACACCATGACCTCCTGGGTGCGTGCAGTCGCCTCCGGGCGCCCTCCCCTGTCCCACACCGATCCCGCACCACCGCAGGCAGCCGCCAGCACCCCCTCCTCTGGCACCTGGTATGCCTGGCTCACTCCCGTACTGCTGCTCCTCGGCTTCGCCGCCTACCCGGTGAGCGGGGCCCTGCGACGGATCACCGGACGCCCGCGGCCTCATACGCGCCGGTGTGTGGCCCTGTGGCGCTGTCTGGCCGGGCTGGGCCTTGCGGCAGTGACGGCAACGTTGCTGTGCCCGCTCGCGGTCTTCATCGCAGGCGACGGGGCGGCGGCACCCGTCGTGGCGGGACGACCGGTGGCATGGCTGGTGGCGCAGGTGCTGAGCGTCGCCGTGGTCGCGCTGACAGGGGAGGCGGCGGTGACGGCCCGGCGTCGACGACTTGAGCACCCGCCAGCCGGGACAAGGCCCGTCCGGCTGACGGCGGCGCGGGCAACGGTGATGGTGACGGCGGTGCTGTTCGTACCGTGGGCACTGTGGTGGGGGACGCTGCGCCCCTGAGGGCGCTCGCACGGCCCGGCGTTCACCGGCCCCAACCGTCCCAGACGCTCAACGCCGGTTCCACGCTGACCATCTGGGAGCTCTCCCGGTCCGCGGTCCCGGCATCGCAGCCGTACACAGCCGCCGCATGTCGGGCGTGTTCGACTTTGCCACTGGACACCCCTAGCACTGCCAACGGCCTGAAGAACCCGCTCAACGCTGGGTACGCAGCCGGGCACCTGCCTGAGCACGTTCATGTGTACGCCGAGACCTCGTGCCGCCATCATTACCGTCGGCTCAACCGCGGGGGCGACCGGCAGGCCAATGCCGCCCTGCACCGGATCGTGCAGACCCGCCTGCGCTACGACCCGCGCACCCAGGACTACTACGAGCGCCGCATCAAAGAGGGCAAGACCCGACGCGAGATCATCCGATGCCTCACACGCTATGCCGCCCGAGCGGTCTTCAAACTGGTCCGGCCCGTCCCCGCAGAACCCCGGCATAGGGGCGACTGTCGTGAGGACGATCACCTGGGGGGTGTTGGTCCGGTGTACAACCTTCGGGGGAATGCGCAGGTCACGTACGTGTACGCGAACGGCTGTACCGCGCAGAACCCCTCGCGGTGGCCGCTTTGACTCCCGAGGAAGGTCTCAATGAAGCTTCACCGCACTCTGGCGACCGCAGTCGTCACGGCCGTCATCGGCCCCGTGGCACTGCTCGCGGCCCCCGCCGTATGGGCGGCGGGGGAGGCGCCGGCGGCCGGCGGCGCCCCCGCCGCGTCCGCCACCGCCACGCCGGGGGGCGAGCCGAGTGCTCCGGAGGCGGGCAC
>NZ_QUAC01000010.1 GCF_003389455.1 Streptomyces inhibens | reverse complement strand
GGGGTGGGGGAGGGGCGGGGAGGGGCCCGCCATCCGCATGTCGTACGGGTCCTGGGGCGCGGTGGCTCGGTCGTCGGCGCGGCGCCGCACGTCACCACACGTCACCACACGTCGCCGTCGCGCCAGTCGCAGGTGAGGTCGGTGTCGAGGTCGAGGGGGCTGGACGGGGTCGGGAGGACATAGATGCAGCCGTCCTCGTCGGGGGTGCGCCGGATGCCGTCCGGGGTGAGGGTCCAGGAGCGGCCGCGCCACAGCTGCCAGCCGCGGGCCGCGTAGAAGGCCGCGGCCTCGTCGGCGGCGCCGAGCGCGCCGAGGTCGTAGGCGCTGTGTACCACCCGCTCCAGGGCGGCCATCAGGGCCGCGCCATGGCCGCGGCCGCGCCGGTCTGCGCGGACCCCGACGCCCTCCACGTATCCGCAGCGCAGTGCCCGGCCGCCCTGCAGCAGGCGGCGCTGGACCACGGAGGCATGTCCGATCAGTTCGCCGTCCTCGTGGACCAGGGCGTGCAGGCCGCCGAGGGCGTGCTCCCAGTCTTCCGCGGTCATGTCGTCGAAGACGTCGTAGAGGAGGGTGCGGGCCGCCTTGAGGGTGGCGGTGTCCAGGTCGGCGGTGTGGGCGATCCGTACGTCGGTCGTGCGGGGCGTCGTCAGAGGTGCCTCGGTCATGGGGGCATCGTCGCAGTCGGCTCGTGGCCGGGCGAGGGCATTTTTCCGGCCATGGTGCGCACTGATCACGGCGCCGTCAGTGATGCGTCAGCGATGCGTCAGTGAGGGCGGGTTGGGCTGGTGTGCCGGGGGTCCGCCCGGTGTGATGGAGGCATGACCGGGCGATTCGCGCCGCCGACCCCGGCCGCCACACGGCGGCGCGTGGTGTGCGCCGTCCGGTCGGGCCGGCCGGTTGGCCGGCTGCCAAGGCGGGCGCCGCGTACCTCTTCGCGCGGCGCCCGCCCGCAGGCGTCCGGATCCGTATCACGCGGATCCGTATCACCTGGATCGGTGTCACCTGGGTCGGTATCACCCGGAGCCGTATCACCAGGATCCCTAGCTGCCCGGATCCGCATGTACCCGGATCCCCATCTACCCGTACGAGTGGTGTCCGGGGCGCGACCACTCCGCCCGACGGCCCTCACCCTGCTCGGCGCCACGCGGCTCGCACCCGGCTCACGTCGCCCAAGAGCCCGCGCCCGGTCCGTGAACCCCGCCGCCCTGCCGCCCCCGCCCCCCACCGCTCCCTGCCCCGCCGCCCCCGTGCCCCGTATCAGAGTCGCGTCAAGACCGGGCCCGAAGTCGCCAACTGCGCCTTTTGTCCACTTGTCAGGTCGGTAGGGTCGCAGCAGGTTCAGCCCGGTGGGGGCGGCCTTCACGTAAGACAATGGGGCCATGGCACGCGGCAAGCTACGGATCTATCTCGGCGCGGCACCGGGCGTCGGTAAGACGTACTCGATGCTGTCCGAGGCGCACCGGCGCGTGGAGCGGGGTACGGACGCCGTGGTGGCGTTCGTCGAGCACCACGGAAGGCCCCGCACCGAGGTCATGCTGCACGGTCTGGAGCAGATTCAGCGCCGGGAGCTGGAGTACCGCGGCACGGTTTTCACCGAAATGGACGTGGACGCGGTCCTGGAACGCAAGCCGGCCGTGGCGCTGGTCGACGAACTGGCGCACACCAACGTGCCCGGATCGCGCAACGGCAAGCGCTGGCAGGACATCGAGGAGCTGCTGGAAGCCGGGATCGATGTGATCTCGACGGTGAACATCCAGCATCTGGAGTCGCTCGGTGATGTCGTCGACTCGATAACGGGTGTGCGGCAGCGCGAGACCGTGCCCGACGAGATCGTCCGGCGTGCCGATCAGATCGAGCTCGTCGACATGTCGCCACAGGCGATCCGTCGTCGCATGGCGCACGGGAACATCTACCAGCCGGACAAGGTGGACGCCGCCCTGTCCAACTACTTCCGGCCGGGCAACCTCACGGCGCTGCGCGAGCTGGCGCTGCTCTGGGTCGCCGACCGGGTCGACGAGTATCTGCAGGAGTACCGGGCGGAGCATTCGATCCGCTCCACCTGGCAGGCCCGTGAGCGCATCGTCGTCGGACTGACCGGCGGGCCGGAGGGGCGTACGCTGATCCGCCGCGCGGCCCGGATGGCGGCCAAGGGGTCGGGCAGCGAGGTGCTCGCCGTCTACATAGCCCGCAGCGACGGGCTGACCTCGGCCTCGCCCAAGGAACTCGCCGTCCAGCGGACGCTGGTGGAGGACCTGGGCGGTACGTTCCACCACGTCATCGGCGATGACATACCGAGCGCGTTGCTGGAGTTCGCGCGTGGTGTGAACGCCACCCAGATCGTGCTGGGCTCCAGTCGCCGCAAGGCCTGGCAGTACATCTTCGGGCCGGGTGTGGGCGCGACCGTGGCCCGCGATTCCGGGCCCGATCTCGATGTGCACATCGTCACCCACGAAGAGGTCGCCAAGGGCCGGGGGCTGCCGGTGGCGCGCGGTGCGCGGCTGGGGCGGGCCCGGATCATCGCCGGCTGGCTCGTCGGCGTCGTCGGCCCCGCGCTGCTGTCCCTGCTGCTGACCAGCATCGCCAACGGGCCCGGCCTGGCCAACGACGTGCTGCTCTTCCTCTTCCTGACCGTCGCCGCGGCGCTGCTCGGCGGGCAGCTGCCGGCGCTGGCGTCGGCCGCCGTCGGCTCACTGCTGCTGAACTTCTACTTCACGCCGCCCACCCACACCCTCACGGTCAGCGACCCCAAGAACATCGTTGCCATCGTGATCTTCTTCGCGGTGGCCGTGGCGGTCGCCTCGGTGGTGGACCTCGCCGCCCGCCGCACCCAACAGGCCGCCAGGCTGCGCGCAGAGTCGGAGATCCTGTCCTTCCTGGCGGGCAGCGTGCTGCGCGGCGAGACGACCCTGGACGCCCTGCTGGAGCGGGTGCGGGAGACCTTCGGCATGGACGCGGTGGCGCTGCTGGAGCGCACCAGCGACGTCGATCCGTGGACCTGCGCGGGCCGTGCGGGCGGCACCGAGGCCGGCAAGCCGCTGCTGCGGCCCGAGGACGCGGATGTCGACATGCCGGTGGGTGACCACATGGCGCTGGCGCTGACCGGCCGGGTGCTGCCCGCGGAGGACCGCCGGGTGCTGGCCGCGTTCGCCGCCCAGGCCGCCGTCGTACTGGACCGGCAGCGGCTGGTGGGCGAGGCGGAGCGGGCCCGGGAGCTGGCCGAGGGCAACCGCATCAGGACGGCGCTGCTGGCCGCGGTCAGCCACGACCTGCGGACCCCGCTGGCGAGCATCAAGGCCTCGGTCACCTCGCTGCGTTCCGATGACGTCGCCTGGTCCGAGGAGGACGAGGCGGAGCTGCTGGCCGGTATCGAGGCGGGCGCGGACCGGCTGGACCACCTGGTCGGCAATCTCCTGGACATGTCCCGGCTGCAGACCGGCACGGTCACCCCGCTGATCCGCGAGATCGATCTCGACGAGGTGGTGCCGATGGCGCTGGGCGGTGTGCCGGAGGGCAGTGTCACTCTCGACATTCCTGAGGAGCTGCCGATCGTCGCCGTCGACCCGGGGCTGCTGGAACGTTCCGTCGCCAATCTCGTCGAGAACGCCGTGAAGTACAGCCCCGACGGCGAGTCGGTGCTGGTCGCCGCCAGCGCGCTGGGCGACCGGGTGGAGCTGCGGATCGCCGACCGCGGCCCGGGCGTGCCGGACAGCGCCAAGGACCGTATCTTCGAGCCCTTCCAGCGCTACGGTGACGCTCCGCGCGGCGCCGGCGTGGGCCTGGGCCTGGCCGTGGCGCGCGGTTTCGCGGAGGCGATGGGCGGCACGCTCGCCGCCGAGGACACCCCCGGGGGTGGGATGACGATGGTCCTCACCCTCCGGGCCGCGCCCGGCCGGCCGCCGGTCAGGCCCGACCTTCCCGCCCAGGCCACGACATGAGCGAGCGGAGCGAGCGAATCATCGAACGGCGCGCGCCTCGCGACTGCGAGGCCGAGCGAAGCGAGGTTTCGGCATGAGCAGGGCCGCACGGACCACACTCACCACACGCCCCGCGGGCCCGGCCCGCCGGGACACGACAGACCTTGACCAAAGGGGAGAACGCCAGTGAACCGGGTGCTTGTGGTCGATGACGAGCCGCAGATCGTCCGCGCCCTCGTGATCAACCTGAAGGCGCGCAAGTACGAGGTCGATGCCGCCCCCGACGGGGCCACCGCCCTCAAACTCGCCGCCGCCCGCCACCCCGACGTGATCGTGCTTGACCTCGGCCTGCCCGATATGGACGGCGTCGAGGTGATCAAGGGGCTGCGGGGCTGGACGCGGGTGCCGATCCTGGTGCTCTCCGCGCGTCAGACCTCCGACGAGAAGGTGGAGGCGCTGGACGCGGGCGCGGACGACTACGTCACCAAGCCGTTCGGCATGGACGAGCTGCTGGCCCGGCTGCGGGCGGCGGTGCGCAGGGCCGAGCCGACCGGGCCGGCCGAAGACGAGGTGATCGTGGAGACCGAGGGCTTCACCGTCGACCTCGCCGCGAAGAAGGTGAACCGCGGCGGCCGGGACATCCGGCTGACCCCCACCGAGTGGCATCTGCTGGAGGTCCTGGTCCGCAACGCGGGCCGGCTGGTCAGCCAGAAGCAGCTGCTCCAGGAGGTCTGGGGGCCCTCGTACGGGACCGAGACCAACTATCTGCGGGTGTACATGGCCCAGCTCCGCCGCAAGCTGGAGAGCGATCCTTCGCACCCGAAGCACTTCATCACCGAGCCGGGGATGGGGTACCGGTTCGAGCAGTGAGGCGGTGGGGGCGGCCGGGGGTCCCGGGAGCCGGCCCCCGGGGAATATGGCGGGCGCCGCGTACACAGTCCGTGTGCAGGCCGTGATTCCGGGACCCGGCCACCGGTACGCTGGGGTTATGAGTGCTGGGACCCGATCCGAGAAGCCGGCCGGTCGCTTCCGCCGGATGCTCGACAGGCTGTCCTCCTCCGAGGAGGAATTGCAGTCCGCCGAGTTGCAGCAGGATGCGCAGGACGCGGGGTGCACCCGTATCTGCGACTGCGACGACCGCCAGATAGTCAAGGTCACCGGCACCCTGCGGCATGTCACGCTGCGGCCGCGCGCCGGTGTGCCCGCGCTCGAGGCGGAGCTGTTCGACGGCTCCGCGGCGCTCGACGTGGTGTGGCTCGGCCGCCGCTCCATCGTCGGGATAGAGCCGGGCCGTAAGCTCATCGCCTCGGGCCGGGTCTCCTTGAGCCATGGACGCCGGGTGCTCTTCAATCCGAAGTACGAACTCCGACCGCTCGGACAGGAGTAGCCGGTGACGTCTCACGACCGACCGACCACTGACGCGGATGCCGACGCTTCCGCACCCCCCTCGCCCGGCCCCGGCACGGACGGGGGCGCCGACGGCAGACAGGTGACCGAGGCGGCGCTGTTCGAGGCGTTCGGCGGCGTACGCGGCATGGTGGAGACCGTTCTCCCCGGCCTGCTGTTCGTCACGATCTTCACGATCAACAAGGACCTGCACATCTCGGCGATCGCCGCGCTGGCCGTTTCGCTGGTGCTGGCGGCCGTCCGCCTGGTCCGCAAGGACACCGTCAAGCACGCCTTCAGCGGCGTCTTCGGGGTGGCCTTCGGCGTGGTCTTCGCGATGATGACCGGCAACGCCAAGGACTTCTACCTGCCGGGCATGCTCTACACCCTCGGGCTGGCCGTCGCCTACATCGTCACCACGCTCGCGGGCGTCCCGCTGATCGGGCTGATCCTGGGCCCGGTGTTCAAGGAGAACCTCTCCTGGCGCACCCGCAACCCGGGACGGAAGAAGGCGTACGCCAAGGCCAGCTGGGCCTGGGGGCTGATCCTGCTCGCCAAGTGCGCGATCCTCTTCCCGCTGTACTGGTGGGCGGACACCACTCAGCTCGGCTGGGTGCTGATCGCACTGAAGATCCCGCCGTTCCTGCTCGCCGTCTATCTCACCTGGGTCTTCCTGGCGAAGGCGCCGGCGCCGATCGATGTCTTCGCGGAGATGGAGGCGAAGGAGAAGGCCGAGCAGGAGGCCGAGGAGCGGCGCCGCGGCGAGCGCGAGGTCCTGGACCGGGTCGCCGACGATGTGTACGGGGAGATCGCGACGCAGACCGCCACGGAGGCGTCCGCCCCCGAGCGTCCGCGGGGGGCGCGCCACCGCCGCTGACCGACACAGGGCGGCACGCGTCTCTACGGGCGGCATCCATCCGCATACGCCGGGGCCCGGGAACCAAGCGGTTCCCGGGCCCCGGCGTATGTGCGGTACGAGCGGCTACGTCTCCTCGCGCCGCACCGACAGCAGGTCCTCCAGCTGCTCCTCACGCGACTGGGCCGCGACGAACAGCAGCTCGTCGCCCGCTTCCAGCGCGTCCTCCTTGTTGGGCGTGAGCACCCGCGTGCCGCGGATGATCGTGACCAGGGAGGTGTCCTCGGGCCAGTCCACATCGCCGACCCGGGTGCCGGCCAGCGCGGCCTCGGGCGGCAGCGTCAGCTCGACGAGGTTGGCGTCGCCGTGGCTGAAGCGCAGCAGCCGGACCAGGTCGCCGACGCTCACCGCCTCCTCGACCAGGGCCGACATCAGACGCGGTGTGGAGACCGCGACATCGACGCCCCAGGCCTCGTTGAAGAGCCACTCGTTCTTCGGGTTGTTGACCCGGGCGACCACCCGCGGCACGCCGTACTCGGTCTTGGCGAGCAGCGAGACGACGAGGTTGACCTTGTCGTCGCCGGTCGCCGCGATGACGACGTTGCAGCGCTGCAGCGCCGCCTCGTCGAGCGAGGTGATCTCACAGGCGTCGGCCAGCAGCCACTCCGCCAGCGGCACCCGCTCGACCGAGATGGCGGTCGGCGCCTTGTCGATGAGCAGGATCTCGTGACCATTTTCCAGGAGCTCGCCCGCGATGGAACGGCCCACCGCGCCTGCGCCCGCAATCGCGACCCTCATGCGTGCGCCTCCTCAGGACCCGTGGCGAATGCCGCTTCGACCTTCTCGACCTCGTCGGCGCGCATCATCACATGCACCAGGTCGCCTTCCTGCAGCACCGTCTGCGAGGTGGGCAGCATCGCCTCGCCCAGCCGGGTGAGGAAGGCGACGCGTACGCCGGTCTCCTCCTGCAGCGTGCTGATCTTGTGGCCGACCCAGGACGGGGCGGTGTGCACCTCGGCGAGCTGGACGGCGCCGCTCGGGTCCCGCCACAGCGGCTCGGCGCCCGACGGCAGCAGCCGGCGCAGCATCTGGTCGGCCGTCCAGCGGACGGTGGCGACGGTGGGGATGCCCAGGCGCTGGTAGACCTCGGCACGGCGCGGGTCGTAGATACGGGCCGCGACATTCTCGACACCGAACATCTCGCGGGCCACCCGGGCGGCGATGATGTTGGAGTTGTCACCGCTGGAGACGGCCGCGAAGGCGCCCGCCTCCTCGATGCCGGCCTCGCGCAGGGTGTCCTGGTCGAAGCCGACGCCGGTCACCCGGCGGCCGCCGAAGGTCGAGCCCAGGCGACGGAACGCGGTCGGGTCCTGGTCGACCACCGCGATGGTGTGCCCCTGGCTCTCCAGGGTCTGTGCAAGTGCGGAGCCCACGCGCCCGCACCCCATGATGACGATGTGCATGCTGATTACCCCGTGCCCTGTACTAGCGCGCTGACCTGCACAAACACCCTGCTCACTACTTTCTTCTCCAAGTACCGGCGACACGAAGCTACGGCTCGCGATACGGACCGGGTGCGTCAACGGGAGCGCTGGGCGCACCGTGGTCCGGTACAACCGTAGCCGTAATGCCGCTCCTGGTAGGGGGCGCGGTGGGGCGCGGTCGGGAGCGGACCGGTCCGGCGGCGCGGCATCGTCTCGCACCGGGCTGCGCCCTGCCGCGCCCGTAAGGCACGCTACGAGGTGTGCCCAACCTGCCTCTCCAGCCCCAACAGGGCTCTCTCACCCCGCACATGGTGGTTGCCGGCGACGATGCGCTCGCGCACCGGCTCGCCGCCGAGCTCCGGGACGTCTACGGCGAACGGGTGACGCTCATCGTGCCCTCCGCCTTAGAGCCGCATCGCCCCCGTATTCCGCCGCCGGCCCGCGCGCTGGGCCGGGCCACCGCGCTGCTGGGCCGGATGTCGGCGGCGATGGCGCGGACCTCGCCGCTGCCGTCGGAGCGGACCTCTCCGCTGCCACCGGAGGCGCCCGGTGACGGCGAGGGGCCACCGGAGGCGACCCTTCGGATCCTGGAGGCGGCGCAGCCGGACGATGCGGCGCTGATCGAGGCGGGCATCGCCGAGGCGGGCGCGCTGGCGCTGGTCCATGACGACGACGAGCTCAATATCCACGCCGCGCTGCGCGCCCGCCGCCTCAACCCCCGGCTGCGCCTGGTGATCCGGCTCTACAACCGCAAACTCGGCCAGCATCTGGAGGAGTTGCTCGACCAGGCCGCGGCGGTCGCCGGCCGGGGCGCCGAGCCGGCCGGAGAGCACACGGACGCGGTGAGCGACGACGCCTCCACGACTGTGCTGTCCGACGCCGACACCGTGGCCCCCGCGCTCGCGGCCACCGCGGTCGCCGGCACCAGCAAGGTCATCGAGGCGGACGGGCTGCTGCTGCGGGCCGTGGAGCGTGCGCCGGTGCCACCCGGCCGGCCGGGCGAGCCCGGGCTGTGCACCCTCGCGCTGCTCTCCGCCTCCGCCAACGACCCTGCGGACGCGCCGAGTTCGGGGGCCGGCGACGAGGGGCCGGTACTGCTGCCGGACGACGCCGCGGCCGAGGCCGCCACCGGCTGCGGCACCGTCGTCCTGGAGACCGTCTCCTATACGGGGCGGACGGCGCGCCCCCGCGGGCTGCGCGGCCGGGGCGCACCGCTGGCCTCACTGTTCTCCCGCCGGCTGCGCTGGTCGCTGGCCGGTGTCGTCGGCGCGGTGCTGGCGCTGGCCGTCGCCTCCTGGCTCACCACCGGTGAGAAGCCGTTGCACGCCGCGTACCTCTCGCTGCTGGACCTCTTCGCGATCAACGATCCGGCGATCGGTGCGCCGCTGCCCCGCAAGATCTTGCAGTTGCTTTCCGGGCTGACCGGTCTGTTGCTGCTGCCGGTGCTGGTCGCGGCGGCGTTCGAGGGGCTCGGTACGTTCCGCAGCGCCTCCGCGCTACGGCGTCCGCCGCGCGGGCTGTCGGGGCATGTGGTGCTGCTCGGCCTCGGCAAGGTCGGCACCCGGGTCCTGGCCCGGCTGCACGAGATGGGCATCCCCGTGGTGTGTATCGAGGGGGACCCGGAGGCACGGGGGATCGCGCTGGCCCGCCGGCTGCGGGTGCCGACCGTCCTGGGGGACGTCACACAAGAAGGTGTCCTGGAAGCCGCGATGATCGAGCGGGCGGCCGCGCTGCTCGCCCTGACCAGCGAGGACACCACGAATCTGGAGGCCGCCCTCTACGCCCGCTCGGTCACCCCGCGGCTGCGGGTGACCCTGCGGCTGTTCGACGACCGGTTCGCCACCGCCGTCTACCGCACCCTGCGCGCCGCGCATCCCGGGGCGCTCACCCGCAGTCGCAGCACCTCCTTTCTGTCCGCGCCCGCCTTCGCCGGCGCGATGATGGGGCGCCAGATCCTGGGGGCCATTCCGGTCGAGCGCCGGGTGTTGCTGGTCGCCAGGGTCGAGGTACGCGGCCATGCCGCGCTGGAGGGCCGTACGGTCGCCGAGGTGCTGCGCCCGGGGCGGCTGCGGGTGCTGGCGGTCGACACCTCCGCGCCCGACGCCCCCGAGCCGGAGGCCGTGGCCGCCGCGGCGCCGGCGGATGCGGAGCGCGCGCCGGCGCACCTGGTGCACGAGCTGGGTGACGGCTATGTCCTGCGGCCACAGGACCGGGTGCTGCTGGTCGCGACGCGGCAGGGGCTGGGCGATCTGCACTCCCGGCGTGCGCGGGCCGTCGCCGGGGCCGCGGTCCGGCGGGACTGATCGCCTCACCGTGACGCGTTCGTCGCGCCCTGTGACGTACGTCCGCGCGCACGGCACACACCCGGTCGTCCCGTGACGAACACCACGAAGCGCGCCCGCGGCGGCCGTGGCGTGCGCGCGACGTGCGGATCCTGTGGAGGTGCCGGGGCCCGAAGCGCCTCCGAGCAGGACAGGTGCGCTTCGGCCGTGCGCACCCGCGCGGGTGGCGGGTGGGCGCGGACCTTGACGAAGGCTTAGCATCCTCTGCGTGTCCAAACTGACCGACGTGCCCAAACGGATCTTGATCGGGCGCGCACTGCGCAGCGACAAGCTGGGGGAGACTCTCCTTCCCAAGCGCATCGCACTCCCCGTCTTCGCCTCCGACCCGCTCTCCTCCGTGGCCTATGCGCCGGGCGAGGTGCTGCTCGTCCTGTCCGTCGCGGGTGTGTCTGCGTACCACTTCAGCCCGTGGATCGCGGTCGCGGTCGTGGTGCTGATGTTCACCGTCGTCGCGTCGTACCGGCAGAACGTGCACGCCTACCCGAGCGGCGGCGGCGACTACGAGGTCGCGACCACCAACCTCGGTCCCAAGGCCGGTCTCACCGTCGCCAGCGCCCTGCTCGTCGACTATGTACTGACCGTCGCGGTCTCGATCTCCTCCGGAATCGAGAACCTGGGCTCCGCGATCCCGTTCGTCGTCGAACACAAGACGCTCTGCGCGATCGTCGTCATTGTTCTCCTGACCCTGATGAACCTGCGCGGGGTCAAGGAGTCGGGCAAGCTCTTCGCGATCCCGACCTATGTCTTCGTGGCCGGCGTCTTCATCATGATCATCTGGGGCATCATCCGCGCCGTGGTCATGGGCGACACGATGAAGGCCCCCACCGCCGACTACACCATCCACGCCGAACAGGGCGGCCTGGCCGGCTTCGCGCTCATCTTCCTGCTGCTGCGCGCCTTCTCCTCCGGCTGTGCGGCGCTCACCGGCGTCGAGGCGATCTCCAACGGCGTGCCCGCCTTCCGCAAGCCGAAGTCCAAGAATGCCGCGACCACCCTCGCCCTCATGGGCGGGCTGGCCGTCACCATGTTCTGCGGCATCATCGGCCTGGCCATGGCCACCCACGTCAGGATGGCGGAGACCCCCGCCAAGGACCTGCTCGACCACGGCAAGCCGCTCGGCGCCGGCTACACCCAGGACCCCGTCATCTCGCAGGTCGCCTCCGCGGTCTTCGGCAACGGCTCGTTCCTGTTCGTGGTCCTCGCCGCCGCCACCGCCCTGGTCCTCTTCCTCGCCGCCAACACCGCCTACAACGGCTTCCCGCTGCTCGGCTCGATCCTCGCCCAGGACCGCTACCTGCCGCGCCAGCTGCACACCCGCGGCGACCGGCTCGCGTTCTCCAACGGCATCGTCCTGCTGGCCGGCGCCGCCGCGATCCTCGTCTACCTCTACGGCGCGGACTCCACCCGGCTCATCCAGCTCTACATCGTCGGCGTCTTCGTCTCCTTCACGCTCAGCCAGACCGGCATGGTCCGCCACTGGAACCGCCATCTGCTGACCGAGAAGGACCCGGCCAAGCGCAACCGGATGCACCGCTCGCGCGCCATCAACGCCTTCGGCGCCTTCTTCACCGGCCTCGTCCTCGTCGTCGTCCTCCTCACCAAGTTCACCCACGGCGCCTGGGTGGCTCTCCTCGGCATGGTCATCTTCTTCGTGACCATGTCCGCGATCCGCCGCCACTACGACCGGGTCGCCGACGAGATCGCCGCCGAGGACACCCCCGACGACGACGTCGTACGCCCCTCCCGGGTGCACTCCCTGGTCCTGGTCTCCAAGGTGCACAAGCCCACCCTGCGGGCCCTCAACTACGCCAAGCTGATGCGCTCCGACACCCTGGAAGCGGTCAGCGTCGATGTGGACCAGGCCGACACCAAGGCCCTGAAGGAGGAGTGGGAGCGCCGCGGCATAGAGGTGCCGCTGAAGGTCCTGGCCTCCCCCTACCGCGAGATCACCCGGCCGATCATCGACTACGTCAAGTCGCTGCGCCGGGAGAGCCCGCGCGACGCCGTCTCCGTCTACATCCCCGAATACGTCGTCGGCCACTGGTACGAGCACCTGCTCCACAACCAGTCCGCGCTGCGCCTCAAGGGACGCCTCCTCTTCACCCCAGGCGTCATGGTCACCTCCGTGCCCTGGCAGCTGGACTCCTCCGAGGCCGCCAAGCTCCGCGCCCGCAAGCGCGCCGAGTGGAGCGCCCCGGGTGCGGTGCGCCGCGGGCCGGTCACCCAGCCGAAGAAGGAGAAGGCGGCGACCAAGAAGTAGGGGCGCCAAGCGGGGCCGCCGGGGAGTAGCGGCGGCCGCCGCGGGGCGAGGCGGCCGGGGAGGGAGGACGGCCGCGAGGCACTACGTACGCGTACGGGTACGGGGTACAGGGCCGGGGCACGACACGGCGGGACGTAGAATGGACGGCTGGCGTCCCGCCGCACCACCCCGGCACCACCCCACCTCAGGAGCCCTCCCGCCATGCAGGCAGAACCCAAGAAGTCGCTGGTCGGCGAGGAGTACGAGGTCGAGGTCGGCCCGGTCGCGCACGGCGGTCACTGCATCGCCCGCACCGACGAGGGCCAGGTCCTCTTCGTACGCCATGCCCTGCCCGGCGAGCGCGTGATCGCCCGCGTCACCGACGGCGAGGAGGGCGCCCGCTTCCTGCGCACCGACGCCGTGGAGATCCTCACGGCCTCCAAGGACCGCGTCGAGGCCCCCTGCCCCTTCTCCGGCCCCGGCCGCTGCGGCGGCTGCGACTGGCAGCACGCCGCCCCCGGCGCCCAGCGCCGTCTGAAGGCCTCGGTCATCGCCGAGCAGCTGGAGCGGCTGGCCGGACTGTCGCCCGAAGACGCCCACTGGGACGGCACCGTCGAGCCCGCCCCCGGCGACAAGGTCGCCAAGGGCGAGGTACCGGCCTGGCGCACCCGCGTCCAGTACGCCGTCGACGCCGACGGCCGCGCGGGCCTGCGCAAGCACCGCTCCCACGACGTCGAGCCGGTCGATCACTGCATGATCGCCGCCCCCGGCGTCTCCGAACTGGGCATCGAGCAGCGCGAGTGGCCGCAGATCGCCACCGTCGAGGCGATCGCCGCCACCGGCTCCAACGACCGCCAGGTCATCCTCACCCCGCGCCCCGGCGGCCGCCTCCCCATCGTCGAACTCGACAAGCCCGTCTCCGTACTCCGCGTTGACGAGAAGGACGGCGGCGTCCACCGCGTCCACGGCCGCCCCTTCGTCCGCGAACGCGCCGCCGGCCGCACCTGGCGGGTCGGCAACGGCGGCTTCTGGCAGATCCACCCGAAGGCCGCCGAACTCCTCGTCGAGGCCGTCATGCAGGGCCTGATGCCCAAGAAGGGCGACATGGCCCTCGACCTCTACTGCGGCGTCGGCCTGTTCGCCGGCGCCCTCGCCGAACGCGTCGGCGACAAGGGCGCGGTCCTCGGCATCGAATCCGGCAAGCGCGCCGCCGAGGACGCCCGCCACAACCTCCAGGACCTGGACCGCGTACGCATCGAACACGGCAAGGTCGAGGCGATCCTCCCCCGCACCGGCATCACCGACGTCGACCTCATCGTCCTCGACCCGCCCCGAGCCGGCGCCGGCAAAAAGACCGTCGAACGCCTCGCCGCCCTCACCCCCCGCCGCCTCGCCTACGTCGCCTGCGACCCGGCCGCCCTCGCCCGCGACCTCAAGTACTTCGCGGAGGCGGGGTATGTGCCGCGCCGGATGCGGGCGTTCGATCTGTTTCCGATGACGCATCATGTGGAGTGCGTTGTGGTGCTGGAGAAGGCAGCTAAGGGCGCCTGACCTGCGAGTTTTCCCGTGCGCGTTATGTGTGGTGTGGGCGTTACGGGCGATATCTTGACGCTGAGATGACGCTTGTGACGCTCATTTGACGCTCGTTCTGATGGTCCGATGGTTCGTCCCGTCGCTGATCGTGCAGGTCACGCGCGGCGGATGGTCCGGTTCCCGGGGTCCGGGTTCGCGGAAACCCGGCAGAGCGCCGCCAGCAGCCGTCGCCGTGGTGAGCGCGCCGCAAGCCGTGGTTCGGTGTAGTTCCGCGGTCGGTTGGGTGCACGGAGCAACCCTCGGCGCCTGGATTCCTGGCACTCCGGTGCCAGGCACCAGGCGCCAGGCGCTGGCATCTCCGGTATTGGAGGTGTGGTGCATGGGCTGGGGAGCCCGCTGGTCCTATGAGGAACGGCTCTTGTGGCGTCTCAGACGGTGCCCTCGTCTGCCTGTTCCAGCTCTTCCGACGGGGCCGCCGAGATCGTCGAGGCGCTGTTGGTCGCCGCCGCAACGGTGGCGCTCGGCGCACCTCCTGGACAGCGGTGAAACCGTCAGCGGAGTGGGAGGACAGCACCAACGCCTCAATGCGTCCATCACGGTCCCCCCTCGCAGGCGACCTACCACTGCGAGTGTGCTGACCCGGAACAGATCAATACGCCTGCCGTGTGGGTGCCCTGGTGACCAGGTGGTCCGGCGACCTAGCGGTCCGAGATAGCTCGAACCACCGCAGACGTGCCCCCAAGTGGTGCCGCACCCATAGGATCGTGTAAGTTCTTCGAGTTGCCACGGAGCCGACAGGCCCCACGGGCAGCCATCCCGCCGCTTCAGCGGCACACCACTACTGCACGGCCCCTCACCGGGAAAAATTTCGGCATGCCGGAATTCGGACCGCGACGTGATTATGCGTCAACGAGGAATTCCGCTAAAGTAGTGATCACGCCGAAAGGCGCGGCAGATCGAATAGCCGCACCACGGCGGAACCCCCTCCGACGGGGAATCGGAAAAGAATTCGGACCGGAAACGGAACGAAATCGGATCTGATACAGTCGGAAAGGCCGAAAAGCGAAAGCCGAACGGCCAACCCCGCTCCAACAGGGGGCCGGAGACGGAAACGGATCTGGTAAGGTTGGAATCGCGAAGAAGCCGAAAGGCCGAATCGCACCGGCGAAAATCGGAGCCGCAAGGATCTGATAGAGTCGGAAACGCAAGACCGAAGGGAAGCGCCCGGAGAGCCTGCTGAAACAGGCACAAAGGAAGCGTCCGTTCCTTGAGAACTCAACAGCGTGCCAAAAGTCAACGCCAGATATGTTGATACCCCGTCCAGCC
>NZ_QUAC01000132.1 GCF_003389455.1 Streptomyces inhibens | reverse complement strand
GCCGTGCGACCGGCGCCCCCGCCCCGGCCCGCGGGCCCGCCCCGGCCGGCCGGTCCGCCGCCGGAATGCCTCTGCACCTCGTCAACAACTCCGGCGAGTACGCCAACTCCTCGGTCTGGATCTATATCGTCGGCAACGACGGCACCCAGCAGGTGCACGTCACCCCGGACGGCGAGCTGAGGCCCGTCGCGCTGGCCGACAACGGCCCGGACGGTTTCACCGACTACGCCATACCGCTCGCCGCGAGCGGCACCACGACCCTCCAGCTGCCCCGGATGTCCGGCCGGATCTACACCGCGCTCGGCAACAAGCTCAAGTTCAAGGCCGTCGAGGACGGCAACGGCAAGGCCGCGCTCGCCTACCCGGCGGGCTGGGTCTCCGGTGACCCCAACTACGACGTCCTGCACGACTGCGCCGAGTTCACGTACAACTCCGGCGGCATGTACTGCAACACCACCATGGTCGACATGTTCAGCGTCCCGCTCGCGATCAAGCTCACCGGGGCCAAGGAGCAGACCACCGGCACGCTCAAGGACGGCGCCCGCGCCAAGATCTTCTCCGACGTCGAGGGCGCCGAGGGTTTCGGCGCCCTGGTCATCGGTGACAAGCGCGTCATCGCCCCGGGGCACGGCCTGGACAGCGGACTGTTCGCCAAGGACTACCTCGCCCCGGCCATCGACGAGGCCTGGTCCGCCTACGCGGCCAAGGACCTGTCCGTCACCACCAACGCCGGCACCTTCACCGGCCGGGTCAGCGGCGGCAGGCTCACCTTCACAGTCCCCCAAGGCCTTAAGGGCCAGGGTGGGGGTGCCCCCAGCGGTGGCTGGGGGAGTGCCCCCACCGGAACGGTCTCCTTCGACAAGCCGTCCACCCGCGATGTCCTCTTCTGCGACGGCACCCTCGCCGCCCCCAACGACGGGACCCTCGGCCCGGTCGCCGCCATCCTGGGCGCCGCCCTCAACCGCTCCACCCTCACCTCGCAGGCGCACCAGCCCACCACCGACCCGGCCGCCTTCTACCGGCAGCGGCTGACCAACCACTACGCCAGGGCCATGCACGCCGCGACGCAGGACGGCAAGGCCTACGGCTTCGCCTTCGACGACGTCGCCGGCTTCGCCTCGTACATCGAGGACGGCGCCCCGAAGGAGATCACCCTCACGCTGACCCCGTTCTGAGACGAAGAACGGTGCCGCCCGGAAACCGGACGGCACCGAAGAACGCCGGGGGGGCGCCCCGAAGGGGGCGCTAGCCTCCGTACGCCCCGCTGGCCGTCAGCCGCAGCGCGGTGTCGATCAGCGGAACATGGCTGAACGCCTGCGGGAAGTTGCCCACCTGCCGCTTCAGCTTGGGGTCCCACTCCTCCGCCAGCAGGCCGAGATCGTTGCGGAGCGAGAGCAGCCGCTCGAAGAGCTTGCGGGCCTCGTCCACCCGGCCGATCATCGCGAGGTCGTCGGCGAGCCAGAACGAGCACGCCAGGAACGCCCCCTCGTCGCCCTCCAGGCCGTCCACGCCGACGCCCTCGCCGGCCGTCGGATAGCGCATGACGAAGCCGTCCTCGGTGCCCAGCTCCCGCTGGATCGCCTCGATGGTGCCGATGACGCGCTTGTCGTCCGGCGGGAGGAAGCCCATCTGCGGGATCAGCAGCAGCGAGGCGTCCAGCTCCTGCGAGCCGTAGGACTGGGTGAAGGTGTTGCGCTCCTTGTCGTAACCCTTCTCACAGACGTCGCGGTGGATCGTCTCGCGCAGGTCCTTCCAGCGCTCCAGCGGACCGTCGACATCCCCGGACTCGATCACCTTGACCGTACGGTCGACGGCGACCCAGGTCATGACCTTGGAGTGCACGAAGTGCCGGCGCGGCCCGCGGACCTCCCAGATGCCCTCGTCCGGCTCGTCCCAGTGCTTCTCCACCCACTGGATCAGCTTGAGCTGGAGCAGCGAGGCGTAGTCGTTACGGGCCAGACCCGTCATGTGCGCCAGGTGCAGCGCCTCGGTGACCTCGCCGTAGACATCGAGCTGGAGCTGGCCGGCGGCGCCGTTGCCGACCCGTACCGGACGTGAATTCTCGTACCCGGGAAGCCAGGTGAGATCGTTCTCGCCCAGCTCCCGCTCACCGGCGATGCCGTACATGATCTGCAGGTTCTCCGGATCACCGGCCACCGCCCGCAGCAGCCACTCGCGCCAGGCCCGCGCCTCTTCGCGGTAGCCGGTGCGCAGCAGCGACGACAGGGTGATCGCGGCGTCCCGCAGCCAGGTGAAGCGGTAGTCCCAGTTACGGACCCCGCCGATGCATTCGGGCAGCGAGGTCGTCGGCGCCGCCACGATCCCGCCGGTCGGCGCGTACGTCAGCGCCTTCAGCGTGATCAGCGAGCGGACCACCGCATCGCGGTAGGGGCCGTGGTACGTGCACTGCTCGACCCACTCGCGCCAGAACTCCTCGGTGGCCTCCAGCGACCCTTCCGGGTCCGCCACGGCCGGCGGCTGGTGGTGCGAGGGCTGCCAGCTGATCGTGAACGCGATCCGCTCACCGGGCGAGACCGTGAAGTCGGAGAATGTCGTCAGGTCCTTGCCGTACGTCTCCACCTCGGTGTCCAGCCAGACCGAGTCGGGGCCCGCGACCGCGACCGTACGGTCGTCCACCTTGTGCACCCAGGGCACGACCCAGCCGTAGGAGAACCGCATCCGCAGCTGGGAGCGCATCGGGACGCGCCCGCTGACGCCCTCCACGATGCGGATCAGCTGCGGTGCGCCGTCGCGCGGCGGCATGAAGTCGATCACCCGGACGGTACCGCGCGGGGTGTCCCACTCGGATTCCAATACGAGTGAATCGCCGCGATAGCGCCGACGGTCGGCCGGCGCGGGCCGGCCCCCGGGACCGTTGACCGGCCCCATCCGCCAGAATCCGTGCTCCTCGGTGCCCAGCAGCCCTGCAAAGACCGCCGGCGAGTCGAAGCGGGGCAGGCACAGCCAGTCCACCGTGCCGTCCCGGCACACTAGAGCGGCGGTTTGCATATCGCCGATAAGTGCGTAGTCCTCGATGCGCCCGGCCACGTGCATCTCCCGTCGAACTGGAGTCACGCCCCCCATGGGACGTTGTGATCTGTCCGTCCTGCCCATGAAACGTCGCCGAGCAGCGGGACCGGAAATCGGGCGGGGGTGGTGCCTTCCCGGACGGCTCGTTGCGAGTGTCCGAGCAGGATACGACGCAGGCGGGTGATCCGCGCGACCCTCGCAAGGAGTGGAGTGGTCCGATCGGGTGGCCTCCGTCACGTGACAGCGTCATGCGGACGGTCGTCCAAGGGTTCCCGTGCGTGGCCGGGAGCGACCATGCCAGGTCGCTGATAGCCTGGTACCCCGTGGACCGGTGGGCACGAGAACCCCCGAACCGCAGCGACGGCACCCCTGAAAACCCGGGACGGCGCCGCTTCGCACCTCTCCACCTCGCGACCACGGGAGCCCCCTCTTGGCCATGCCGCCCAAATCCACGACGACCAAGCACCTCTTCGTCACCGGGGGCGTCGCCTCCTCGCTGGGCAAGGGGCTCACCGCCTCCAGCCTGGGTGCCCTCCTGAAGGCGCGGGGCCTGCGGGTCACGATGCAGAAGCTCGACCCGTATCTGAACGTCGACCCCGGAACGATGAACCCGTTCCAGCACGGTGAGGTCTTCGTCACCAACGACGGCGCCGAGACCGACCTGGACATCGGCCACTACGAGCGGTTCCTCGACGTCGACCTCGACGGCTCCGCGAACGTGACCACCGGCCAGGTCTACAACACCGTGATCGCCAAGGAGCGCCGCGGTGAGTACCTCGGCGACACCGTGCAGGTCATCCCGCACATCACCAACGAGATCAAGCACCGCATCCGGCGGATGGCGACCGACGACGTCGACGTCGTGATCACCGAGGTCGGCGGCACCGTCGGCGACATCGAGTCGCTGCCGTTCCTGGAGACGGTCCGCCAGGTCCGCCACGAGGTCGGCCGGGACAACGTCTTCGTCGTGCACATCTCGCTGCTTCCCTACATCGGCCCGTCCGGTGAGCTGAAGACCAAGCCGACCCAGCACTCGGTCGCGGCGCTGCGCAACATCGGTATCCAGCCCGACGCGATCGTGCTGCGCGCCGACCGCGAGGTGCCCACCGCCATCAAGCGCAAGATCTCGCTGATGTGCGACGTCGACGAGGCCGCCGTGGTCGCCGCCATCGACGCCCCGTCCATCTACGACATCCCCAAGGTGCTGCACACCGAGGGCCTGGACGCCTACGTCGTACGGAAGCTGGACCTGCCCTTCCGCGATGTGAACTGGACCCAGTGGGAGGACCTGCTGGACCGCGTCCACAACCCTGACCACGAGGTCAAGGTCGCGCTGGTCGGCAAGTACATCGACCTCCCGGACGCCTACCTCTCGGTCACCGAGGCGCTGCGCGCGGGCGGCTTCGCCAACAAGGCCCGCGTGAAGATCAAGTGGGTCACCTCCGACGACTGCAAGACCCCGGCCGGCGCGGCGGCCCAGCTCGCGGACTGTGACGCGATCTGCATCCCGGGCGGCTTCGGCGACCGTGGTGTGGACGGCAAGGTCGGTGCGATCACCTACGCCCGCGAGAACCGCGTCCCGCTGCTGGGCCTGTGCCTGGGTCTGCAGTGCGTGGTCATCGAGGCGGCCCGCAACCTGGCCGGTATCGAGGGCGCGAACTCCACCGAGTTCGACCCGGCGGCGGCCGACCCGGTCATCTCCACGATGGCCGAGCAGATGGACATCGTCGCAGGTGAGGGCGATATGGGCGGCACGATGCGGCTGGGTATGTACCCGGCCAAGCTCGCCGAGGGCTCGATCGTCCGCGAGGTCTACGGCGATGCCCCGTACGTCGAGGAGCGCCACCGCCACCGCTACGAGGTCAACAACGCCTACCGCGGTGAGCTGGAGAAGAAGGCCGGGCTGCTGTTCTCCGGCACCTCCCCGGACAACAAGCTCGTCGAGTACGTCGAGTACCCGCGCGAGACGCACCCCTACCTCGTCGCCACCCAGGCGCACCCGGAGCTGCGCTCCCGCCCGACCCGTCCGCACCCGCTCTTCGCCGGGCTGGTGAAGGCCGCGGTCGCGCGCAAGACGGGCGCCGCGAAGTAACGCACACCGCGACGGATACGGTTGCCGGGGTACGGCCTCATCGAGGTCGTGCCCCGGTTTCTGCGTTGGCACAGGCACATACAGGAGGACGCGCCATGGCGATCAAGGACACCCCGGAGGAGTGGACGGTCACCGCGACCACGACGCCGTTCACCGGGAACAAGACCAGCGTGCGCACCGACGAGGTCGTCATGCCGGACGGCGCCACCGTCACGCGCGACTACCAGGTCCACCCCGGCTCGGTGGCCGTCCTCGCCCTCGACGACGCGGGCCGGGTGCTGGTGCTGCGCCAGTACCGCCACCCCGTACGCCACCGGCTGTGGGAGATCCCCGCCGGACTGCTCGACGTCCCCGGTGAGAACCCGCTGCACGCAGCGCAGCGCGAGCTGTACGAGGAGGCGCACGTCAAGGCCGAGGACTGGCGGGTGCTGACCGACGTCTACACCACGCCGGGCGGCTGCGACGAGGCCGTGCGGATCTTCCTCGCCCGTGATCTGTCCGAGGCCGAGGGGGAGCGGTACGAGGTCTCCGAGGAGGAGGCCGACATGGAGCTGGCGCGGGTGCCGCAGGACGAGCTGGTGCGCGGGGCGCTCGCCGGTGAGCTGCACAACAACTGCCTCGTCGTGGGGGTGCTGGCGCTCACCGCGGCCCAGGGCGGCGCGGGCCTGGACGCGCTGCGGCCGGCCGACGCACCGTGGCCGGCCCGCCCCTTCGAGGCCTGAGCCCCCGGGCCCGCCGGCGCCTCACCCCGTATCGGTCGGATGATCCGCCGATCCGATCGAGTGACTCAACCGCCGCGCTCAGCATGGGACGTGACGGGGCGTGAACTACGCTCGGAATGGTTCCGTCCGTGCTCGCGGCGGACTCGTACGCGCAGGTGGACGGGAGCGTGACCGGTGACGGATCAGGCGGTGGGCGGGGGGCACCTCCCGCCGGAGACGATGGCGGTGCCCGCCACGGCGGCGCCCGGCCGGCGGGCCTCGGGGTCCCGCCAGGACGGTGC
>NZ_QUAC01000133.1 GCF_003389455.1 Streptomyces inhibens | reverse complement strand
CCGGCCGCCGCGCCGGTGCCGAGGCCCGCGCCCGCGACACCGAGGGTGACCGGCACGATGAGCTCCGCGGCGGAGTGCCAGACGCCGCCGAGCACCAGCTCGCCGAGCCGGTCCGGCATCAGCAGCAGCGCCCCGCCCCAGAGCAGCGCGGCGGCGGCCTGCCCGCCGCCCAGCAGGAGGCAGAACGAGCCGAGCCGGTGCGGGGCCCGCCGCAGCACCCGTGCCGCCTCCGGGACGGTGACCAGCGACAGCCCCATCAACACGGCGAGGAACGGGCCGAGCAGAAGCTCGGCGCCCCGCACCGCACCCACCGCGCCGATCCCGACGATCGCGCCGAGCCCGTACGCCCGCAGCTGGCTGGCGCCGCTGAGGCTGACGTTCTCGACCAGATACCGGTAGCCGAGATCGCGCTGCTCGCGAAGCCAGCCGCGCGCGCCGGTCATCCGGGGCCGGATGCCGGACTGGAGGCAGCCGTACGCAGCGGCCACCGTGGCGGACGCGCCCCAGGCGAGCACGAAAGCGGCCACGCTGCCCACGCGGGCCGCCACCACCATGGCCGGGACGAGCGCGATACCCCACACGAGGTCGTTGACGAACGCCTTCCGCCCGGTGCCGGCGGCGAAGAACGCGAACCGCCATGCGTCCTGCAGCAGCAGCCCCGGCAGCATGACGCCGAGGCAGGCGAACGCGGGCCCCACACGGCCGCCGAGAGCAAGACCGGCCACCAGAGACGCCGCGCCGAGGGCGGCACCGACGCCGAGCGCGGTACCCGACGACCGGGCCACCGCCCCGCGCCAGGACGCGTCCGGCACGCCGCTGAAGCGCACCACGAGCGGATCGGTGGCCAGCCCGCGGGAGACGTTGAGCACCACGCCGTAGGTCACCCAGGCCAGGCTGAACACGCCGAACGCGGTCACCCCCAGCGAGCGGGCCACGTAGATGCCCACCACGAAGTTGCTCATGCTGGAGGCCGCCTGGTCGGCCAGTCCCCAGGACAGCCGGCCGACGAGGGCCCGCTTGGCGGATCCGGCCGGTGTCGTCGTCTTCTCCCCCTCGGTGGTCATAGGCGTCATGCCTTGATCAGCCCGGCGCCGTGCAGAGCACCGGCCGCGGCGGCGACGGTGTCGAACGGGAGCTCGGACCGCTCGGCGACGTCCAGCAGACTGTGCTCGCCGTCGGAGAGGTTGAGCACCCAGAGCATGGCCATCTGGGCCTGCTTGGTGTCGCTGCGGCCGCCGAGCGCGTCGTACAACCCGCGCCGGCCCAACTGTGGTTCGCCGTAGGGGCTGAGGTTGACGTACCGCCGGTTGCGGTCGAGGACGGCGAATGCCTCGCGGCAGACGGCGAGCGTGTCCGCCATCGCCTCCGGGGAGACGAAGTCCGGGTTGTCCGCCGAGGTGTGGTACTCGGGGTAGCCGGCGTACGGGGTCCGGGTGAGCGAGCCCACGCCGAGATCGAACCCGGGCGAGCAGAACTGCCGCTCGTCGTAGCCGTACGGAGTGAACTCGTTGACGCGGTGCGGGCGTTCGGATGCGGCCAGCACATGCCGCATCACCCGGTCGATCTCCGCGTCGCCGCGCCTGCTCTGCTTGTACGTCAACTGGCCCGGGTCCCCGGCGCAGGCCAGCACGAGGCCGTGCTTGACCCTTCCCCCAGCTCTCGGCTCCTCCCCCAGCCTTCGGCCGGGAGGGGCCCCCAGAGCAGGGGATACCCCATTCACCCGCTCCGCGTTGCGGGCCAGCCAGGTGATCGCCCCGATGGTGCCGGGCGCGAACAGGAACCGGTAGGTGTAGTACGGCGTCTCCTGTGCCAGCGCCTGGGCCAGGAACGTCGCCACCGCGATGCCGGCCAGGTTGTCGTTGGCCAGCGACGGGTGGCAGACGTGGCAGGAGACGATCACCTCGTCGGGGACCTGACCGGGGACCACGTGCTCGGCGTAGGTGAGGTGGCCGTCCGCGAGTGTGGAGTCGATGCGGACCTCGTACTCGCCGTCCGGCAGCGCGTCCAAGGTCTCCTGGGCCAGGCAGAATCCCCATTCCGGCTTGTAGTAGCTGGTGCGGTACGGCACCCAACTCGGGTGGTCCGGAAGGGTGTGCAGGTGCGCGCGGAGCTCGGCCAGCGGCATGGTCGCCGACACCGGCACGCTGTAGCCGAGCACGTGCAGGCTCGACGCGGCGAAGTCGACGACCCGGTTGCCGGCGGTGTCGGCGATGTACGCGTCCCGGATGTTCCACTCCTGCGGCACCGTCCAGTCGAGCACCTGAGTCCCGGTCGGTACCTCGTGCACCTGCAGCGGGACGTACTCGCCGACGATGTCCAGGGTGGCGCGGACACCGTCGCCGGTGATGCTCCGGCAGAGCGGGTACAGCCGCTCCACCAGCGCGTGCATCTGTTCGCCGGGCGTGGTCATCGGCGCCGCCGCAGGGTGTCGTCGACGGCGCCGACGTCGGACGCCGCGCGCAGCACGGCAAGGCGGGTGAAGCGTCGCTCGAAGTCTTCCCGGGTCAGCCCGTGTTTCCGGTAGGCGTCGGCGAGTTCGAGCGCGCCCTGCTTCACCGTCCACTCGCAGTCGAAGCCGGGTATCGCGGCGCGGAACCGGGAGAAGTCCACCCGGTACGACCGCGGATCGGCTCCGGTCTCCCCCGTGATCACCACCTTCGCGCCGGACACCGCCTCGGCGACCTGCTCGGCAATCTCGGCGACCGTGACGTTGTTGATCTCGCTGCCGATGTTGAACGCCCGGTCGTGCAGCGCCTCTTGGGGCGCGGTCAGCGCGGCCGTGAAGGCGCGTGCGATGTCGGCGGCGTGCACCAGCGGGCGCCAGGGAGTGCCGTCGGAGAGCACCAACACCTCGCCGGACAGGAGGGCGTGGCCCACCAGGTTGTTCAGCACGATGTCGGCGCGCAGCCGCGGCGAGTAGCCGAAGGCGGTGGCGTTGCGCATGAACACCGGGGTGAAGTCGCCGTCGGCCAGCGCGTGCAGGTCGTCCTCCACCCGCACCTTGGACTCCGCGTACGGCGTCACCGGGCGCAGCGGGGCGTCCTCGGTCACCAGATCGTCCCCGCCGGCGGCGCCGTAGACGGAGCAGGTCGACGCGTACAGGAAGCGCCGCACTCCGGCGTCGCGGGCCAGCCGCGCAAGGCGGACGGACGCGTGGTGGTTGATGTCGTAGGTGAGCTCCGGCGCCAGCGATCCCAGCGGGTCGTTGGACAGCGCGGCCAGGTGGATCACGGCGTCCACCCCGGCCACGTGTTCGGCCGTGACGTCGCGCAGGTCCACCCGGTGCCCCGGCGGGTCCGCGGGCGGCGGGCCCAGCACGCAGTCGGCGAACAGGCCGGCGTCAAGGCCGACGACCTCGTGCCCGGCGGCCGCGAGGACCGGGGCCATCACGGTGCCCAGATAGCCCTGGTGTCCGGTCAGTAGTACGCGCAAGGTTCAACCCCCCAGGTTGAGCGTGAGTTTGGTGACGGCGAACGCCTCGGCGTAGCGCGCGTGGCATTCGATGCCGCGGATCCGGGCAAGGCCGAGGAAGGCCTCCCGGTCGTACCAGGGCCGGTGCCGCTGCGAGGGGTAGTGCTCCTGCAGCAGCCGCACCTTCTGTTCGGCGATCTCGGGCGACAGCGGCTGGTACGCCGCCGGTCGGCCGAGATCGCCGTCCCACTTGACGATCTCGTAGCCGAGCACGAGGTGGTCACGGAACGCGGTGGTCATCAGCTTCGCCAGGCCGCGGTGATCCTGGTGCGCGTCATCGGTGCGCGGCGCGAGGACCAGCTCCGGCTCGGTCTGCAGGCGCAGCTCCTCGACCGCGGCCTTGGCCTCCTCCCAGTGCGCGGGCAGCCGTCCGTCGGGCAGCTTGTGCACGGTCAGCCGCAGGTCGGCGCCCGGGCAGAAGGCGGCGAGCGCGGCCTGCTCCTCCTGCTCCCGCTCGCTGCCGCCGCCGGAGAGCACCAGCGCATCGACGCGGATACCCGGCCGTGCGAGGCACAGCGTCAGCAGCGTGCCGCCGGCGCCGATGGCGATGTCGTCGCAGTGCGCGCCCACTGCGACGATCCGGTCCAGGCGCCCGGCGCTGAGCCGGATCATGCGGTCCTCATTCCGGCGCCTTGTTCCCACACGGCCCACGGGCGGTCGCCCCTGGCGTAGGCGTCGTCGAGCGCGGCCCGCTCCTTCACGGTGTCGGTCGGCTTCCAGAAGCCGCGGTGCTGATGCGCCACCAGCCGGCCGCGCTTGGCCAGTTGGGCACATCCGTCGGCGACCAGGTCCCCGTTCTCCGGGATGTGGTCGAAGACCTCCTGGCGGAGCACGAAGTAGCCGCCGTTCTCCCACAGCGGCAGTTCGCTCACCGCGGTGATGCCCCCCACCAGGCCGTCCTCGCCCAGATCCACGCAGTGGAACGAGGACTGCGGCGGCACCACCATCATCGACGCACCGGCGTCGCGCCGGGCGAAGGAGTCGATCATCTCCGGCAGCGGGGCGTCGGTGAGCACGTCGGCGTAGTTGGCGAGGAACATCTCGTCGCCGTCCAGGTGGTGCCGCACCCGGCGCAGCCGCTCCCCGATCGGTGACTCGATGCCGGTCTGCACGAACGTGATCGTCCAGGAGGCGATGTCGGTGGACAGCAGCTCGGTCTGCCCGCCCCGCAGCACGAAGTCGTTGGACGTCGTCTCCTCGTAGTTGAGGAAGAAGTCCTTGATGTGGTGCGCCCCGTACCCGAGGCACAGGATGAACTCCGTGTGCCCGAAGTGCGCGTAGTAGCGCATGACGTGCCAGATCAGCGGTCGCGGGCCGACCATCGCCATCGGCTTGGGCACGTCGTCCGCGGCACCGCTCCGCATCCGCATCCCGTAACCGCCGCAGAACAGAACGACCTTCATGACTTCACCTCGACAATGCTCAGTTCCGGGATGGGAAAGACAAGCCGGCCGCCCCAGTCGTGGATGAAGGACAACTGCTCGACCAGTTCGGCCCGCAGGTTCCACGGGAGGACGAGCACGTAGTCCGGCTTGTCGGCGGCTATTTGCTCGGGCGGCAGGATCGGGATGCGGGTGCCCGGGGTGAACCTGCCGTGCTTGTAGGGGTTGCGGTCAACCGTGTACGGGAGCAGGTCGGGCCGGATGCCGCAGTGGTTGAGCAGGGTGTTGCCCTTGCCCGGGGCGCCGTAGCCGACGACCGTCTCGCCGCGCTCGGCCGCGTCGATGAGGAACCGCAGCAGGTCCCGGCGCACCTTGGCCACCCGAGCGGAGAACTCGGTGTACCCGGACAGCTCCTGCAGCCCAGCGGCCTTCTCCCGTGCGAGCACGTCGGCCACCTGCCGGCTCGGCTCGCCGGCCACGTCGGTCGGCCGGGCCCACAGCCGGATGGAGCCGCCGTGCGTGGGCAGCAGCTCGACGTCCACGAGCGCGAGTCCGCCGCTGGCCAGCGCCCGGGTCGCGGACGCGACCGTGTAGTACTGGAAGTGCTCGTGGTAGATCGTGTCGTACTGGTTCTCCTCGATCAGGGTCAGCAGGTGCTGCACCTCGATGGAGACCCAGCCGTCGTCGGCGACCAGGGCGCGCAGCCCCTGGGTGAAGCCGACCACATCGGGGATGTGCGCGTACACGTTGTTGGCCACGACCAGGTCCGCCGGGCCGTGCTCGGCGCGGACGGCCGAGCCGGTGGCCGGGTCCAGGAACTCCGTGAGCGTAGGCACACCCGCTTCCCGCGCCGCGGCACCGACGTTCACCGACGGCTCGATACCGAGGCAGCGGATCCCCCGGTCCACCACGTGCCTCAGCAGATACCCGTCGTTGCTCGCGACCTCGACCACGAAGGCGTCGGGGCCGAGCCCCACCCGCTGTGCGGCGTCGGCGACGAACGTGCGCGCGTGCTCCACCCAGGAGGTCGAGTACGAGGAGAAGTACGCGTACTCCTTGAACGTCTCCTCCGGCGTGATCAGCGGAGGGATCTGCGCCAGCCAGCACTCGGTGCACACCTGCAGGTGCAGCGGGTACGCGGGCTCCGGTTGGTCCAGTTGGTCCGCGGCGAGAAAGCTCTCGCATGGTGGCGTCGCCCCCAGATCGACGACGCTCGCCAGCGCCGCCGAGCCGCAGAGTCGGCATCGTGTCATTTACTGCCCCCCATTAGTTCCGTCCGCCCCGCGATCGCGGTGCGGTACCCCTCCACCAGGCGCTCCAGCCCGACGGCCGGGCTGAAACCCTGCTCGTAACGGCGCCGGGCTGCCTGGCCCATCTCCCGGTTGCGGGCCGTCTCGGCCGCGATCCGGCGTATGCAGGACGCGAGCGAGGCGGGCTCGCCCGGCCGGTGCAGCAGCCCGGTCACCCCGTCCTCGACGAGTTCGACGAAGGCGCCGTGACCAGCGGCGACGGCCGGGACCCCGGCCGCCATCGCCTCCACGACCACCAGGCCGAACGCCTCCAGCCACGTCGAGGGAGCCACCACGGCGACCGACCGCGCGACGGCCTTCCGGCACTCCGCCGCGTCGTACAGGCCGACGTACCGCACGTCGTCCCGGCCCGCCGCCCAGGCGGTCACCTCTCGCTCCAGTGGCCCCGCGCCGGCGACCACGAGCGGCACGCCCACACCGCCGTCCGCGGCGATCTCGTCCCACGCGGCCATGAGCAGCCGCACGCCCTTGGCCTCCGCGAGTCGGCCGAGATAGAGCAGATGCTCGCCGGCGCCCGCTCGGCGGGCGCCCGGGTCGGGCACGAAGTTGTGCTTCACCGCCAGCCGCTCGGGTGGCATGCCGGCCCGCACCAGGACGTCGCGCTGCGCCGCGGAGATGCAGAAGAACCGCTCCACGCCGGACCACCACCGCCGCCGGTTGACCGACAGGCTGACCGCGAGCGGCACCGTCGCCAGCCGGGAGCTCCGGTAGCAGCCGTGCCGGACGGCGGGCAGCGGCGCCGTCCCGACGCACTCGGTGCACGGCCGGCCGTCCCGTTGCAGCGTGCCGGGTGGGCAGACCTGGGTGTAGTTGTGCAGCGTGGCAACGGCGGGCACGCCGGCGTCGGCGCAGGCGGCCAACACCGCGGGCGACAGGAGCGGGAAGACGTTGTGGACGTGGACCACGTCCGGCCGCTCGGCGCGAAGCCGGGCGGCGAGCTCCGCGCGGACCGCCGGGTTCCACGGCACCAGCAGCGGCACCGCGGCCTTGCCCAGCAGGGACCGGGCGGCGATGTCGTCGCTGCGCCGCTCGAACACCTCGACCCGGTGGCCGGCCGCGCGCAGCAGCTCCACCTCCTGGTCGACGACCTTGTTCTCCCCGCTCGGCTGCGCCGAGGCGTAGCGGTTGTGCACCACGAGGACGTGCATGCTCAGGTCACCTCCGATTTTCGGGCCCATCGCGGTATGCGCCGTCGAGGGACTTCGGGCGTCGAGAGTCGAGGGGCTTCGGGCGTAGACAGGGGCGTGGCCGCAGCAGGTGCCGCCAGCAGCGAGGCGGCCACGGCCAGATGCAGCAGATACGGCGAGGCGTCGCCGAGCCCGGCCTCGGTGTACGACGCGATCGCGCAGTAGCTGATCAGGAAGATCGCGCAGGCCCGCTGCAGCGACGGTGGCCGCAGCAATGCGACGCCGCCGAGCACGAGGATGATCGCCGCCACCAAGGAGACGCCGATCAGGCCCTGTTCGTTGTAAACGGCCAGCCAGCTGTTGTCGATCGGCAGCCCGCCGAACGACTTGTCGCCCAGGCCCATGCCGAACAGCTGCTCCGAGGTCGTCCGGGGGGCAGCCAGCAGGGCGTCCCAGACCTTGGCCCGACCGGTGAGGCTGGACAGGCCCTCCTGGCTCTGCCCGCGCAGGAACCACGCCTGCAGCGCGGAGGCGAACCCCACCGCGGCCACGGCGGCGCACAGCACCGCCCAGGCGAAGAACCGGCGGGCGGCGGCGCTGGTCAGGACGAGCGAGCCGATCGCCAACGCCAGCCCGATGAACAGGCCGAGCGTGGCCGTCCGGGTATGGGTCAACGCGAGCAGGACGAGTGACGGCACGATGACCACCGCCGCGCTGGCCCTGTCGGTCCGGCGGCCCAGTACGAGCAGCACGGTGAGCCCGATGATCACCGCGGCGTACTGTCCGATCTGCGGCGGGGTGAGCGGCCACAACGCGCCGACCAGCCGCCCGCCGTAGAGCTCGGGCATGGCCGCGCCCGGTGAGATGAGCAAGCCGGCGGCCACCGATGCGAGCACCGCGAAGTACATCCGGATGTGGTGCCGCACGAACGTCGGGCTGCCGTCCCACCAGCGGCTGAGCAGCCACAGCGTGCCGACGAAGAGAGCCAGCCGGGCACAGCGGAACAGCGCGCCGAACCCGGACTCCAGGCTCGCGCTGGAGATCACGCTCGGCACCAGCAGCAGGGTGAGCAGGAACACGAAGGCGCTGGCTCGGATGCGCAGCCGGAGATTGACTGCGAGCGCCAGCGCGAACGCGGCGACCAGCGCACCCATGGTGACCATCTGGATGAGGGAGCGGGGCAGCGGGATGATGGTCTTCGCCCCGGCGGAGCCGAGCGTGTTGAGGACCAGCAGCCCCCAGACTGTACCGACGATCTTCGACGTGTGGTCCGCGCCCATCTCAACCACCGTCCCGTGCGCGGAAGGTGCTGCCCGCGTCCTGCTGGTACGGCGTGCCCTGCCACTGCCCGAAGTCGAGCACCCGGCTCGGGTCGTAGGCCACGAACTTCCATGGTCCGAGGTAGACGTTGTCGTGCCAGCGGTTGTGCTGCTTGCGGGTGATCGCCTCAGCCACCCGCTCGCCCTGGTAGGGCGACCAGTCCGGATAGGTGCCGTAGTTGGCCAGCACCGCCATGCGGTCGCACTTCACCGTGCACTCGACGACGGACTTGTCCAGCACGAAGCGGTTGTCGTGGACGTCCACCCGCTGGGTCTTCCACCGGCAGTCGGCGTAGAGCGGTGCGGTGGCGATCGCCGGCCGCGCGCAGCGGTCGGTGTTCTTCACCAGTAACGTGCAGTCACCGGACGAGGTGTTGGCCGGGCTGTTGCAGAACCGGTCGGCGTTTTCCCACAGGGTGATCCCGGACCAGTTGTTCTCCAGCACGTTCCGGTAGATCTCGATCTTGTCCGTGCGGGCTCGGATCCGTGGTTCGCCGCCGGACTCGGACAGGTAGATGGTCGCGAACGGGAAGTTGTCGCCGCGGTCGGCGTACCTGCGGCCCTCGACCCAGTTGTTCCGCCGGATCGTATTTTTCCGGATGACCGCGTTGTAGCTGGTCTCGTAGATCAGCGCGGCACCGTCGTTGGCCTCGAGCACATTGTCCTCGATGCGGAAGTCGTTGTTGTTGGTGTCCGCCCATAACCCGGTTCCGCGGTTGTCGTGCACCCAGTTGCCGCGTACGTCGGCGCCGTTGACGGCCCAGAACTTCACGCCTCCAGTGCAGCCGCAGCCCGGCCGCCGCCGCTCCCAGTCGTCCTTGTTGTTGGCCACGATCTCGTTGCCCTCGACCACCAGGTCGCTGATAGGGTCGCCGGCCTTGTACGCGTTCATACCGTACTGTCCGTTGCCGCGCAGGCAGCTGGCGCGGACCCGCTGGCGGGTACCGGCCATCAGCCCGGCGCCGGAGTTGTTCTGGATCGTCGCGTGCTCGATCACCCACCCGTCGGCCGAGTCATGGTTGACCACGCCCTCGTTTTGCGGCGCCACGAAACGCTGCACGGTCAGGTAGCGGATGGTGACGTTGCGGGCGGTACCGCCGAACGCATACTGGTTGGTCTTCCGGCCGTCGAGCACTGCGCCTGGCGCGCCGAGGTATCTGTTCCCCTTCTTGGGGATGACCTGGGAGTAGCGGTCCGGCTCGAGCCTGTGCTTGCCCGGTCGAAGCCAGAACGTGGTCTTCGGAGGGTTGCTCCGGGTCTTCGCAGCCAGGTCACCGACCACCGCGGGGTCGACCGTCACCGCGCCCGCCGGCGCCTTCGCCGGCCCGGCCGCAGGCTTGGCGCACACCCGGGCCCGGGCCACGGACGTGGATGGTGCAACGGTCGGCTCCGCCGCCGGGGCGCCCGGCGCGCTCACACAGCCGGTCGCCAGCAACGCCAGCGCCAGCGGTGCCGCCGGCAACGCCCAGTTCCGCCACTTGATCCCCACGCGTCCTCCCTAGCCGCAGAACCTGAGTACGGTGGTGAACCCCTCCGCGCCGTCGGTGAAGCCGGTGCCGACCAGCGTGGTGGCGGGTTCCTTGCGCCCGAAGCCGGCGGAGTACCAGCCCAGCGGCGGGTCGGTCTCGCCGCGATGCGCCCGCCAGCACAGCTGCCCGGGCAGGTCGAGTACCGCGGAGCGGTCCTCCCCGTCCCGGGTCCAGGTGAGCACTGCCGAGTTCCCCACCAGGTCCGCGGCGATCGCCGGGCCGAGGTGGAACGCCAGGCGCACGGCCCGGCGCGGGCCGCGCACCTCGTCAACCACCCGCAGCTCCTGGCTCGCGGCGGTCAGCTCCACCCGGCGGAGGTGCACGGAGCGCTGGTAACCGTCGTGCTCGGCAGACCAGCGGGCCACCTGCTCGTCGGATGTGTCCGCGGCCAGGACGCGGCTGCGGGCATGCCGGGTCCACAGGAACGGGCCGCCGGAGACGGACTGGTCACTGCCGTCCAGTTGCAGGGTGTTGTGGCCGAGGGTCGACCGGAAGTACTGCCGCCACTCGGGCTGCCCGTGGTAGCAGAACGTCCCCGGGTCGGCGAGCACGTCGACCCCGTCGTGCCGGACCTCCACGGACAGCGCGTCCGCGTGGGCATGCGCGGCGATGGACAGGAACCCGTGCGGACCACCGTCGCAGCGGCACCAGATCTCTCCCGGACCGCGCAGGATGGTCATGCCCGCGTCGGCGAAGTGGGCCGGTCGGCTTGCCGGGCGGGTCACGGCCGGTGCGGATCCGTTTTCCGAGTACGGCCGGATGAGCGCGGCAAGGAGCGGGGTGCGCACATCGGTGGCGGTCACCGCCGGCCACCAGGCGAGCCGGCCGAACACGGCGTCCCCGGTGGCCAGCAGCGAGGCCCAGCGGTCGGTGCCCGCGCCGTCCACGACCAGACCGTGCCCGTCGTCCGCGTCCCCCTGGCGCGGCGGCCGCAGCCGGCTGTCCACGATGGCCGCGAGCGCGTCGGTCATCCGCAGCAGCACCAGCCGGATCGACGCGGGGACCGGCCTGCCTGCGGCATCCGCCTCGGCCACCGCGGCCAGGCCGAGCTCCAGCACAAGTCCGTGATACTCGGTGGCCAACTCGCTGTTGAGGCCGGAGTCGAAGGTGTTGCTTCGCAGATGCCGCTCCAGCGACCGCAGCGCGCCGGCTCGCCAACGCTCCGAGGAGGGGAACCACCCGAACGCGCAGGCTGCGGCGAACTGCCCGGCGGCCTCGGCGATGACGTGGTTGTTCGCCGAAGACCCCCGGCTGGGGAAGGCGGCCAGCCAGCGCTGGTGGTGCCAGATCTGGTTCAGCGCCACCGGGTTGCCCTCGAACAGCCCGGCCGCGCCCGGCCAGCCGTCGAGCAGCCGGCGGATCCACACCCAGGACAGCAGCCGGATGCCCAGCTCGATGCCGCTGACCCAGTGCACTCCGCGCAGCGGCGCGTTGGCCGCCCACCACGACCGCAGGTGCTCGGCCACGCGCTCGGCGTACCGCTCGTTCCCGGTGACCGCGTAGGCGGCGGCGAGCACGGTGAGGTACTGATGCCGGGACAGCTCCCAGATCTGCTTGATGTCCCCGACCGTGTCCTCGTTCCGGTACGGCACGTCGAAGGCGTAGCCCCACGGAGCCCGGCGCCCGGTCTTCGGGTCGCACCACCAGTCCGGGTCGGTCAGGTCGTCGCGGACCACCCCGAAATACTCGACGTGCCCGTACATCAGCCGGTCCGCCTCGGCGATGAGACGTTTCGCGGCGTCCGGAGGTATTGCGGCGATCGTCCCGGCGGGCAGTACCGCGGTGAACCGGGCGCCGGTCACGCTCGGGCAGTCCGGCCGCGCCGACCGCCACCGCCGCCTGCGCACCGCGTCGCCCACCCGGCCGCCGACCTCCTGCGGTCCCATCCGGGACAGCCGCCGCAGGTACCAGCCCGCGCTCATGGTCATCGCGCCCTCGCCAACGTCACCGGCGCGCCGCCGACCAGGCCGGCCTGCACAGCGAGGGTGGCCGCCGTGGTGGCGACCAGCGACTCCAGCGGCACTGGCATCGGCCCGCCGGTCCGCACGGCCTTGATGAACGCGGCCAGCTCGGCGTTCTGGCCCTTGTCCCGGGCCTTGGGCAGCCGCGAACTGACCCACTTCTTACGGCCGTACACCGAGGCACGGACGAAGTCGTCGAGCCGCAGCACCTTGCCGTCCGCGACGAGGTCCAGCGTCTCCTTGGGGAAGCCGGGTGAGCCGGTGGTGACGTAGCTGATGGTGGCGGTGGATCCGTCCGGGTAGCGCAGCACGACCTGCAGGTCCTCGTTGCCGGACGTGGCGACCGCGTACACCGAGTCCGGGTCGGCCTCAAGCAGCCAGCTCGCCGTGTCGATGAAGTGTCCGCCCTCGCCGGCGAACCGCGATCCCTCGGTGCCCTGTTGGAGGTACCAGCTGCCGTGCTGCAGCCGGCCCGCGTTGACCAGGTAGCGGACGCTCGCCGGCCCGGTCCTGGCGCCGAACCGCTTCCTGGCCTCCTGGAGCAGCGGCGCGAACCGGCGGTTGAAGCCCACCTGCAGCCGGTCGTTGCCGGACTCCTCCACCGCCGCGAGCACGCCGGCCAGGTCGTCCTCGGTGAGGGCTAGAGGCTTCTCCACGAACACCGTCTTGCCGGCAAGGAGCGCCTTCCGGGTCAGTTCGGCATGCGAGCTGTGCCGGGTGACCACGAACACCGCGTCGATCGACGGGTCGCCGAGCACGGCGTCGAGATCGGTGGTCGCCTCGGCGAAGCCGAACTTCCGCTTCGCGTTGGCCGCGGACAGCGCCGTCGTGGTGACGACCGTGGACAACTCGACGCCGTCGCGCTGTGCCAGGTGCGGCAGCAGCATCGACGTCGCGTAGTTTCCCGCGCCGACGAACGCCAGCCGCACCGGCGTCTTGGCGGACCGGGCCGGGGTGGACACTCTGCCGCTGCGTCGCTTCACCGCGGGCACGGCCACCGCCGGGGCCTCCGCTTCCCCCGCCTCCCCCGCGTGTTCGGGGTACCGGAACAGCACAGCCACGGCCTTCAAGTCGCCGTCCTTCAGGCGCTGGTACGTATCGACGGCGTCATCGAAGTCGGCGATGTGGGAGACCAAGGGCTCCACGTCGACGCGGCCGCGGGCGAGGAGATCGAGGAAGCACGCCAGGTTGCGGCGCTCGGTCCAGCGCACGTAGCCGATCGGGTAATCGCGCCCCTCGAGCTCGTACTCCGGGTCGTAGCGCCCGGGGCCGTACGAGCGGGAGAACCGGACGTCGAGCTCTTTCTCGTAGTACGCGTTCCACGGCAGGTCCAGGCGGCACTTGCCGATGTCGACGACCCGGCCGCGGTCCCGGCAGAGCCGGGCGGCCAGCTCGACGGGCTGGTTGCTGCCGCCGCCGGCGGCCAGGTACACCTGGTCCACGCCGTGACCGCCAGTGAGTTCGGCGACGGCAGCTTCCACGGCCGCGGACGCGGGATCGCCGCAGGCCGCTGCGCCCAGGCGCTCGGCGAGCTCGCAGCGCACCGGGTCGGGGTCGGCCCCGACGACGCGGACTCCCGAGGCGGCAAGGAGCTGCACGACCAGTTGCCCGATCAGCCCGAGGCCGATGACAAGGGCCACCTCACCGAGCTGCGGCTCTCCTTGGCGGACGCCCTGCATCGCGATCGACCCGACGGTGCCGAAGGCCGCGTGCCGCGGCGCGAGGCCGTCCGGCACCGGGGCGTAGAGGTTCTTCGGCACCCAGTTCAGCTCGGCGTGCAGCGCGTGCTCGTTGCCGGCGCAGGCCACGAGGTCGCCGACCTTCACATCGTCGATCCCGGTACCGACCTGCTCGACCACCCCGCACAGCGAGTAGCCCAGCGGCGTGTAGGAGTCCAGCTTGCCCATCACCTTGCGGTAGGTGGCGGGCACCCCGTTGGTGGCCACGCTCTGCATGACCTTGGCCACCTGGTCCGGCCGGGAGCGGGCCTTGCCCAGCATCGACATGCCGGCCTCGGACACCTTCATGAGCTCGGTCCCGGTGGATATCAGCGAGTAGGCGCTGCGGACCAGCACACCGCCCGGCTTGCACCCCGGCACCGGCACGTCGAGCACTGCCAGTTCGCCGCTCTTGTAGTTCTGTACAACCTGCTTCACCCGAACTCCTCTGAATTCCTAAGCCGTTAACCGAGTGCTCTGACCGGACCCAGAGGTCGCGTCGCGATACCAGTACTCGAGGGTCAGCACATGCCACAGATGCTTGGAGAAGTCCCGCTGCCCGGCGGCGTCCTCGGCGACCATGCGCGCCAGCGCGTCGCGGCGCAGGAACCCGGAATTGACGAGCACGCCGTCGTGCACCACCTCGCGCACCAGCGGTGCCAGATCCCGGCTCATCCAGGCGCGCAGCGGGGCGCTGAACAGGCCCTTGGGCCGGTACACGATCTCCCGGGGCAGGATCGAGGTGGCCGCCTCCTTCAGGACGGCCTTGCCCTGCCGTCCGACGATCTTGCGATCACCGGGCACGGCGAACGCCGCCTTGACCACCTCGACGTCCACATACGGCACCCGCACCTCGGTCGACGCGGCCATGCTCGACCGGTCCGTGTACGTGAGGTTCAGGCCCGGCAGGAACATCCGGGCGTCGCCCAGGCACATGCGGTTGACGAAGTCGTCGAGGTCGTTGTCCTGGTAGATGTCCGCGTGCTCGGTCAGCACGTCCTCGACCGTCCCGGCCAAGTCCGGATTGACCAGGGCGAGCAGTTCGTCCTGGTCGTACATGGTGTAGCTGCGCCGGAACGCGGTCTCCTCCGGCAGATCGGCGAAGGAGAGGAACCGCTTCGCGAAGCGCACCGACCGGTACCCCCGGCGGGCCGTGGCGACCGGCAGCCGGTCCACGGCCCTGGACAGGCCGCGCCGCAGGGGTCGCGGGATGCGCTGGTAGCGCAGCGCGATCAGGTTGGCCAGGTGCTTGCGGTAACCGGCGAACAGCTCGTCGGCACCCATCCCCGAGAGCATCACCTTGACCCCGGCCTCCTGGGCGGCCGAGCAGATCAGGAACGTGTTGATCGCGGCGGGGTCGCCGATCGGCTCGTCCAGGCTGTACGTCATCTGCGGCAGCAGGTCGAGCACGTTCGGAGCGATCTCGATCTCATGCAGGTCGACGCCGAACCGCTCGGCCACCTGCCGGGCATAGCGAAGGTCGTCCGGCATCGCCTCGAACTTGGCGTCCTCAGCGCGGAATCCGATCGTGTAGGCGGAGATCCCGGGTTGGTCGCGGGCCGCGAGCGCGGTCAGGTAGCTGGAGTCCAGACCGCCGGAGAGGAAGGTCGCCACGGGTACGTCGGAGAGCATGTGCCGCCGGGTCGACTCCTCGACGATGGCAGCCAGGTCCGGCTGTTCGCCGCTCCGGGCCCGCTCCCGGCCCTCGGCGGCGACGTCCTTCAGGTTCCAGTACCGGCCGCGCTCCACCCGGCCGTCGGGCCGGCACCTCAGCCAGCTCCCCGGCGGCAGCTTCTCCGCTTCGCGGAACGCGCAGCGCGAGTCCGGCACCCAGTAGTACAGCAGCGAGGCCACCAGCGCCGCATGGTCCACCTCCAGCGACCCGCCGGTCACGGCGGCGAGCGCCTTGAGCTCGGAGGCGAACACCAGGCCCTCGCCGCGCCGGAGCAGGAACAGCGGCTTGATGCCCAACTGGTCGCGGGCGAGCACCAGTTCACCGGTTCGCTCGTCGAATATCCCGAACGCGAACATGCCACGCAGTCGCGGCAGGCAGTCCGTGCCCCAGCGCCGCCAGGCCTCAAGGAGCACCTCGGTGTCGGAGGTACCGCGGAAGCGCACCCCGGCGGCTGCCAGCTCGGCACGCAGCTCGGGCGCGTTGTACAGCTCGCCGTTGTACGTCAGGGCGAGGCCGCCCGAGACCATCGGCTGGGCGCCGGTCTCGGACAGGTCGATGATGGACAACCGGCGGTGCCCGAGCTGCACTTCGCCGTCACCGACGGGGTGGCCGTAGCGGCCCGCACCGTCCGGGCCGCGGTGGGCGAGGGTGTCGGTGAGCCGGTCGGTCACGACCTTTCCGTCCGGCCATCGGTAAGTACCTGCGATGCCACACATGTCCTACCGCGCCTCCTGGTCGGTGTCCGGGACTCGTACGGCCCATGACGGCCGTTCCGTCGGCAGCCGGCCCTCCTCCACTGCCTCAAAGGCGTGGGAGGTACCCCCACCGTTCTGCCGGGCCAGCCGCTCGTTGTGACCGCGCAGCGCGGTGTGCAGCCCGTCCCACAGGGTGCCGTCGGTCCGGTCCCGCGGATCGGGGTCGATCAGCACCACACCGATCACCGGAATGAGCAGGTCCGCGAGCTGCCGCGCCACGGTGTGCAGCCATGCGGTGCTGCCGTGCCCGGCACGCACGACGAGCACGGTCTGGGTACCGAGGTCCTGGAGGCCGGTCCACGCCGTGCCGGGCGCGACCGAGCCGACGCCGAGCCGGCGCACCTGATGCGGCACGGCCACGGCACGCTCGACGCTGACCACGGCCGGGCCTCCTGGCTTCTGGCCGCGGTTGGCGCGCTGCAGGCCCGGCAGATCATCGATGACGACCACCGGCCCCTCCGCTGCCAGTGCCCGGGCGAGGTCCAGGGCGATCACGCTCGTGCTGCGCGCACAGCCCAGTTCCAGCAGCGACACCGGTTCCGCGGAGCCACGTACGGTGCGGGCCAGGGTCGCGGTGAGCCGTTCGCGTGCCGCCCGGGTCCGTCGGCGCTGCCACAGCCCGGCCGGCCGGTAGGACGCGCGGCGCAGCTCCGCGATGACCGAGGCGCCCAGGTTCGCTGCGATCTCCCGGCGCAGCACGGGGCGGTCCGCCACCACCGTGCCGATCGCGGCCACCGCGAGCCCGAGGACGAGCCCGAGGACGAGCCCGATCGCGGCGTTGGTGGCAGCGGCCCTGGGCAGGGAGTGCTGCACTGCGCGCGGCGCGTCCACGATCTGCGTGCCGGCGATGAGCTTGGGCGTGCCCATGCGCGCCTCCTCGGCGCGCTGCTCGAAATCGGCGATCCGCGAGGTGAGCTCGGCCCGGTGGGCGAAGTGCGACTCGATGCTCGCCGACGCCTTCGGGTCGCTCTCCGGCGATCTGCCCCCGATCGCCTTGTTGACCTGGGCGAGTTCGTCCCGCATTCGGTCACGCTGGTCGCGCAGGGCCTTGGCCTCGGCCTTCGCGGCTTCCTGCATCCGCCTCACATGGTCCGCGACGAACGCATCCGCCAACGCCTTGGCTCGGGCCACCGCTTCCGCGTCGCTGTCACCTGTCACATCGATCTGCAGCAGGTTGTTGGTCAAGCCGGTCCCCCGGTAGTCCCGCATGAAGTCTTCCGGGAGTTCCGGGGACTTGAGGGACTGCAAGGCCTTGTCGGCGATCCGCGTGGTCTGCAGCAGCTCCACGTCGGTGCGGATCAGCGTTCCGGTGTCGTTCGGCTGGTCCTCCTTATGCGCGACCAGCACCTTGGTCACCGCGGTCGGCGGCGGCGGCCGCAGGACCGCCACCGCCGCGCCGACCAGCAGCCCCAGTAGCGCCAGGGAGCACCAGAGGCGGCGGCGCCTGCGCACCGCCACCACCAGCGCCTGCAGGTCCAGCAGCGGAGCGGCGGCCGACGACTCCGAAGTCGTGCTCGTCGTCACACTGAACCTCCCGTCGCGTGGCCGCGAACCGCGAGCGCCGGAGTGGCGTTGTCCGGAGGATGGCCGGCAGACCGCGTCGGACGGGCCCGGACCGTGCCGGCGACGACGATGCCGGCGACGACGATGCCGAGGACCTCATGCCTGCCGTCCGCACACGCCTCGGCGATGCCGGCGAGCTCCTCTGCGGTCCAGCTGCCCGCGCTGAGCACGACCAGGGCACCGGACTCGGTGCCGCGGTCCGGCACCAGTGGCCGGGACACCGAAACTCCCACCACCTGCAGCAGCGGGTCGCTCTTGGCCTCGGCGACGAGCTGCCCGGCGGCCTGGCGGCCGATCTCGTCGCCGTCCGGGACGACAACCAGCAGCCGCCGGGGGGCCGGCAGCTTCTCCCGGAGGCGAGCGCACACCCGCCGGTAGCGGATCCGCCTGTCGGCCTCGTCGCCGGACGTCTGCGGGGTCGGTATGTCCCACCGGGTGTCGATGCCCAGCAGCCGGCGGATCCAGGCCCGCGGGCCACGGCCTATTGGCCGGTGCGCGGGCCGTTCACCAGGCACGTCGACGGTACCCAGCAGCGCCGAGCCCAGCGCCGCGGCGATCTCCGGTTCGGTGCGCAGTCGGCGATTCACCCGTGCGGCGGCGAGATGGCCGATGACCGCGAGCAGGAAGAACAGCAGCGCCCCGGCGACGATGAGCTGCATCCTCGTCGGCGGTGCCTCGCCGGTCGGCCGGGCCGCCGGCCCCATGACGACCATGTTGGCCTTGTTGGTCGCCGGGTCGGCCTCGTCCAGCTTCTTCATGGCCTCCTGCAGCGCGGTGCGCAGCTTCTCGAGCTCGGTGCGGGCCTGCACGCCCTCCACGGTCTGCCCCGGATCGGCCGCATTGGCCAGGTCGGTGATGCGGCGGTTGGTCTGCACCACCTTCTGCCGCAGTGCCTCGGGCCCTGCCGCCGCGTCGGGGTCGGTGTTGTCGCCTGCGATCCGCGCGGCGAATATGACGAATTGCTGGGCCACCTGGTCGGAGAGCCGCTGCGCGCGCTCCGGCGTGTCGGCCGTACCCGAGATCTTGATGATGTTCCCGTCGGCGGCCTTGGCGCTCACTCGATCCCGCAGCTCGCTGCCGCTGACGCCGGTCCAGCCGAGCGTGGCGGCCGCGCGGTCCACCACCGCCGAGCTGGCCGCGATCTCCGCCTGAGTCAGCAGCTCGCGCTCCTCCCACTGCCCCGCCAGCAGTACCGATGTCGACGTCGTGTAACTCGGCGGGAACAGCAGAGAGGCGCCGTAGCCGACGAGCGCGCCCACCACGGCGACGCTGGCGAGAAGCCGCCAGCGCCGACGGAAAATCCGCCCGATCGTGACCAGGCGTATCGTGTCGTCGCTCAACGGCGCGGCCTCTTCCCTGTCCGGACCGGGGCGCCCGGGGGCGCCGGAGTGTGGTCACGGCAGGCAGCGGCGTAGGCGGCGAGCAGCGACGCTTGCGAGTTCCGCCAGGAAAGCTGCCCGCTGATCCGCTCCTGGCCGATCTTGCCCATCCGGGCCCGCTTCTCCGGATCGTCCAGCAGCAGCGCGATGAGCTTGGCGAATTCAGCCTCGTCGTTGGCGGGCGCGTAGACGGCGGCGTCACCGGCGGATACTCGCGCCTCCCGGAGGTCGAACGAGACGATCGGCCGGCCCATCGCCATGTACTCCAGGACCTTGTTCATGGTCGACACGTCGTTGAGCGGATTGCGCGGGTCGGGGGAAAGGCACACGTCCGCGGTGGACAGGTAGCGCACCAGGTCGGCGTCCGGAATGCGCCCGGTGAACTGCACCTGCTCACAGAGCCCGAGCCGCCGGGACAGCTCCACCATCGCGTCGAAGGCGTCGCCGGCGCCGACGAACACCGCATGCCAGTCGGTCCGCCCGAGCTCGTCGCGCAGCTTCGCAAGGGCCCGCAAGGCGTAGTCGACGCCGTCCTGAGGGCCCATGACGCCGAGGTAGCACAACAGATGAGGCTTGCCGCGCTTCAACTCCGGCTCCGGCGGCACCGGTTGGAACCGGTCGATCGCGGGCGCGCTGCGCACCACGAAGACGTCCTCCGGCCGCCGACCGCCACGGCGTATCGCGACGTCCCGGTAGCTCTCGTTCGTGGCGAGCACGACGTCCGCGGCCCGGTAGGTCAGCCGTTCCAGCGCGCACACGGCGCGGTAGAGCAGATCTTCGCCGCGGCCGAACCGTGAGAGGTACAGCTCGGGTACCAGGTCGTGCTGGTCGAAGACGAACCGCGCGCCGCGCCGCTTCAGCCACAGTGCCGGCAGGAACAGCAGGTCGGGCGGGTTGCAGGCGTGGACCACGTCGACCGGGCCGACCTTCCGGGCCAGCCGGACCGTATGCCACAACGCCGATCCGTACTCCCGCAGGTAGCCGGCCGGCCCTCCGGTGGCCGCGCGCAACGGGTAGCGGTGGATCCGCACCCCGTCGATCTCCGCCTCCGGCTCCGTGTCCCGCGTTCTCCCCCGGGGACAGATGACGTGCACCTTCCAGCCTGCGTCGCGCAGCGTCGTGCACTCCTGCCACACCCGCCGGTCGAACGGCACCGAAAGGTTCTCCACCAGGATCAGCGCGCGCCGGCCTTGCCGGTCGCCGCTGGCTGTGTCATCAAACGATGTGTCACCAAGCAAGGCCTATGTACCCCGGTTCGGCCCGGCGCGCCTCGGCGTCGGGAAGGTGGATGAGGTCGATCAGCACCGGGCCGTCGCCATGGGGCAGCGCCGACAGCACGGCCGGATCCCTGGTCCCGACCAGGCACACCTCGGCGTGCTCGAGCACCTCGTCGACGGAGTCCGCAAGCAGCTGCGCGAGGTGCGGCAGCCGGGTCTCGATGTACTGGCGGTTCGCGCCGATCAGCCGGGAGAGGCTCACGTTGGCGTCGTAGATCTTGAGGTCGTAACCCTTGCCGAAGAGCCTCTCCGCCAGCTCGACGAGCGGGCTCTCGCGGAGGTCGTCGGTGCCGGGTTTGAAGGACAACCCGAACAGGCCCACCCGGCGCTTGCCGGTGCGCTCGACCAACTCCACCGCGCGTTGCAGGTGTTCGGCGTTGGAGGGCAGCACATGGGCGAGGATGGGCACCGAGACGTCGGCCCGCCGCGCCGCGTGGACCAGGCTGCGCAGGTCCTTGGGCAGGCAGGAGCCACCGAAGGCGAAGCCGGGCCGCAGGTAGGCGGGGCTGATGTTCAGCTTGCGGTCGGCCAGGAACACGTCCATCACCTGGTGCGAGTCCACCCCGAGCGCCTGGCACACCGCGCCCAGTTCGTTCGCGAAGCCGATCTTGAGGCCGTGGAACGCGTTGTCCGCATATTTGATCGCCTCGGCCGTCGGGACCGGCACCCGGAACACCTCGCCGGGCAAGCCGTCGTACAGCGCCGCCACCACGTCGCCGCTTGCCGGGTCGAGTTCGCCGATGACGGTCTTGGGCGGGTCGAAGAAGTCCCGCACGCTCGTGCCCTCGCGCAGGAACTCCGGGTTGACCGCGACCCCGATGTCCACCCCGGCCGTGCCGCCGACGTACTTCTCCAGGATCGGTACCAGCAGGTTCAGGCAGGTGCCCGGGAGCATGGTGCTGCGGAACACGACGGTGTGCCGCCCACCCCGCTCGGCCACCGCGGCGCCGATCTGCTCGGTGACCCGCTCCAAGTACGTGGTGCACAGGCTGCCGTTGGGCTCCGACGGCGTGCCCACGCAGACCAGCGACACCTCGCTGCCCATGATCGCCTCGCGGACGTCGCCGGTAGCGCGTAACGCTCCGGTCCGCACGACCTCGGCGATGAGCTCGCCGATCCGCTCCTCGACCACCGGGGCCTTACCGTCGTTGACCAGGTCGACCTTCACCTGGTTCACGTCCACCCCGATGACCTCGTGACCTAGGCTGGCCAGGCACGCGGCCGACACGCAGCCCACGTAGCCGAGCCCTAAAACGCTGACCCTCATGACCCGTTCCTCCCCCCAGGCAGGCCCTTTTGGCCTGCCATCCGCGCGCCGACCGGACGACGCCCCCCGCGCATCAGTAGGCCCCCTGCCCCTGAAGCACCGCACGCAGCGTCTTCCACAAAATCACTGTGTCCAGGGCGAGCGACCAGTCCTCCACGTACCGCAGGTCCAGCCGGACCGCCTCCTCCCACGGCAGGTCGCTGCGTCCGCTGATCTGCCACAGGCCGGTGAGCCCGGGCTTGACCAGCAGCCGCCGCCGGATGTCCGGGCCGTACGCAGCGGACTCCTCCGGTAACGGAGGCCGCGGACCGACGAGCGACATCGAGCCGGTGAGCACGTTGAAAAGCTGCGGGAGCTCGTCGATCGAGTACCGGCGCAGCACCGCTCCCACCCGGGTCACCCGCGGATCCCGGCGGAGCTTGAACAGCAGGCCGGCGCCCTCGTTGCGGTCGGCCAGCTCGGCACGTACCCCGTCAGCCCCGGCAACCATGGTGCGGAACTTGAAAATGGTGAACTCGCGGCCGTCCTTGCCGACCCTGCGCTGGCGGTAGACCGCCCCACCCCGGCTGTCCGCCAGCACGAGCAGCCCGACGAGCACCATCAGCGGCGCGAACAGCATCAGCAGGACCGCCGCGCCCATCCGATCGACGACCTCTTTGACCGCCCGGCGGCCCCCGGTGAAGATCGGCATGCTGACCCGCAGCAGCGGGATCCCGAGCACCGCATCGACATGCAGCCGCGGGCCGGCCACCTCCATGAGCACGGGGGCCACGACCATCTCGGCATCGCTGCCTTCGAGGTTCCAGGCCAGCCGCTGCAGCCGGTCCGGTGACCAGTGCGGGTCCGGTGTGACCGCGACGACACGGTAGCCGTCGCGGCGGACGTGGCTCGCGACGTCGGCCAGTCGGCCGACGACCGGCACTCCGTCCAGTTGGTCACCGTCGAGCCCGAGACCGTCCGCCGTGCACACCGCCTCCACCCGCCAGCCGAGGTGCGGGAACTTGCGGGTTCGGGCGATCAGGTCATGCACGGTGGCCAGGCTCCCGGCAGCGAGCACCGGGCGCAGGCACCGTCCTTCTTTCCGCTGTTTGTGCAGCCAGAGGCGCAGCAGATACCGCTCGGTCATGGTGATGAGCGCGATCGCCGGGATCGCGACGAAGATCCAGAGTTTGATGTTGCGCGAGGTGAGGGCGATCCCGCCGAGCGCCAGTACGACGGCCGCCGTGGACAGTGAGCGTCCGAGCCGGCGGAATTCCTCGGCGCCCTGGCCGAGCACGGCCGGAGCCCACGACCGGCTCACCGCAAGCGCTCCCAGCACCAGCAGCTCGGTGCCGAAGGCGAGAATTCTCCACTTCTCGTGCCAGTTGGCCGCGTCCCGGACCCCGAAGAAGCCGCCGATCGCCGCCACCACGAAGGCGGTGGCCACGGTATCGCTGATGATCACGGTACGGCGGTACCGCTGCTCCCAGTCGATCGCGGGCCGGCTGATTGTCCCGTTCTCCAGACGCCCGCGCGCCGGTGGAAACGGGCTGACTAATTCCCCCTGCTGCACAGACCCCCCCAGGTCGCCAGTGGGCTCGACGTGTTCGCTCCACACGGTTCCTCCCCCCGGGAGGCCCCCGCCCCCCGCACTGTTCCTCCCCTCGGGAGGCCCCCGCCCCCCCCGCCCCGCTGTTCCTCCCCCCGGGAGGCCCCCGCCCCCCGCACTGTTCCTCCCCTCGGGAGGCCCCCGCCCCCCGCGCCGCGCTGTTCCTCCCCTCGGGAGGCCCCCGCCCCCCGCGCATGACATCCCGGCTACTTCAGCGCTACTTGAACAACCCACCCTGGCGGCAGCGGACTCGCATGTCCTGCCAGACTCTCGAGGTGCACGGGAACCCGTCGAAACCTCGGGTGCTCCCCGCACCCAAGGCCCCTCTCGGGCTCCAAGAATTGATCACCCCCACGTCTGGCGCCGGGGACGCGACTGCTGGCTGTCCGTAGCGCCGGACCTATAGATCATTATTGGTCGCCTCGTGACCGAACAGCTGAAGCACGGTCAATCTAGACCATCGGGGCCAGTATGTAGAGGGGATGTGTGCAAGTTGTGCTTGAGCTTTGAGACTGGATCCACCGATCGGTGACCGCCTACGAGTGCTTTGACGAAGAAGACGTGCCTTGTGACCTGTGATGATGGGAGTTCTCCGGGCCGCCGGCACCGGCAACCCCGAGGCGTCTTGGCACTGGCAACTGGGCCGCGCCCAGGCCCTGCTGACGCCCTCCAGCGGGAGCATCGTGGCGGAGTACTCGACGTCGGCCAGACCCGGGCGCTGCCGTGGAAGCGGCGCCCGCAGGCCACCGCGCTGCTCCAGCAGCTCGCCCGGCCCGGGCGCGGCTTCTACGCGGTAGTGATCAGCGAGCCGCAACGGGCCTTCTATGGCGCCCAGTTCGGCAACAACTTCCCGCTGTTCGTGCACTACGGCGTGCCGCTGTGGGTGCCGAGGTGGGCGGGGCGATCGACCCGGACAACGAGGCGCACGACTTGATCATGTCGGTGTTCGGCGGCATGTCCAAGGGCGAGCGCAAAGGGCGTACCAAAGCCGCGCCCTTACCTCGCTGGGAGGAGTACGGGCCAGAGCCGCCGCGAGGGCTGCTTGGTGCTCTGCGATGTGGACGTCGGGGGTACGACGCGGAGGTCGAAGCTGCCCGCAAGCGGTTCGACAGAGCACTGCGAGACCACGCGCGCGACGAGAAGAAGCGCGCAGAGAAGTTGAAGAAGGCCCGCGCCAGGCACACGGAACTCGGCCAAGAAGAGGCGGACCGGGTTGAGGCGTGGAACTCAGCCCTGGAAGAGCGTCGTATCGCCTGCTGCGACAGGGACGTTGAGGCTGTCGAATGGTTCATCGACCAGGCCCTGGCAGCCTCCGCGTACCCGCACGGCTTCCCGAAAGCTCACCGGGTCTCGTATCAGGCAGACACTGGTGACCTGCTGGTAGAGATCGACCTGCCGCTGGAGGACGTGGTCCCTGCGGCCCGCGCGTACCGGTATGTGAAGACGCGCGACGAAATCACGCCCGTTCCGCGCCCGGAGAAAGAGCGCAAGGAACTGTACGCCTCAGTCCTGGCGCAGACGGCTTTGCGCACCGTGCACGAGCTGTTCGCCTACGACACCGAAGACGTCGTCCAGTCCATCGCCTTGAACGGGCACGTGGCCACCATCGGACGGCCTGGACGTTGTGGCGGGCCTCGACAGCCGCCCGGTACTGATGGACCTGAAGCCCACGGAGTTCGAGCACCTCATCAGGGCTCTTCGAAGCCATCGGCTTGGACAGCGTGAACACCCAGCCATCGAAGGACGAGGGTGCGGACGCGATCGCCATGAACACCGACCCGATCACGAAAGGGCTGTGCATCATCCAGGCCAAGCGCACCAAGAACGTTGTGCCCTTCGAGACCGTCTCCGCACTCGCCGGCGTTGTGGAGCACAAGCGGGCGGCCAAAGGCATCTTGGTGAGTACCGCCGAAGGGGCGCCCGCGGTAGGTGGCGTGCGTGCCCTGAAACCAGGGCACGCACG
>NZ_QUAC01000145.1 GCF_003389455.1 Streptomyces inhibens | reverse complement strand
GGCCGCCGACGGCCGCACTGAGCCGGCCGGCGCGGTCCGCGCGGGGGCGGTCCGACGGCGCCGCGGCCTGCTCGGCCGAGAGCGGCCGCGTGACAGCTCGGCTACCCCAACACGCTCATACGGCAGGTCGGCTCCTCGTACCGGACTGTGCGAGGAGGCGTCGGAGCCAGCGAGTACGGGCGTTGCGTGCGTCCTGGCTGAGGGCTGCCCGCGGTGCCAAGCTGTCGAAGCCGTGGTAGGCACCGGGCCATACATGCAGTTCGGCCTGGCCGCCGGCCTGCCAGATCGCGTTCGCGTAAGCCACGTCCTCGTCCCGGAACATCTCGGCCGACCCGACCTCGATATAGGCCGGGGGGAGTCCGGAAAGATCCGTGGCGCGGGCGGGGGCCGCGTAGGGCGGCAGGTCCGCAGCGCCGTAGCGGTCACCCAGCAGTGCCTTCCACGCGGTCGCGTTGGAGGTGAGGTCCCACATGCCGAGGCCCGTCATCTGATGGCTGGAGAAGGTGCTGTCGCGGTCGTCGAGCATCGGGCACAGCAGCAGTTGCCCCAGTGGCCCGGGACCGCCGCGGTCACGGGTCAGCAGGGCGAGGGCCGCGGCGAGCCCGCCGCCGGCACTCTTCCCTCCGATGATGATGCGGTCCGCGTCGATGTCCAGTTCGGCCGCGTGCCTGGCCGCCCAGACGAGTCCGGCGTAGCAGTCCTCCAGCGGTCCCGGGTACTGAGCCCGCGGTGCCAACCTGTACTCGACCGAGATGACAGCCAGTTCCAGCGGGAGGGCCCATTCACGAAGAATCCGCGGAAGCACGGACCATGCGTTGCCCGTGATCATTGCGCCTCCGTGCATGTAGTACAGCAGCGGCAGCGGCCCGACGAGCCCGGAGGGCCGCGCGCTCACGAGCGTCACGTCCGGTCCGTCCGGCGGTCCCGGCACACAAAGCTCCGCCACCTCGAAACGGCCGTCGGCGCGAAGGTCCTCGGCCGTCGGCCTGGGCCGGGTCGCGGCATCCCGCTCTTGCCGAGCCCCAAGATTCTCCGGGGTAACCGCCTCCCTCGGCTCCTTGCCCATGGCCGCCAGCACGACGCTCAGTTCAGGGTCGAAAGGGGGCACCGCCTCCGGTGTCGGGACACGGCCGGACTCCGACGGCGCACGACGGACACTCATGCCCCACCCCCGGTCGGACGGGGACACCGGCCGGCATCCCGGCCGAAACAGCTCGGCTGCACATACGTGCACCTGGGGAACGCTCGCGTCAGATCCATACGGCGTAGCCAATCACCCCGCCAGGCGGCACCGCTGCTCAAACCAAGACCTCAGGCCAAGACCATGGCCCGGACCGCCGTCAGAACCCATGAACATTGATTCCTCCATTGATCACTTGCGGCTGCTCAAACTCGTCGACAAACGCTGTCGTTGAAAGCGAACAGAGCCAGATACTGAACGTCATCGGGCCGCACGGATCTCGCGCCCCGCCGTCGTAGTGCGGCGCAGGCCCGGAGACCGAGGTACGGGGCGGCGCCGGTGGAGTGTCACGGCGGGGGCCGGCGGCAGAGGCCCATCTGGGCATCCCACAGGCGAACTTGTTGAGGTGACACAACCCCGGCGGGAAGAAACAGCGAACCCTCAGTCGGCCGGTGGGGCCCGCCCTGTCATCGAGCCCCTCAGCGCAGTGTGTGCCGGAGGGTGGTGACCAGCCGCTCCCATGCCTGGGCGTCGCTGGGGTCGGTCATCCGGAAGGCATCACAGACCGAGCGCATGCCGCCGTTGTGGTGAGAGGCTCCGGTCAGGTACGCCCATACGTAGATGCGGGCCTCGTAGCGCTCCTGCATCCATCGGCGGGACGGCTGTTGTTGGGCCTGGACCCAGTCGCGGTCCTGTGCGCCGTCTCCGGCGCAGGCGCGCAGCAGGACGTCGTTCCATTCACCGAGGCCGGAGTGGGGCACGGACTCCAGGACCGCGTCGCGGAACCAGCCGCGGAGTCCGGCGTCATCCTTTGCGATGCGATCCTGGCCGCCGCCGTCGACGAGTCGGCCGACGAGCTGGCCGAGCTGGGCCACCGGTTCCAGGTCGCCGGACCACGTGTAGTTGACGGCCTCGAAGACCCGCCAGGTCTGTTCCGTCCAGCAGCCACGGCACGGATAGGTGCTGGTGCCCCAGCCCGCGCCGAGCCGGACGGCCTGCCAGAACTTCATGCCCTTGTTGCTGACGAACTTCTTCCCGGTGGTGCCGGTCAGCCGGTGGGGCAGCAGGCCCGCCACCCACGGGTGTGGAGGTGCGAAAGCTGTAGCGGCCCAGGCAGTTGAGATTCGCGTGGCGCAGCGGGGACATAAGCCGGGCCACGTCCTCGAACAGGCCCCCGTGCTCGCGTGCCTCGGCTTGCAGAGCCCGCAACGCGGTGAGGTCGGCGTCCAAGTAGCGGAACGTCCACAGCACGGCGGCTACCGAGACGACCTCCCGCCTCGCCGAACCCGTCCTGCTCGGTCCCATTGCTCTCGCCGTACGCGCACGTGTCAAGCGGTAGACAGCGCCGTTCGACGTATCGCCCCCAGATATCGCTACCTTCCTGGGCCGATGACCTGGGCTGGCCAACCGCGAGCCCAGCACGAGCATTCCGTCACCTCGACGTCCACAATTCGTCGGTGAGCCGCCAGTCCGACTGGAAGAGGTAGCCGCCGGCCAGATGCGCCGGCAAGGTTGCGCAGAACAGCATCAGGCCGCCACCGCCTCGGTCCGCGACACCTGTCGCGCACCCACCGGCCACGGGCACACACCGCTGACCGGCGCGGCCATACGCTTCCCGGGCTCGCACTCTGAGGGTCCCTGAGAGAACGCGCGGTGCATCGCGTGCCTGACGGAAGTCCGGTAGAAACAGAAGTCGGCCGGGGCCGGCCTTTGTGCCGGACGGGATCTTCGCCACGTCGCTCCAGCCTCCGGCTTCGGCGGGCAGGACTCGCTGGCATCCGTCGGGCCCCGCGAGACAGATCCCTCGATCCGGCGATGGCACCACACCTTTTGCGCTCGATACGGTGGGCCGCACCGGCACTGAGCTGCACCAACCCCTAGCGCCCGCGCTCACGCAACAGGCCGAACCCCGGAGAATGAAGTGGGGCGTGTGGTACTTCGCCGTGGTCTTCGCGCCGCGGGTGCGGCACGGACTCCCCGCCGGGGCTTCACACTTCGGACCGGCGTTTCGTTCCTACCGCAAGAGCAGTTTGATCGGGCGTCAGGTCCACCCCGGGCAGGGGGGCAGAACTGTCTTGCAGAACACCGGAGTTCTGAGAGGTTTCTGCGAACGGCGACCTGCCGAAACGTGATCGGCTCCGGGCCTCTCGCAGAACTCTCGCAACTGGTCATTCATGAGAGGCCCTCATCGAGACTGTGACAAGCTTCCGAGGCCTCGCCCCTGTGCCTCCAGGGCGTGATAGGCGTGCCCCGGAGGCACGTTCACACGTCGCGGTGCCTCACGACGGCCACTGCGAGTGTGACTGCGATCAGCGGCCAGAGCGCGTACACGATCCATGAGCCGGGGACCGTGGCGGTGAACATGTGGGCGTCGGGCGACGGCCCCCAGTTCTGGACCAGGCGCTTCCAGGCGGCGACTACCATCGTGTGGTTGATGTCGGCGGACCAGCGCTCGCTCTGCGAGAAGAGCGTGGGCAGCATCAGCAGTGTGAAGACGCTGGTGACCATGGTCGCGGCGCTGTGCCGGATCCAGACGCCGAGGCCCAGGCCGACCAGTGCGCAGACCGGGGCCAGCAGCGCGGATGCCACCAGCGCCCGGAGCACCCCGGGGTGGGTGAGGGGGACCCCGGCGTGCTGCCCGTTCAGGATGGCCTGGGAGACCAGGAAGGAGCCGAGGGAGATGGCCGTGCCGACCGCGGTCCAAAGCGCGGCGGTCACGACCGCCTTGGCCAGCACCACCGCACCGCGGGCTGGGACGGCCACCATGGTGGTGCGGATCAGGCCGCTGCTGTACTCGCTCACGACGGTGATGGCGCCGATGCTGCAGGCGACGAGCATCAGCGTCATGTAGCCGGCCGGCGTATAGGCGTCGAAGGGCAGGAAATCGTGGGGCTGCCGCGTGGCCGGGCCGGCTTCGGCGATGTGCTTGTAGTCCGCCAGCGCCGCCACGGCGGAGGACCCGATGACGAACAGGGTGGTGAGTGCGATCGTCCACGGCGTGGAGCGCAGGGACCGCACCTTGATCCACTCGGAGGCGAGCAGGTCGCGGAAGCGGGCGGGCGGCTCGGCGACGGGCGGCGCCGAGGTGGTCGGGGCAACGGAGGCGAGTGTGGTCATCGGGGCTGTCCTGCCAGGTATTCGACGCTGTCGGCGGTGAGTTCCATGAAGGCCTCCTCCAGTGAGGCGGTTCGGGTGGTCAGCTCGTGCAGCGTGATCCGGTTCTCGAAGGCGAGCTCTCCGATCCGGTCCGCGGGCAGCCCGGTCACGGCGAGCCTCTCGGTGCCCGCCGAGCCCTCCACCTCGACCGACGCGCCGGCTGCGGTCAGCACCGCTGCCAGCTCGGCGGCCCGCGGTGTGCCCACCACGACGCTGAGGCGGGTGCTCCGGGCCGCGAAGTCCGGTACCGACTCGGCGGCGATGAGCCGGCCCCGGCCGATGACGACGAGCTGATCGGCGGTGCTCTCCATCTCCGACATCAGATGGCTGGAGAGGAAGACCGTGCGACCTTCGGCGGCCAGGCGTCGGAAGAGGCGGCGCACCCAGAGCACGCCCTCCGGGTCCATGCCGTTGACCGGCTCGTCGAACATCAGCACGGGCGGGTCGCCGAGCAGGGCGGTGGCGATCCCGAGCCGCTGCTTCATGCCGAGCGAGAACCCGCCGATCCGGCGGCTCGCCGCCTCGGCCAGCCCCACCTCCTGCAGCACCTCGTCCACCCGGCGCAGCGGGATGCCGTTGCTGCGGGCCAGGGCGGACAGGTGGGCCGCGGCGCTGCGTCCGCCGTGGACCTGGTTGGCGTCGAGGAGGGCGCCGACGTGCCGCAGTCCGCGCGGGTGGCTGCGGAAGGGGACGCCGCTGACGGTGGCGGCGCCGCCGGTGGGCGCGTCCAGGCCGAGGATCATCCGCAGGGTGGTGGTCTTGCCGGCTCCGTTGGGGCCGAGGAATCCGGTGACCTGGCCCGGCCGCACGGTGAAGGACAGATGGTCGACGGCGGTCTTGCTGCCGTAGCGCTTGGTGAGTTCGTTGACTTCGATCACAGGGGTAACGCTGCCGGGAGGGTCCCCGTCCGGTCATGGGGCCGTGGGCGGCAATCGCGTGGCCGGGTTAGCCCACGGGCGTACGTCCCCGGGCCGATGCCGCGCGGGCAGCGGCTGATTAGTCTCGCGGCATGGACGCCACACCGACCACCCCGTTGCCTGGGCGCGTTTCGCCTCGCAACCTCCCTCTCGAAAGGGCACATCGCCGATGATGAGAACGAAGGTCATGGCCTGGGTGGGAGGTGTCCTGTACCTCTTCATGCTGGCTCTGCTGGCGGGGGGCGCGACGCGGGCTTCGGGCACGGTCCACGCTGTCGGGTCACTGCTGGCTCTGAGCCTGCTCGTCGGGGTGCTGCGACGGATGCCGCTGCTGGCTCTGGCCATGACGCTCTTCGGGGCCACTGCCGTGGTGGTGGGCACTCCCAGCTCCGTCCATGCGCACCTGGCGGTGTCGTATCAGGGCCAGTTTCTGTCGTATCTGGCGGTGGACCTCGTCCTGGGCTTCATTGTCGCCACCAGCACGCGGCGAGCTTCGATCGTCGCCGTGGCCGTATCTTTCGCCGTCCAGCTCTTGGTCATCGGCAGCTTCGCGTACGGGGACAACCTGACCGTCAACGGCGTGATCGCCCTCTTGGCGATGGCCGCATCCTGCATGATCGGTCTGCTGAGTCGCGAGCGCCGCGAGCACGCGGTGGCGCTGCGTTCGCAGGAGGTGGCCGAGGCCGTGACCGCCGAACGACTGCGGATCGCGCGGGAGCTGCACGACATGGTCGCGCACAGTATCGGCATCATTGCCATCCAGGCCGCGGTGGGCAGCCGGGTCATCCAGACGCAGCCTGCGGAGGCCCGCGAGGCACTGCGAGCCATCGAGGCCACCAGCAGGGAGACCCTGTCGGGCCTTCGGCGCACGCTGGTGGCGCTTCGTCAGGCCGACCTGGGCGCGGCGGCCTCGTGGCAGGCACCTCTCGCGCCCGCGCCGGGTCTGGCGGACATCGAACGGCTGGCGGCGGCGACTGCGGACGCGGGGGTACGGGTCGACGTGCGCCGCAGTGGGGAGCAGCGTTCTTTGCCGGCCGACATCGACCTGTCTGCCTACCGTATCGTGCAGGAGGCGCTGACCAACGTGGTCCGCCACGCGGGCACCGGGCGTTGCCGGGTGGCCATCGACTACGGGGACGAGGAGCTGTCCGTGGAGGTCGTCGACGACGGGCGTGGCGCCACTGAGCACGGCTCGGCCCACGGCTTTGGCATCGTAGGCATGCGGGAGCGGGTCGGCCTGCTGCACGGCCACCTCAGCGCCGGGCCGCGTCCCGAGGGCGGCTTCCGGGTGGCGGCGCGGCTGCCACTGCCCGAACCCGTCGGAGTTGTGGTGGAGGCCCGATGACCGTCCGGGTCGTGCTCGCCGACGACCAGCCGTTGGTGCGGTCCGGTCTACGCGTGATCATGGCCGACCACCCCGACCTGGTGGTCGTCGGTGAGGCCGCCACCGGCGCCGAAGCAGTCCAACTGGTCGAGGACGTCAGCCCCGACATCGTGGTGATGGACATCCGGATGCCCGGCATGAACGGGATCGAGGCCACTCGCCTGATCACCGCCGGTCCGGCGACCACGCGCGTCCTCGTCCTGACCACCTTCGACGAGGACGACCACGTCTACGGCGCGCTCCGGGCCGGCGCGAGCGGCTTTGTGGTCAAGGACATGGCGCTGGACGACATCCTCGCGGCGATCCGCGTGGTCGCCGCCGGCGACGCACTGATCGCGCCGGGTGTGACGCGCCGTCTGATCGCGGAGTTCGTCAGGCGCCCCGCGGCTGCCCCGGAACGCTCCCGACGATCGGTCGAGAACCTCACCGAGCGGGAACGGGAAGTGCTGACCCTGGTCGGACGCGGCCGGTCGAACACCGAGATCGCGGAGGATCTCTTCATCACGGTGGCCACCGCCAAGTCGCACGTGTCACGGCTGTTCACCAAACTGGGCGCCCGGGATCGGGTTCAGCTCGTGATCACCGCCTATGAGATGGGGCTGGTCACGCTGCCTCGCTGAGCTCTTCCCTGGGCCCATGGTGAAGTCGGAAATGTCGCGTTGCTGCGTCTCGTGTACGAGCCGCTGGAGTGTTGCTCGGCAGGGCGAAGCAGGCCGAAGTGGCTGATGTGGGCCCGGTGCGGCCCGCCCCGCGGCGGGAACAGGTCCGCGAACTCCTCGTCGGTGAGCAACCGTCCCAGCTCGTCCCGGTCCCGGATCACCAGGCTCCCCTTCGGCCGCACAGACGTCGTCAGCCACCCCATACGACAACGTCGGCCTTCAAGACCACAACCAGGTCTTGAAGGCCGACGTCACAGGACCCCGCATTACCCCACAACGGCCCGGGGTGGTTCCGGGGCCCGGTGGCTGAGCACCATGCCAAAAGCTGTATCTCAGCCGGTGATCGGGCCCAGGGGGATGTCCGAGACAGTGAGGCTGAGGGACTTCACGGAGCCGCCGGTCAGGACAGGCACGCCATTGGGGCCCGGGGCGAACGTGGCGGTCAGGCCCTCCACGGAGCCACCGACGGAGAGGCCACCCGCGACGCTGTCGAGGTCGGCATCGGCAAGCTCGCGGGTCTCAATGCGGGAGGTGTTGCTCATGATGATGAGCGTCCTTCTTCTCTAGTGGTGAGTCGCAATGCATGGCGCACTGCAGCGGGAACCCCTTGAATGACCCCCGCCATGCGCCAGATTGCACGCTCGCGTGGGGCGTGGTGAATCAAACGCCCCACCCTTCACGCTCTGCACACACGAGGTCTTGAAGCGGAACGTCGACTTCACGCAGGACCCCGAATTAGCCAACAGCATCCCTCCCGGACGGCGGGCCGACGGCGCGGACGGGCTTGAGACCTACGGGCCACCGACGAGCCACCGGTGAGCTGGCACTCGTACGGCAATGCGTACCCCGGCAAGGGCCGCGAGAGCGTACGCACCGACCCGCTGCAACGGATGCGGAGTCAGCACCACCCTCCGCAGGAAGGCAAGTTCCTCCTCTTCGACCGTCATACGCTCACCCATCCAAAGCCGGCGGAATTCGCCTGCCCCAGCCCCCAACTCCACAACGCCCGAAGGGTCTTCGGCGGACCGGACAACTCCACCTCCACCGCAGCACCGAGCTTCAACCCGCCCCCACCGCGAAGGACCGCTTCGGCCCGATCCAGCCCACCGACTCCAGTTCCACACCCGGATCCAGCCCCAGCGTCTCGGCCTTCCGCCGTAAATTCCCCTGCATATAGGCAGGCCACTCCGGCTGCATATAGGCAGGCCACTCCGGCTCCGAAGGCAGCACCCACGCCTGCCGCGTGGTGTGCCTACCGTCCTCGTCGCGACCCGAGCCCTTCATCACCACCGGCGTCGCCGTACGCCACCGCACGCGCCCCCAGCGAACTCCGGCTGCTCCACGGATTTCACACCCGTGATGCGAAGCGCCACACCGCCCCAGTCCAGCAGCTCCCGCTGCACAAGTCCGTGGGCGAGAGCGTCGACGACCTCGGGGAAGGGGCTGCCGAACTCCGCCACGCCCGGCCCGCCGGCTGCGTACCGGCCTCGTCGACGCCGTGCCGTAGGAAAGACCGGTGCCCCATGACTGAACATCCTCAGCGGGTATGTCCCTGGCGCGATATCCAGGCAACCTGACAGCCACACGCCGGCTCAGTGCCTGGCGCGCCCACCAGAGTCGATGAGAATGCGGCCATCAAGCTGTCAGCGACTTCGCTGCCACCGCCCGCTTCCCCACCCCGGCTGCAGGGATGGCATCGACGCGGCATGCGCCCCGCCGGCAGCAACACGGGCACTTCTCCCCCAGGTCCTCGCCGCTGGTGGGCCATGTGACCTCCCCGCAGCAGGTTGTGCGCAGAGCACATCAAGGGCGCCCGCAAGTCACTCGCGTCGGCTCCGTAAAGTGTGGGCCATGTCGGCGGAATCCCCCCTGATCAAGAGCATGCGCACCGCCGTTGCGGCGGCGCCCGATGACGTACCCCTGCGGCTGCACCTCGCCGAGCTGCTGCTGACCGCGGGGCACGGTGACGCCGCGGTGGGGGAGGTTGCTGTGGCGTTGCAGCACGCGCCCGGTGATGTCCAGGCACGCGAGTTGATGGTCCGGGCCCTGGCAGGTGCTCCGGTAGCCACACCTGGCGAAGCCGCGCTTCCCGCGCCACCGCAGTCGCCGGCGCCCGGGCAGCCTCCGGCCTCCGCAGTCGTCCCGCCGCAGGACCCAGCCGCCGGGCACCCTCCGGCGCCGGCCGACGCCTCGGGCCGCCCGGGCTTCGACTGGAAGGCCGCTGAGGACCAGGTCGGTGATGCCGTGCCGCCCCGGTTCGTTGAGGCGCCGCTCACCGTCGACGGCGGCGGCGATGCTGGGGACGCCGCAGCCTGGGACGTGGAACGCCCGGGGGCCGTCCGCCTCGCCGATGTGGGCGGCATGCACGAGGTCAAGGAGCGGCTGGAAGCCGCCTTTCTGGCGCCGTTGCGCAATCCAGAGCTGCGCCGCCTGTACGGCAAGAGTCTGCGTGGGGGGCTTTTGCTGTACGGGCCGCCCGGCTGCGGCAAGACCTTCATCGCGCGGGCCGTCGCCGGTGAGCTCGGGGCGAACTTCCTGTCCGTGTCGGTCAACGATGTGCTCGACATGTGGATCGGCAACTCCGAGCGCAACATGCACGAGCTCTTCCAAACCGCCCGCCGCCAGGCCCCGTGCGTGGTCTTCCTGGACGAACTGGACGCGCTCGGCGGAAAGCGCAGCCGCACCCAGAGCAGCGGTATGCGCAACACCGTCAACCAGTTGCTGACCGAGCTGGACGGCGTCGAGGCGGAGGCGAACGAGGGCGTGTTCGTGCTCGCCGCCACCAATGTGCCCTGGGACGTGGACATCGCCCTGCGCCGCCCTGGCCGGTTGGACCGGACCTTGCTGGTGCTGCCGCCCGACGGGCCGGCCCGGGAGGCGATTCTCCGCTATCACCTGCGTGAGCGGCCCATCGAGAACGTCGACCTCGGCAAGCTCGTCAAGGCCACCGACGGCCTGTCCGGCGCCGATCTGGCCCATGTGTGTGAGGCAGCGGCCGAGCAGGCGCTGCTGGACTCGGCCCGTACCGGGAGCGTACGCCTGATCGGGATGAAGGACCTGCTGGCCGCGGCGGCGCAGATCGCGCCCTCGACGGAGCCCTGGTTCGCGTCCGCCCGCAATGTGGCGATGTACGCGAACGACGGCGGGATGTACGACGACCTGGTGGCCTATCTGAAGAAGAAGCGGAAGCTGTGACTGAACTGAACTCGGCCGTCGAACAGGCCCAGGCCCTCATCGATTTCCAACGTTACGACCAGGCCCGGGCCCTGCTGTCGCAGCACCTCACCGAAGACCCCGGCGACATACGCGCCTGGATCAAGATCGGCTACTGCCACCTGAACACGGAGCAGCCGGAACAAGCCCTTCACGCGGCTGACGAGGCCCTCAAGCTGGCTCCGGAGGACTTCGGGGCACTCATCCTGCGCGCCCAGGCGATGACCAGCGGGCCCAACGGCTCATGGCGCGAGGTCGAGCCCGTACTGCGCGAAGCGGTCCGGGTGGATCCGCAACACTGGTACGGCTATGCGAAGCTCGCCGACGCCGTGTCCCGCATGGCGCTGCTCCGCTACGTTCAGGCATCCGGCGTCAACGACCTCCGGAACCATGACCTCGGCCACGTCATGCGCGAGGCGTCCGACCTGGTCATGGAGGCGCTGCGGCTGGGCCCCGAGGAGGTCTACGCCCACGAAGTCGCCCTGCAGATCGCCAACTGGTCGAGCAACGCCACCCTCGCCGACCAGCTCGAACGCGCCATCCTCCGGCTCGACCCCACCCACGCCGAGGCCCTGACCGCGCAGACGCACAGGGCCGCCAACGCCCCGGGCGTCAAGGCCGCCCAGGCCGCCGACTTCTACGCCACCGGGCTCGCCGCCGCACCGGACTCCACCGAGATGCAACGCGGCCTCGACCAGGCCACGTACCGCATGCTGCGCGGGGTGCGCTGGCTCGCTCTGCTCTGCGTCGGCCTCGCCGGGGCGGGGATGGACCTGTTCGCCGTCGAGGGCGAGGTGCAGCGGGAGTTGCCGCTGCCACTCGGCCAGCGCCTGTGGGACCTCGTGCCGATGACCGCCATCTGGCTCGTCGGCGCCCTGCTGCGCTACCGGCGGCGGCGCGCCGGCGTCCGACTCAACGTGCAGTCACTGATACGCCGCCGCCGGTGGGCCCGCATCGTGGTGGCCCAGGCTGCCTGGGCCATGCTGTGCGCCCTGCTGATCACCCAAGTCCCGTGGGCGGACCGGCCGTTGCCGCAGGTGCTGTTCTGGGCCGGGCTCGCGCCGACGTTCGCCACAATCTGGTTCGACCGGAAGAAGACCCGGTGAAAATGCACGCCATGGTGTGAAAAGCGCGACCGACACCGTGCCGTCCTCGCCAACGACCACCCGCTCGCCCAGCTGCGCCAGGATCCCCTGCGTCCGCGCCCGGTCGAACGCTACGGCCAGGCCCCCGAACCATGGTGCTTCGGGGGCACCCGGCTGGAAGAAGAGCACCCGGGAGCGTGACGAGACCGGACGGTCATCTTTGGGGCATGACCCAGATACGCCAGAAACCCGCCGCAGGATGATCTTGAGCGTCTGACGGGTCGTCTACGACGCCGAGACCGCAGCGGCCTGGTCGTCGTGCTCGCGCAACATTCGCATGACGGTGGCGGGCGAGGGGGCTGTCCCTTCTTCGCGCCCGTGGTGATGATGAGCCGCTTGGCGATGTCGCGCAGGCTCATCTCCTGATCGCGCAGGTGGAGGGCCATGGACAGCATGTCCTCGTCGGTGACGCCCGCGCCGCCGACGGTCTTGCCGCGCTTGCGGGCGGACTCGTGACCTTCGAGGGTGCGGTCGCGGATGTACTCGCGCTCCATGCCGGACATGGCCGCGAGCACGGTGAACACGATGCCGGAGGGGTCGTGCGAGCCCTTCAGTTCCCCGGTGAGGAACTCCAGGCCGACGTCGCTCGCCTTCAGCTCTTCGGCGAGCATGGCGAGTTCGATGCCGCGGTCGAGCCGTTTGTGTTCGTGGACGACGAGGGTGACGCGCACGCCGGAGGAGCGGATCTCCCCGGCGAGCTTCACGGCGGCCTCCAACTCGGGGCGCTTCGTGGCGCGGGTGGAGATCTTCTCGGAGAAGACCCGGGTGACCCCGGATTCGGCGAGGGAGTCCAACTGGGCGTCCAGGGACTGCCGCGCGGTCGAGGCGCGGGCGTACCCGAGGCGGACGTGCCCGACCGGCTCGGTGCCGGCGCTCGCGGGCCGGGGCCGCTCGGTCCACGCCGAGCCCGGCTTGCGCACGGCGGGGGTCGGCACGTTCAACGCCTTGGCGAGTTGGGGCACGAGCCGGAAGCGGGCGGTGTGGTACTGGATGGCTACCTTGCCCTTCCCCGTGCGGCAGGGCGAGCCCGCCGGAGCGGCGCAGGTGGACATCGGGCAGGCGTGCGCTTCCACGCGCTTGACGTCGTCGCTCACGACCCCGGACCGTTTCATGAGGGTGTTTCAGACGTCCAGCCGTTCGCAACAACTCATGAAACATGATCGCCGCAGGTAGACCGCCGGACGGCGGGGTGTTTCACGAGCGACCACCTATGAAACAGCGCCCCGGGCAGCGTTGATGTCGGATGCCACTACGCGGGGTCAGGAGGTCCGGGTGTGGTGGTCCAGCAAGCGGGTGAGCAACTGCACGAGCTGGTCGCGTTCGGCCGGACTCAGCGGCGCGAGCAGTTCGTCGTGGAGGTCGTCCAGGACCTTGTCGAGGCGGGGTAGGCGACGGCGGCCTCGGGCGGAGATCGTGATGATGTTGCGGCGCCGGTCGTCGGGATCCGGCACCCGCTCGACGAGGTCACGCTCGGCCAGTTCGTTGAGCACGCCGACCATGTCGCTGCGGTAGATGCCGCTGCGCCGGCTCAGCTCCGCTTGGCTGCCCGGCCCGTATTCCTGTAGTGAGGCGAGCACGGCGTAGTGCCACTTGCGGGCGTCGACCTGGGCCAGCCCCTCGTTGATCAGCCGGTCCGACCGCGCGGTCAGCTGCGACAACAGTCGGCTCGCCTGTCGACGCAGCCTGTCGGGCGTCTTGCGCGCGCCGTCGTCGGGCATGTCCGCGGCTTCGGCTCTGGTCATGGCGCCCATTCTACCCGTTGCGTTAGTTCGACTAACGATGTACGGTCACTCACACCGAAAACGTTAGTGCAATAAGCGTTAGTTCGGTGAACTCCAAGGAAGGAAGATCCGCTATTCCCACCAAGATGTTGCAGATTCCCACCACGGACGGCCAGGCCGACGCTTTCGCCGCCTTCCCCGACCGTGGCGAGCGGCACCCAGGGGTGCTGATGTACGCGGACGGCTTCGGCATCCGGCCCGTGCTGAAGGAGATGGCCCGCGAACTGGCCGGGCACGGGTACTACGTGCTCGTCCCCAACTTCTTCTACCGGCACGGCCCGGCACCGGTGATCGAACTTCCCGAGCACATCGGAGAAGAGGTCCGGCCCGCGGTTTTCGCCCAGCTGATGCCCTTGATCGAGGCGCACACCACCGGACGTGTCCTGAGCGACGCCGACGCCTACCTCAGGTTCCTCACCACCCAGCCCGAGGTCAGCGCCGGACCGGTCGCGGTGACCGGCTACTGCATAGGCGGCCTCCTGGCGATGCGCACCGCCGCGGCCCACCCCGGCCAGGTGGCCGCCGTCGCCGGATTCCACGGCCCCGTGAGCGCCGACGGGCCCGAGAGCCTCTCCAAGCTCACCGCCCAGGTCCACCTCGGCCACGCCGAAGGCGACATGACGCCCGAGGCCCTCGGCGAGCTCAACCAGGCCCTGGATGCCGCGGGTGTCGGCTACACCTCCGAGATCTACCCCGGCACCGTCCACGGCTTCACCATGTCCGACACCGACGCCTTCAACCCCGCCGCACTGCAGCTTCACTGGGACCGCCTGCTCCCCCTCCTCGGCCGCACCCTGGCCAACGGCTGAGGCTCCGGCCCGGAAATCAAACCTGAAGTGCACGGCTCCGCAGCCCGCAGCTCGCACGCCAGCCGCAACGTGGACGCGGCGCCGGGACCTGGCGATCGTGGTCATGCGCCGCGATCGCGTGTACCTGGTGACAGCTTCCTCAACGACGAGCCGGCACCGCGCCGGCCGCACCCTGCGCAAGGTCAGTGGTGGCGGCGCTGGACCAGCGCCCGAACTGTTGAGCGGGCAGGAAGAAGCCTTCCTGTGAGACGTGGTCAGGCGGCCTGGCCGTAGCCGTCCGGGGCGGGCGGGCCGCCGCCGCGCAGCGGGCTGAAGTCGACGCCCAGGTGCGGGTCGTACGCCTCGGGCTGGAGGCCGAGTTCATGGGTGGAGTATTCGCCGAAGCGGCGGATGTGCTCGGTCAGGTACGGCGAGATGTGCGCCAGGTCCTCGGGGTCGATGACGTGGCCCTCCTCCTGGAGCCGGCGCACGATCTCGGCGATGTCCAGGGCGNGCCCTCCTCCTGGAGCCGGCGCACGATCTCGGCGATGTCCAGGGCGTTGTGGAAGATGACCGCGTTCGTGAGCAGAGCATTGAACTTCGCGGTCTTCTCCTGCTCGACGGGGTCGTTGTCGGTGATGACGCCACCGTTGCCGAAGCCGATCCACTGGGAGAAGCCGTTGAACGCCTCGACCTTGTTCGTGGCCGCGGTCACCCGCCGGCGCAGCGGGGCATCCGAGAGGTAGCGCAGGCCGGCCCTTGGGTACTGCGGCTTTCTTCGGCGCGTGATGCGACCCGGATCGGCAGCCTTTTGCTCGGTGTTTCCCTCATCGGGGTGGTTTCGACCTGGTCGCTGGGTCGCTGCCGGTGATCTTCCGGTTGCCTCTCGGGCATCACGCATGGTGCGGACCGGCAGACCATGCGCCGACATGCGCAGAGGGGCACTATGACAGACGCGACGGTTCTGTTCGCGGTACGCGAGTTCCCGGAGAGCGGAGGTACAGGAGCCGAGCAACTGCGCAGGATCCACAGGGAGTTGGAGACCTCCGGTTTCGAGGTGCGCTGGGCCTCCACGCGCGACGACGCCCAGGCGGTGCTGCGTACCGAGGCGGGCCTGGCCGCCGCCGTGGTGGACTGGGATCTTCCGGAGGATGGCAAGACCGGTGGCGAGCCGGGCGGTGCCGAAGTGCTGCGCCAGATCGGGCGGCGCTTCCAGAATCTGCCGGTCTTCCTGGCCACGGCCGGCGAAGACCTGGAACACCTGCCGCTGTGGGTGGCGGAGACGGTGATTGGCTACATCTGGCCGCTGGAGGACACCCCGACCTTCATCGCCGGACGGATCGCCAGCGCCGCCCGCGCCTACCAGCAGGACCTGCTGCCGCCGTTCTTCAAGGCGCTGCGCCGCTTCGACCACGCGCACGAGTACTCCTGGCACACCCCTGCCCACTCCGGCGGTGTCGCCTTCCTCAAATCCCCGGTCGGCCGGGCCTTCCACGACTACTTCGGGGAACGGCTGCTGCGCAGCGACCTGTCGATCTCGGTCGAGGAACTCGGTTCCCTGTTCGAGCACACCGGCCCGGTCGGCGCGGCGGAGCGCAACGCCGCCCGCGTCTTCGGCGCCGACCGCACCTACTTCGTACTCCACGGCGACTCCACCTGCGACCGGATGGTCGGTCACTTCAGCGTCACCCGCGACGAGATCGCGCTGGTGGACCGCAACTGCCACAAGTCGGTCCTGCACGGCCTGGTCCTCTCCGGAGCCCGGCCGGTCTATCTGGTCCCCACCCGCAACGGCTACGGACTGGCAGGTCCCCTGCCGCCCTCCGAGATCCAGGCGCAGTCGGTCGCTTCCCGGATCAGCCGCAACCCGCTGGCCCAGGGCGCGGTCTCGTCCGAGGCGCAGTACGCGGTGCTGACCAACTCCACCTACGACGGCCTGTGTTACGACGCCCTCCAGGTCGCCCGGGCCCTCGCGCCCAGCACGCCCCGGCTCCATTTCGACGAAGCCTGGTTCGCCTACGCCCGTTTCCACCCCCTCTACGCCGGGCGCTACGGCATGGCGGTGGGCCCCGACACCTTCCCCGGCCCCGAACGCCCCACCGTCTTTTCCACCCAGTCCACCCACAAGCTGCTGGCCGCGCTGTCGCAGAGCGCGATGGTGCACGTCAAGCCCGCGCCGCGAGCGCCGGTGGAGCACGAGCGGTTCAACGAGGCGTTCATGATGCACGGCACCACCTCGCCGCTCTACCCGATGATCGCCTCCCTCGACGTGGCCACCGCGATGATGGACGGGCCGCAGGGCCGCTGGCTGATCGACGAGGCGGTGACCGAGGCCATCCGCTTCCGCCAGACGGTCGTACGCGTCGGCCGGCGCATCGCAGCCGCCGGCGACCGGCCCGACTGGTTCTTCGGTGTCTGGCAGCCCGGGACCGTGACCGACCCGGACACTGGCGAGTGTCTGCCCTTCGCCGATGCGCCGGCCGAACTGCTGCGCACCGAACCGTCCTGCTGGCAGTTGGAGCCCGACGCCGACTGGCACGGCTTCACCGGCCTGACCGAGGGCTACTGCCTGCTCGACCCCGTCAAGGTCACCCTCACCTGCCCCGGCATCGACGCCACCGGGCAGATGGCCGACCGGGGCATCCCCGCCCGTGTCCTCACCGCCTATCTGGCCACCAGGAACATCGTGGTGGAGAAGACCGACAGCTACACCACACTCATCCTGTTCTCCATGGGGATCACCAAGGGCAAGTGGGGAACCCTGCTGGACGCCTTGATGGACTTCAAGACGCTCTACGACCAGGACGCACCGCTGGAGCGCCTGCTGCCTGAGCTGGTCGCCGCCCATCCGCAACGCTACACCGGCCAGACCCTGCGCGGTCTGTGCCAGGAGATGCACGACCACCTGCGCGAGGCGCGCCTGGTCGAGCTGCTCGATACGGCCTTCCAGGACCTGCCCGAGCCGGTCACCCCGCCCCAGCTTTGCTACCAGCGCCTCATCCGCGGTGGCACCGAGCGCGTACGGCTGGCCGACGCGGCCGACCGGGTGGCCGCCGCCATGGTCACCGTCACCCCGCCCGGCATCCCCGTCCTGATGCCCGGCGAAAACACCGGCACCCCCGACGGCCCGCTGCTGCGCTACCTGACCGCCCTGGAATCCTTCGACCGGCGCTTCCCCGGCTTCCGCAGCGAGACCCACGGCGTCACCCTCGACCCGGACACCGGCGACTACCTCATCGAATGCGTACGTCGGATCCCGGCCCAGCAAGCCGGCCGCGCAACCGGAGAGCATCAGGAGACGCCGGCGTCGAACCCGGCCGACTCCCGACTGTCCGCAGGCTGACCCCAGGGGCAGCCCCACACCGCCCACCTGGGCGAACGAGGGCCCCGACCAGATCTTGGTCAGGGCCCTCGTCCGGTCCCAGTTGCCGCCGGACAGCCCGTGGACCGATCAGGCCGAATGCTCACAACCTGCCGATCCTGGCGGCCCGTTGGCACGTTGCAGGGCATCGAACTCTAAGCAACGAAGCTTCTCGGGGTCTCAGCCTGCGGCCTCAGGACCGGATCCCTCGGTGGCCTGCTGTTCGACGCGAAGGCTCGACCTGCCCCGACCTGCCGCATCCGCTGGCCCATCGTCTCGACGGAGGCGCGCCACTACGGCCTTGCCGGGCGAGTGCTGGAGAGCCCCGGCCCAGGGCCCGGGGCTGCGTGGGGTCAGCCGTGAGTTGCTGCCGTACTGCACAGTGGTGGTGTGCTGGACGGGGACAGCGATGGCCGTACCCGGTCGACGCGGAAGGTGCGCCAGTCGGCCGGTCGTTGTCCCAGGCGACCAGGTACCGGTGGCGGCCGAAGCTGACCGGGCTGTGCGGCTCGGCCGAGTGGATGCTGTGGCCGTGGCGGGCTGGTGTAGTGGTAGCCGGCGGCGCCCTGGGTGGCGTGCACCGGGTGGCCGAGTTCGCGCGGCCGCTCCCGGCATTCCTCCAGACTGCCCGAAGTTAGGACAGGAACTGACCTCAGCGAGCCGTAGCGTCACAGACATGGCGAAGACAACACCCGGCATCCACTCTTTCCGCATCGACATCCCGCAAGCCCAGCTCGACGAGCTGCACGCCCGTCTGGCCGCCACCCGCTGGCCGGAGGAGCTGCCCGGTGTCGGCTGGAGCCGCGGCGTTCCGGTGACTTACCTCAAGGACCTGGCCGAGTACTGGCGCACCGCCTACGACTGGCGGGCGCACGAGGCGGCGCTCAACGCGCACCCCCAGTACATGACCACCGTCGACGGGCAGAACCTCCACTTCCTGCACGTACGCTCGCCCGAGCCCGATGCCACGCCGCTGATGCTGCTGCACGGCTGGCCGGGCTCGGTGGTGGACTTCCTCGACGTCATCGGGCCCCTGTCCGATCCCCGCGCGCACGGCGGCGATCCGGCCGATGCCTTTCACCTGGTCATCCCCTCGCTGCCGGGGTTTGCCTGGTCCACCCCGCTGGCCGGGCCGGGCATGGGCGCGGCCGCGATGGCCGGGGCGCTCACTCGGCTGATGTCCCGCCTCGGCTACGCGCGCTACGGCGTCCAGGGTTATGACACCGGCTCGTGGGTCGCCCCGGAGATGGGCAAGCAGGCCCCGGACCACGTGATCGGCATTCACGTCAATGCTGTGATCACATTCCCGGTCGGGACCGAAGGCGAGATGGACGGCCTCACCGAGGCCGAACAGCGACGCTGGCAGCAGATGCAGAACTTCAACGACGGCTACCTGCAGTGCAACTCCAAACGCCCGCAGACGGTGGCCTACGCCCTCACCGACTCCCCCGTCGGCCAGCTGGCCTGGATCGTGGAGAAGTTCAAGGAGCTCACCGACCCGGAAGACGGGCTGCCCGAGGACAGCATCGACCGGGATCGCATCCTGACCGAGGTCTCGCTGTACTGGCTGACCGGCACCGCCGCCTCGGCCGCCCAGGTTTACTACGAGGAGATCTCCGCGCATACCTGGAGCGAGGCCGCAGCTGACGACTGGAGCACTGACTCCGCCACCACGCACGACACCGGGTGGGGCGACGGTCAGGACGACTGGGCAGCCGGTCGGCGTGGGACGGTGCCCACCGCCGTACTGGTCTCCACCCACGACGTGACCATCCGCCGCTGGGCCGAACGCGACCACAACGTCGTGCGGTGGACCGAACTCGACCGCGGCGGCCACTTCGTCGCGATGGAAGCCCCGGACCAACTCGTCAGCGATGTCCACGAGTTCTTCAGCACTGTGCGCTGACAGGGAGCCCGAACAGCCCGAACCCTCAACAGGCGGTCGAGCCAGCCCTATCATTCAACGTGCAACCAAGTGGACAGAGGAGCAGGGGTGGGGATTTCAAAGGTCCTCATAAGCGGAGTGGAAAGTCGGATGAATAGGAACCCGACCCGGAGTACCCGGAAGACGAGCCGCCGTACGGCCCGGACCTCAGCGAACGCATGCGCTGCCCCCGCGATTCGTCGCGCAGCAACGCATGGCGCCGGGTCGCTGACCGCTCCGATTCCGCATGTTCTGAGGTAATTTCAGAGCCATTGGCTGGCGACGCCTGTCGCGTCCACGCACGTACTGTACGGCGGGTTGGGCCTTCACCCCGAGTTACGCGGCGCACGGTCGGACGGACCGGGCGCCGCACGAGAACGACGCCCGACGGGATGCGCTGGCTCAGGACAGCATGTTGACCTTGTACTGCATGATCCGGTAGTTCTTCGGGTCGTACCACTGGCTGACGACGATGTGGAAGTTGCCGAATGTCGAGCCGGGGATGACGAATCCACCGTACGGGCTGGCGACGAGGTTGGCCGCCTCCTGCCCCGGACTGCCGGGCAGGATCATCGTCTGCTCAAGCGTCTTGGTCAGGTCCGACGTCGGGAGTGGGAAGACCATCGCCCGGATCGACAGCGCGTTCATGTTCAGCCATGTGAGGACGTACTTGCCGTCCATGGCGCGGAAGCACATCTCGCCCCACTTGCGGGTGCCGAAGACAGTCGTCGGGGGCGCGCCCCACCGCCAGTCGCCGTCGGCGTAGCCCCACGGCTCGTACGCGTCCGCGTTGCCGAGGCTGTCCTTGCGTACCCGGTGCAGCAGCATCCCCGATTCCACGTCGCGGTTGAAGACCGTGGACAGGACATAGCAGTAGTCGCCCTCGGCCACGGCGTACGTCTTCTGCTGGAACTGCCCGCCGTGCAGGTCACCCGGCCACTGGCACAGGTACTCCCAGGTCTCACCGTTGTCGGTGGAGCGCCAGAAGTCCGTGTGGTGGGTGTCGTAGATGACGCCGCGCATGAGGTGCATGTACATGACGCCGTCGACGACGAACACGTCGGACGGGATCGCCGTCGTGGCCTTGTCGCCGACCGGGTTGTGCGGCTCGTCAACAAGGCTGTTGGCGTGGTTGCCGCCGACACTGCCGTCGATACGCAGGTTGTTCAGGTCCGCGCTGCTGGAGCGCAGGCCGACCGGGGCGCGCCAGTCGTCGGCGGCCTCGCCCGGCAGCGGTACGTGGTCGCCGTTGAAGGTGTCGCCGCCGACGAACAGCATGGTGCCGTTCGGGCACAGCGCGGGGATGCCGAGGTCGGTCCACGGCGAGGCGAACGGGCCGGTCTCGTCCGGGCCGCTCAGGTTCTTCACCTTGGTCGCGAACGTCAGGCTGGACGGGTCGTTCGGCCCGCCGGCCATCGCTTCCGTGGCGCCCGAACCGACAACCCCCGCCCCCACGGCGACGCCGATGCCGATCTTGAGGAGCTTACGGCGGGAGTACCCGCCGGCCGCCCCGTCCTTCTCGTCCGATAAACGTGTCATTCTGCCGATGCCTCTCAGAGCCGACTCACTTGTACCAGGAGATGCCCTCGGTGCCGCTGTCCTTGGCGAGGGCCGTAAGACAGGATCCCGTCCTTCTGCGGGTAGCGCGGGTGGTTTTGGAGGAATCCCTGGACGGACTTCCTGCGTATCCCGAGGACGGGTCGATCGACTCCTCCCGTTCCCAAGGGCTTTACCACCCGCACTGACACCGGCACCGAACTGCCCGCCGCCGCTGCATCCCACCGCGCGATGCACGGCATGGCGGTCCGGTGCTCACCAGACCTGGCCCGCCGCTTTGGGCAGTCCTCATGGTGGAGATCAATTACGGGACAGCCCTCAGGGGCCGCGGGAGGACGGGGCGCGGCCGGGCTGAGGCGCGCCTGTCGTCTGCCGCGCCCGTCGCCCCCTCTGCCGCCCGTCCAGCAAGTCCTCCGTCAGTTGAAGGATGTAACGCTGCGCGGACCCTCGTACTTTGACACCGCCGCAGCGGGGCCACAGTCAGGGATGGGGTGCTTCCTCCCCTGTCCGGGAGGCGTTGCCACGGCATGAGGGCCGGTCACCAAGCCTGCCCACAAGCAAGAACCGCCGAAGGAGAACCGAATACCCATGATCACCGAGCCGACCCCCCACGGGCATGTGCGGCGGACGATGGCCGCATTCGCCGCGGTCGCCTTCGCCACCCTCGCCACGTCAGTCTCTCCGCTCACGACCGGAACGGCTCACGCGGACACCCCCGCCATGACGGGCCTGTCCCTGTCGCCGCGCCTGCCCCAGAGCGACGGTCTTGCGCCGTCATTGGATCTGGCGAAGGACTCGCCGGACTACCGGACCGAAATGGTCATCAACAAGTCGCCGATAGCGAATTGGAGCATCCTCCCCAACGGGGACGGGAGTTTCCTGATCCGCAACGACAAGACGCAGAAGTGCGTCGACTTCAACACCGACAACGGCCACCTCGTCGAGCCGGAGTACTGCGACCAGAACAACAGCAAGCAGAATTGGTATCTGCAGCCCTCGCGCAGTGGTGGCGGCTACTACCTGATCCGGAACGTCAACACCAATAAGTGCATGGATGTGTTCGGGGGAAGCAGTAACGACGGCACAACAGTGGGTATCCACGACTGCAACGGTGCCAACAACCAGCAGTGGATCATCGGCCCGACGCCCAGCCCGGAGTACACGGGCCCCACCCTCTCGGACCTGGCCACCGCGTACGCCCTGAAGCAGTGCAGCAACGGTTCCAGCATCATCAAGTCGTGCGATTACAAGGTCACCGGCGACAGCGTGGCATCCGTGCGGAACCTGCAGCGGGTCAGCTCCAATGTGTGGAACAACAGCACCGACCCCGGAGATCGGACCATCACCTGGACGCAGACCTCGTCCCAGACGAATGCGGTGGGCGGCTCCATCACCGTCACCAGCGAGGTCGGGATCAACGTCGAAATCGTCACGGCCAAGGTCAGTACGGCGATCACCGCACGCTACGATCACTCCTGGACCCAGACCGACACCGTGAGCGACGCAAACAAGATATCCGTGAAGCCGAACAACTACAGCTGGGCCATGCGAGGCCAGCTGATGAAGACGGTGACGGGTAAGTGGACGTTCACCAATGATCTCGGTGACACCTGGTCCGGCGACGGCACCGCCACCATCCCCGCCAAGGATGGCACCGACAATCTCAGCAGCAACCTGGTGCTGTGCACGAGCGACAGCCCCGCTCCGGAGTGCGTCAACAACCGGTGACCGGTGCAGAGCACTCCCCCTCGTGACCTGAGAGCACTCCGCCTCGTGATCTGACGGCACGCCGTCGGACCGTTCCCCGGCCTCCGTGAACGGAGCCGGGGAACAACGCGTCGAGCGCCGAGAGGGTCAGCCCTGCGAAGGTGACCGCCCGGACTTCTGCCGGCGGGTCACCTCCGCGGCGATTTCGACCCGTGAGGTCATCGCCAGCTTTCTGAGGATGCTGGACACATGGGTGCTGACGGTGCTTCGGGCGATGGACAGCCGAGCCGCGATCTCGGGATTGGAACACCCTTCGGCCACGTGCTCCGCAACCAGGCGTTCGGTGTGGGTGAGCGCTTCCCAGCCGTCGCGAAAGCCGGTTCGGGTCCTGTGCGAACCCCGTCGGACGGCGACCGCTCGCAGCCGGGACGTCGCCTGGGCCACGTCCCAGACCGCGCCCAGCTGCGTGAACGTGTCCAGCGCCTGATCGAGCAGGACGCGGGCGTCATCCAGTCGCCCTCTACGGGCCAGCATTTCCGCCGCATCGGTAAGGGCGTGTGCCGCATTGAGTGGCCGCGGAGCGTTGCGGTAGCAGCGGACCGCTTCCATGAGCAGATCAGGGTCCCCGCTCAGCAGACCTTGACAGCGGTAGGCGTCGCCGAGGTGGTAGAGGCCGCCGCTGTGGTCGGCGCGCCGTTGCGCGGCGGCGGCGTATCGCCGTGCGTTCGCGTGGTCCCCCTGGGCCAGGGCGAGGCGGACCAGATCAGGTGTCAGAAAGCTGAGGATCAGCTGGCCCGGCAGATGGCCGACGCCGCTGTCGAACGCCTCGGCGAGCCGGGAGTAGGCGCGCCGGGGATCGCCCTGCGCTTCGTCCAGAAGGACGCCTGCGCACAACGGCAGATACTCGTAGAAGGCGGCGACCGTCGCGTTGTCGACCTCGGGCAGCGGAGCGGTCAGATGTGCTTCGGCGAGGGGGCGCCGGCCTCTGTGTACGGCGATCAATGCCGCCACCGCCCGCAGCGCGCGGCTCATCTCGTCCTGGCCTCCGCAGTCGAGACCTGATTCGATCTCCGCCAGCGCATCGTCCCAGCGCCCCGAGTGAAACGCGAGGAGCGCGCAGGACAGGTGGTACCAGGGCAGGAACACCCCTCCGGTGTGCTCCGCCGGGATGCGTACGGCGGCGAGGGTCCGCTGGGCGTCGTGCCCGAGATCGAGATCGACGTAGTAGTTGACCAGGGCGAGTTGCAGCCCCATCCACTCCGCCGGGTGCATCGTGTCGGGCGTGAGGCGGGACGCCTGCCGCGCCAGTTCGACCGCTTCGGCGTCAGGCGTTTCGAGGAAACGCTTGGCTGCCAGTATGTGCAGGGTACTGGCCAGGGCGTAACTGTCACCGGCCTCGTCGGCGGCGCGCCGGGCACGTGAGGCGACCGCGCCGGCTTCGGTGAGGTCGCCCAGCGCGAAGAGACATACCGCGCTGAACGCCTGGAACCGGACGGCCTCGATCGCCGGTACGCCCGGGCTCCGGCATCCGGCCCGCGCCTCCGCCAGCGCCAGGTCAGGCCGGCCGCGGGCGAACGCGGCCTGGATGACGATCCAGCGCATCAGGCATTCCCACCCGGGGTCAGGCGCCTTGGCCAGGGCGCAGCGGGCACTTTCCTCCGCCTCGGCGAGGAGACCGCAGGAGAGCTGCGCAAGGGCGTGGTGCAGACGGAGATTGATATACCCGGCATCCGTGGGGTCGCCGAGTGCCAGCGCCGTGGTGAGCAGCCGCAGAGCCATGACCGGTGCCCGCGTGGTGAGCCGTGCCGCGGATCCTTCCAGCCACGTGATCAGAAAGTCCGTGCTCGGCACCCCGTTGAGCAGGTGCTCGGCAACGCGTTCGGGAGCTGCCCCGGCCTCGGCAAGGCACTGCGCCGCTCTCATGTGCAGCATGGTCCGGACCGACTCCGGCACGGCGTCGTACAGGGCGTGCCGGATGAGCTCATGGCGGAAGCGCAGGCGTTGACCGGTGTCCCTCAGCACCCCGGATGCCTCGGCCTCCGCCATGACGGTCAGCAGGTCGCGTACCGGAAGGTCCACCACCGCTGCGAGTTCGGCGGTGGTGCAACCGGCGCCCAGTACGGAGGCGACGCGCAGCACCTGCAGCACGTCATCACGCAGGTAGCGAAGCCGGTGTGTCACCAGCGCGGTCAGCGGCGGCAGCGAGCAGCCGGCGGCGATGTCCGCCATGGCCTCGCCGGTCTCGATGGCATGCTCGCGCCTCAGCGCGGCGATCAACTCCGTGATGTACAGCGGGTTGCCGGCGGCTCCCTCGGCCATGCGCCGCAGTCGCGGACCGGCCGGCTGGCCGCACAGGTCTGCCAGCAGGGCCGCCACGGCCTCCGTATCGAGTGGTGCCAGCTCCAGCAGGGTGCGATTGCCGGCGATCGGGCTCCGTGACAGGTGGTCGACTTCCCCGACCCCGGACACGGGCCGGTGGGCACCCACCACCAGAAGCGGCAATTGATGCACCGAACGCACCAGTTTGTGCAGCACGGCCACACTTGCCGAGTCTGCCCACTGAAGGTCGTCGAGGAACAGCGCCAGCGGCCCCTGCGCGCACAAGTCCTCGACCAGCCCGACCATCGCCTCGATCGTCGCCCCCGCCGCCTCGCTCTTGGCGCCCGGCAGACCGTAGCGGGCATCACCGCGCAGCACCTCGGCGACCCGAGCCCGCCGGGCATCCGAGGGAGACTCCTCCAGCCTCAAGCAGCTTGAAATCAAGGCGAACGGACATGCCTGTTGCAGCTCCTGGGCACTCCCATGCAGCACCCGTATGCCCATACGCTCCGCGGCCGCCGCCGCCTGCTCAAGCACCACGGTCTTCCCGAGACCGGCCTCACCCACGACGAACGCGGCCTGCCCCTCGCCCGCAAGTGTGGACTCCGCCAGCCTGGACAGCTCCGCCAACTCAGCCGCACGACCCACAAGACAACCTTCGAATGAAGCCATCACTTCGCCCCCACGCCATGTAATGCCAGGTGTTTCATAACACATGTCTTGGATATGCGTAACGAACGACCATCACCTGGACAAGATCCGCTCGTCGTTCGAGGCAGCCGTGGAACCCGCGTGCATGCGGTCCAGGACATGACCGTCGTCATGCCGACCGGCCGCCTGGGCCGCGGGGGCCAGGCGAGTACGGAACAGCGGCGGCCCGGAGGTCAGGGCGAGCGCGGTGGAGCCGACCGCCCGCCGGGCGGTCACCCGGGTCCGCAGCGGCACGGCGGGGTCATCCGGCACGGAGCGGTACGCAGGCCGGCCTGCGGCACCAGGGCGGTTCCGCCGCGATCGTTACGGGTGTCGATCGACGGGCGGACGACCTCGACCCTCATCCCCCTCTCCGGGTCGGTCCAGGTCGCGGCCATGCCCTGGCGGGTCTCGGCGAACCGCCAGGCGAAGCAGTCCCGGATGCGGAACGCCGGCGGAGGGCAGCGGTCGTTGGCTGCAAGGTGGATCTTCGTCGTCAACCCGCCGCGGGACCGGCGAGAGCCTCCTCTACCCCGGCCACCCCGCCCTGCGAGATGTCAGAGAAGAACTGGCCTATTGCGGTAGCTCGGTCGGAGCAGGGCCAGGCTGTGGTTGGTCACGAAGGCGTCCAGGTGCTTCGACACGTAGCCCTTGTCGCCGATGACGGTTTGGCCGGGATGGGCGGCAAGTAGGTCAGGGTCAGTGGTGAGTACGCCGGCCAGGACGTCGCGTTCGTCCACCTTGGGGTTGGCCAGGGCCCAGGCCATGGGCAGGCCGCCAGGTGTACCCATCAGATGCAGTCGCAAGCCCCAGAAGAATCGGGAGTGGGACGGGCAGTAGGAGTAGGCGGCCCAGCTGGCCAGGTCGGAGCGTTTGACGGTGGGCCGGGACCGAGCGCACTCCCCTGGTGTGGAGTCCGCGACCCACACGTCGTCGTGCCACAGGTCGGTGTCCTGGGCGAGGGTCCTGGAGCCGCGCCTTCCGCAGGATGCGGAACTGGCGCGTTGGTATCGAAGCCCGCATCAGTCACCTCAAGCGTGGATTCGGGCTCCGCCGAACACGGCTGCGACGGCTCAGCGGAGCACAAGCCTGGGTCGGACTCGGCGTCTTCGCCTACAACCTGCAACGGATGACCGTGATCCGCCCCTGATGACTGCCTCAGGTGGTGATCTCCAGGTGCATCACCTGGAGCTCGCGTATCGCGGCCGGAAGATCGTACTCGGGAGCCGTTGTGGCGTCCTCCCAGTGGCAATACACCTGGCCCGATCGAGTCCAAGCCAGCAGGTCGACAATCTGCGTGAACGTCGACGGAGCGAACGGCGGGATCAGATCCTCCTCGTCGCCCTCAAGGTATCTCGTGGTACGCAGTTTCCGCCCTGCCAGCAGGCGCAGCCAGGCCGCCGACGCATAGGCTGACTGGGACACAATGTGTCGCTCCGGGTCCTGGTCTTCTGAGTAGCACAGACCCACTTCGGTCAGCTGCTCATGGACCGCATCGACGTCGGTCGGCTCCCCAGCAGCAGCTTTGTGGATCCCCCGCACCGCATCCGCGGTCGAGAGCACGGGCTCATCGCTCAACTCCTCGTCCTCCTGCTCAACGCGGTCGAGCAGGGGAGCGATCAGGCCGTAAAGGCAGGCCACCTGCTCATGCAGGTCCAGCCTTCCAGCGAACTCATCGATGGTTCCCAGCAATTCGGAGTACGTCGTATCCGTCATACAAGCCTGGATAGCACGAGGCACGGACATCCCTCTCCAGCGCTCCCCGCCAGTCAGGCCGCCATACTTGCAAGGCAGAGCCGCACAGGATCGTGGCCTGTTCAGCTTCCTCGGCATCGCTCCAGACCCTCTCCTGCAAGCGATCCCACCCATCCGGGGCCGCGTCGGCCGCCCGCGCCGAAAGCTCAACTCCCTCTTCGCCGACCGCGGCTATGACCACGACATCTACCGCGACCAGGTCCGAGCCCTGGACATCGTGCCGGCCATCACCCGCCGAGGCACCCGGCGCGGAACCGGCCTGGGAACCCACCGATGGGTGGTCGAGCGAACCTTCGCCTGGCTCCATGGCTCCATGCCTTCAAGCGCTCAGAATCCGCTGAGAGCGACGAGCCGACATCCACGAAGCCTTTCTCAAACCGGCCTGCTGTCTCATCACCCACCGCCAACTCAACGCATTGTGCGGGCCTTTGTAAGGGGGGTGTACATGGTGATGAAGAATGTGGGCATGGAGTTCTTCTGCTATCACCGCGATCGGCCCGGCTCCCTGGCGCTGCGTAACGAGCTGCTGGAAGAGCACTGGTCCTACATGGACCGGTATGCGGCGGAGATGATCGCCCGCGGCCCGACCCTCACCAGCGACGGCGACGCGCCCACCGGCAGTGTGCATATCGTCGACCTGCCAGATCCTGCCGCCGCTCGCGCGTTCGCCTTCGGCGAGCCTGGCTACCAAGCAGGCGTGTACCGCGACGTGCTGCTGCGCCGGTGGCGCAACACATTGGGGCGCACAATGTGGGATTTCCCTGGCGGCCGGACCGGTGGCAACCGATACCTGGTGCTCGGCCTTGGCGCCGGGCAGGCCGCCGACCTCGCCGTGCCGCCCGGGCAGGACGAGTTGATCGCGTACGGGCCGCTGCTGTCCGACGACGGCGCCACCTGGCTGGGTACGGCGGCGCTGGTGCGGGCGCCGGATCCGTACACGGCACGCGCCGTCCTAACCCCGGACCGGTACGCCGATATCGAAGTGCACAACTGGCAGTTCGGCGGACGGGCGTCATGAACCGAGGCGTCGCCGGCCTTCCGCCTGATTGCGTTAGCCGTTATTGCCGGGCGCGATGAGAGTGGTGCGTGCCGGGGTCCTCTTGCGCTTTCCGCTGCGTCAACTCCTACGGTCCCTTGTGTGGCCGGAGAGACCGGCCCGGCGATGAAAGGCACGGCTATGGCCTGGTCCATCGCGGACGTGGCCCGGATGTCCGGGGTGACGTCCCGGACGCTGCGGCACTACGACGAGATCGGGCTGCTTGTTCCTGCGTACATCGGGAGCAACGGCCACCGCTACTACGAGGAGGCAGGGCTGCTGCGGCTGCAGCAGATCCTGCTGATGCGGGAACTCGGTCTGGGACTGCGCGAGATCGCAGCGGTCCTGGAGCGCCAGGTCGACCAGGTGGCCGCGCTGCGGGAGCACCACCGGAGGCTGCTGGCGGAGCGGGAGCGGCTGGACGTGCTGGCCGCCACAGTCGGCCGCACCATCGCCGAACTTGAGGAAGACAAGGACACCCACGACATGACGAAGATCAGCAGGCCGGAGAACCTGTTCGAGGGCTTCGATGCCGCCCGCCACGAGGCGGCCGCCCTTGAGCAGTGGCCTGACGAGGCGGCGCAGTCGAGGCAGTTCGCCGGCACACTCACGGATGAGGACCAGGCGCGGCTGCAGCGGGAGGCGACCGCGGCGACGGTCCGTATGGCCGAGTTCGTAGCATCCGGCACGCCGGTGACCGACCCGGCGGTGCAGACCGAGGTCGATGCCCACTACCGGGGCGTCTGCCGGATGTGGACCCCGAACGCGGCCGCGTTCAAAGCCCTCGGTCAGACCTATGTCGACGATGTGCAGTGGCGCGCGGCCTACGCCCAGGTCGCTCTCGGGCTCGCCGCCTATCAGCGAGATGCGATGGCCACCTACGCGGACGCCCGCCTGAGCTGACCGGCCACCGGCTGCTGGAGGGCTGCAGACCTCTGGCACCGGGCAGCTTCCACCCGATCTGATCCACCGCCTGGCGATGCCCTGTCCGTGCGAAGCGGCATCGCCGCACACCCATGGGAGCATCCGACGTGATCCCCGCCCACTGGGCCCGCCACCACCGCTGTGAGGACAGCGAACTCCTTGGCTACCTGCGCCCGGTCGACGACAACCCGCTTCTGTTCACCCGGTCACCGTCTTCGGCCACCCGCTCGGCGCACCCACCAACGAGCATCACGCCCGCCAGTGCCTGGACCGCATGGGGCTGAGCTACCTGGCCCAGGACTGGCTGCTCTCTCTACCCGGCCGCCCGGAGCCCGTCGCCGTCCAGATCGTCGAAGCCACCCCGCAACAGCTCCGGGTGAAAAACGTCGACTACGGCTACGCAGACGCGGACATCGGCCACATCTTCGTCCTCGACGTCCCCGCCGCCGGGCAACTCCGCCCGCGCTGACCCCCAGCCCTGCAGCCCTGGTCGCATCGGCGACGCTGGACGGGCCGAGCGCGGCGGCACCACATGTCGGCGTCATCCCCTCCCGGAGTCTCGTGCCCGTCCTGCCGTCCTGCCTGCTCGAACCCTTGTGGAACCAGTGCGCGGCGCTGCTGCCCCGCGCATGTGGACCCACACCCGCTGGGCTGCCGCAACCCGCGCATACCCGACCGTGTGGTTTTCGAGCACGTCATCACCGCCCTGGTGTCAGCGGTCACGCAATTCCCCACTTCAGACCGCTTGAGCGTCACTTAATTCCTCACCGTCGCGGTCACATTTCCCATAGGGACGGCTGCGGCGAACAGTGGCTCGGGCAGCCCTGGAGCCGATCTAGCCGTGCAGCCAGATCCGCAGCGGACCGACCGGCTCGAAGCCGTGGCGGACGGCGGCCGCCAGGTCATCGCTGCCGTGCTCGTAGCCGACCACCGGCAGGGTGGGGAACAGCCCGTGCACCGCCTCCAGTACGACCGGCCAGGCCGCGTCGGGGCCGCCCTCCAGCGCGAAGACATTGGAGATTCCGACCACCTGGTCACTGCGGCTCGCCACCGCTCCGGCAATCACCCGGCCGTCAGGGGACTGTCCGGCGAGCACGAACGTGGCCGGGTCGTCGAGCAGTTCGGGCCGGAAGAGGTCCGCGTTGCCGTTCCCGTCGTCCCAAGCGTGCGCCCACGCGCGCAACGTGTCCGGGTCGCCCGCCACGTTCCAGGCAAGATCCGACGCGGTGGCGGGCGCACCCGCCGGGCGGTGGATCCACTGCGCCTCGAACAGCACCTGGAAGCCGGCCTCCCCCAGGTCGAGGTCGGCGAAGCTGTCCTTGACGGAGGCGCCGGGCGTCGTGGTGTCGATCCGGGTCGCCAGCGCGGCCGGGTCGGCGCCCGGCACCAGCGTCACCGCGTCGGGGTAGTACAGCGGCGTGCGAGCCGGAGCGGTCCAGCTCTGTGCCCCGAACTCGCCCGCCAAGCCGTGCGATCGGCTCATCGCCGCGCACCACTCGGCGTTGTTGCGGGCGGCCGCTCGGACCAGAAGCTGCTTCGGCGTCGTCACAAGTGCGGATCATGGCTCGTCCGGGCCCGGCCGTCCAACGGTTTTCCGCTGCCCGCAGGCCGGACGCTCCTGGTCATCGGGGAGGTGCGGGTTTTCTTCGGTCTGTGGTTCGGAAGGCGCCAGGACGACGGGCTCCCCGATGACGCGGCGTTGCTCCGCGTCGCCGAGCAGGTGCTGCCGAAGATCTTGGGCTGGACCGCCGGCTGACGAGTCATCTGCGGCGTTCGAGCAAGGCAAAGCCTGCGATCTGGGGCACCGCCGTTGCGGGGACAGGTCGAGAGCTGAGAAATAGCGCACGTCAGGAGAAAGTGCGCTCCGCCGGTGCAACGAATCGACCACCTGCGCACGAAGCGGCTGACGTTCGCGGCGTCGAAGGGGCGCAGTTATCCAGAACACCCTGCGATTGTTCTGCGAGTACATCGCTGACGCCTGCTACGGCTGGCCGGCCACCTGCCTGGAGCGGTTTGTGCGAGCGCCTGTGCAGCGCCTGTGCAGCGCTTGCACAAGTGGAACACCGTCACGCACACCAGCGCGTACGAGGGCGCCCCGGGGCGGCGACCGTTGACCTATGACGAGGTGCAGGACCTGTTCGACGCGGCGGACGGACGGGGGGAGGAAATCCGGGCACGGCAGCGCAAAGGGGCGCTGACCGCGTTGCGCGGTGCCATGCTGCTCAAGACCTCCGGCCCGGCGAGGTGCGGGCTGATCCACAGAGGCCGGTGGGCGTTGCGCGATGGGGACCACTGGTTTCTCCAGTGACCGCGGACCACCCAACGGTGCTGGTAGGCGCGAGTGCCCGGGCGCTGCTGCGGGTCCGTGCCCCGATCGATGTGCGCCCGCCGGAGCCGTATCAGGCGTACGTCGCGCCAGCTGTGGAGCAAGATCGTCGCCGAGATCGTGACCCACGCGGGCCAGGCCGACGACGCGGCGGCGGAGGTGACGGGGGGGCGTGAAAGGCCGCCTCGGGAGGCCGGTCGGGCAGCCGGCCGAGCGCCTACGTGCCGATCAGCTCTGAACCGGGATACAGGCATCGAGGATGTCGAGGCCAACACGGGGCCGGTCCATCAGGGACTTGTTGAAGGCACTGTCGTCCTTGTCCCGGAGTGCGTCGAGGGCCTTCGCGGCGACGTCAATGTCCTTTTGGAGCGCGGTCTTGACCGCGCTCCGGTCCGCCTTGGCGATGTCGGCTCTCTGCGCGTCCTGGATCTGCCCCAGCAGGTCCTCGATCGGCGCGGTGCCGTTCCCGAAGTGGTCGGAGGCGACGATCCTGTTCCATTTCTCGCCGATCGTGGCCTGGTCTTCGCAGCCCGCCGGAGTCTTCGGACCCGTGTCGTCGGACTGCTCCGCGGCCGGTGCTGTAGATCCCGCCGGGGTACGGGGCGAGCCGGCGTTCGGTGACGCGTCCTCGCCGCCCGACGTGGCCACGGCGATGCCCACCGCGACCGCAACCGCGGCGACCACAGCGGCGCCCACGAGAACCAGCGGCCTGGCCGGGCGCACCGCGCCAGGCCCGGTGGTCGGCCGGATGGTGCCGGCGGGCGGTTGAGCCTCCAGCGTGGGCGGCAGCGGAGGCACGCGCTCGGTCAGAGCCTCGGATCCGCCCGGAGCGGGCGGGGGCGCCGGGGCCTGGACGGGTTCGGCGCCCACCTCGGCACCGCCCGGAGCCTCCGGCGCAGGCACGGCGTCGAGACCGGCGCGTGCCTGGGAAGCGTCCGGCAGGGGCTTTGGCGCCGGCGCGGAGTCCGGGCCGGCCGCTGCTCCGGGGACATCCGGCACGGGCGACAGCACGAGGGTGTCGATCACGGCCAGGGCCTCGGCAGCGGTGGGCCGGTTGCCGGGGTCCTTGTCCAGTAGACGGGTGATCAGCGCCCCGAGCTTCCCGGCGTCGCGAGGAACGGGCACCTCCCCGAGCAGCACGGCGGTCAACGTCTCCGTAGGGGTTTCCCGGTGGAACGGGGACACCCCCTCCAGCGCCTGATACAGCGTCACGCCCAGCGAGTACAGGTCGCCCGCGCCACCGGAGTCGACACCGTTGAACCGTTCCGGCGGCATGTACTCCAGCGAGCCGATCAGCCCGCCGCTCGCCGTGAGCGAGGTGTCGCCCTGCTGTACGGCGATCCCGAAGTCGGCGAGCAGCACCCGCCCGCCCCGGGTGACCATCACGTTCGCCGGTTTCACGTCCCGGTGGACAATCCCGGCCTCGTGTGCCGCGCCGAGACCGTCGAGCAGGCCCTTGGCGACGAGCGCGACAGCGGTGACCGGCATGGGCCCGTCCTGGGAGACCTTCTCGGCGAGGTTGGCGCCCTCGACGAGCTCCATGACGATCCACGGCGCCTGATCCTCGATGACCACGTCGTGCACGGCGACGATGTGCGGATGCGACCGCAGCCGGGCGGCATTGCGGGCCTCGCGCTCGGCGCGCTGCAGCCGCTGCGCGTGTTCCTCCTCGGATGTGGCCGGCGGAAGCCAGACCTCCTTCACTGCCACACCCACGTCAAGGGTCTCGTCGCGAGCCTTCCAGACCCGCCCGAAACCCCCGCCTCCCAGAACCGACTCCAGCCGGTATCGTCCGCCGATCACACGTCCCGGTTGCGTCTGCGCGGCCACGAACCCCCCACTCGTATGCACCAAAGGCTCCAGCAGCTTACCCAGGTGCGCCCCCGCGGATCTCGTGCCGGCAACAGCCCAGCCCTGCCCCGTGAACCCGCGACCGGGCCCATTCACAGGACGTCACGCGGGTTTCCACCGGTTGCCGGAGCAAGGCCGGAGGCGGGTCACGTGCCGTAATAGCTAGGTCAGTTGGGGCTGAAACCTCCGCTCCCGCCCGCCTCCACCACCAAAAAGACCGGCTCGTCATCGACACCCGCGAGGGCACCGTCACGCTCAACGACACCGCCCCCCGCCTCTCCCCCCCCGCAGCACTGCCGAGCAGGCATTTACCCTGCCGCTCGGCGCCCGCTGCGCACGTTCCGCGCCGAGGAGTTCAACGACGTCGACTCCCCCACCGTCCTGTGGCGCTCTGCCTGGCGGTGCCCGCCCCCAATCCAGCAAGGAAGCCAACTCCCGCCCCGCCCGACGACGCTCCCCGTGCTCTTCCCGCTCGCGTAAGCGATCACCAAGGGGGAGATGGACGTACGGCGTGGATCCGCTACGAGCCGCTGGCCGCGATGCATCAGTACGTCGACCTGGACCGGGCCGCCTCGGGCGGAAGGTTTTGATGGCGGCCTCCGTCGCAGCTCGGTGAGCCGCTGCACGTCGAGGAGCCCGACTGGGAGGGCGCGCACCTCAACGGCGTGCGTCGCTCAGGCGGTCAGGCGGTCAGGCGGTCAGGCGGTCAGGCGGTCAGGCGGTCAGGCGGAGTCTCGGACTCCGGCGAGAGCGTAACGACACGGGTCTGGTCGCCGTCGCGGTAGGTCAGACTTCCCGGCACGTCGCCCATGGCCGGGTGGTAGTCCCTGCGGGGCAGCGAGGCAAGGACCGTGGTGCGCAGGCCCTCCCGGAGCGCGAGCGACATCGCGAGTGGATGGCGAGGCCGACGTCGGGATCTGCGAGCACGGCAAATGGCGGCGCTCTCGACGACGTTCGAGCCGGCCTCGCTGAAGAGGGTGGAGAACTTCTCGTTCCGCGGCTGCATCCGTAGGGCCCATAGGAGATCCTCCTGGGCCGACGTATCGCCGTACGCGGCGCGCCGCCGCTTTGCGAGGAGGTTGTCCGTACACAGCGGACGATGAAGGGAAAGGGGAGTACCCACTCCTTTCCACTCTCAACTTATAGCGCACCGGGGGGCTTGTGGCAAGACCCGGGTCGTACTGCAGAATCGCCCGCCGAGGCCAGAAGTTGAGGAAGTGGAAGTCACTAAATGCATGTGTTGTTGTCGACGTATGGGTCACGCGGGGACGTCGAACCGATGGTGGGACTCGCGGTGCAGTTGCAGGCACTCGGCGCGCAGGTGCGGGTGTGCGCGCCGCCGGACTTCGCGGAGCTGCTGGCCGGTGTCGGCGTGCCGCTGGTGCCGGTCGGCCGGCCCGTGCGCCCGATGGTGACCGGGGCGACGCCGCCGCCGGCGGCGGACCTGCCCCGGCGCGCGGCCGACTGGGTCGCCGCGCAGTTCGACAAGATCGTCGAAGCGGCCGAGGGATGTCATGCGCTGGTGGCGGGCGGCATGATGCCGGTCGCCGAGCGGTCGGTGACCGAGAAACTGGGCATCCACTACGTGTACGCGAGCTACCAGCCGATCACCCTGCCGTCGCCGCACCGCCCGCCGCTGCCGCGGCCGGGCCGACCGTTCCCACCTGAGGTGACCGACAACCGGGCGCTGTGGGACCTGGACGCCCAGGACATCAAGGAGCTGTTCGGCCCGGCGCTCAACACCCACCGGGCGTCGATGGACCTGCCACCGGTGGACAACGTCCGCGACCACATCTACACCGACCACCCGTGGCTGGCGACGGACCCGACCCTGAGCCCGTGGCAGCCGACGGACCTCGACGTCGTGCAGACCGGCGCGTGGATCGTGCCGGACGAACGCCCGCTCCCGGCCGAGTTGGTGGCGTTCCTGGACGCCGGCACACCACCGGTGTACGTGGGCTTCGGCAGCATGCCCATGCGCGCCTCGACGGACGTCGCCCGGGTGGCCATCGAGGCGATCCGCGCGCAGGGCCGCCGCGCACTCGTCGGGCGTGGCTGGGCCGACCTGGCCCTGCTCGACGACCAGGACGACTGCTTCGTCGTCGGCGAGGTCAACCACCAGGCGCTGTTCCCCCGGGTGGCCGCCGTTGTGCACCACGGCGGCGCGGGCACCACGACGACGGCCGCACGAGCCGGCGCGCCCCAGGTGGTGGTACCCCAGGCGGTGGACCAGCCGTACTGGGCCGGCCGGGTGGCCGACCTGGGCATCGGCGCGGCACACGACGGTCCGACTCCGACCGCCGACTCCCTGTCAGACGCACTCAAGACGGCCCTGACCCCTGAGACCCGCGCACGAGCGACCGCCGTGGCCACCACGATTCGCACCGACGGGGCGACGGTGGCCGCGAAGCTGCTGCTCGACGCGGTCAGCCGAGAAAGGCCGCCCATGTCCGCGTGAACCACGCGGGATCGCCGAGCCAGGACCCAGAACACGAGAACCTGCAAACCCTGGCGACCTGAACCGACAACGGCCACGGTGTCCACGTCAGGCGAGCGTTGCTCGTCGTGGCCACCAGGTTCGTCACGCCGGTCCGGACGCCTTGCCGCGCACAATGGTCGCGAGCGACCTCAGATCGGAGCCGATAACGTGCACCCGCTGACTACCAGCGTGTTTGACCTTCCCGACCACCTTTCCCCCAAGGCCGACCCGACGCTGACCGCCGGCGACGATCAGCACTTCGCGGCCATCGCGGAGAGCCTTGAGCAGGCGATAGCCGAACTGTCCGACCGCCTCGATGCCGAGCGCAGGGCGCCCGGCGGCGTGGGCCGGCAGGCGATGGACCGGGACGCGGAGATCCACCGGCTGACCGCTCGCCTGCGCGCACTGCGTCGCTTCGGTTTGGACCTGTGCCTCGGGCACATGGTCAGCGCGGACAACCCCGAGCCGGTGTACGTCGGACGACTTGGGCTTACGGACAGCACGGGTCGTCGGCTGCTGCTCGACTGGCGCTCCCCCGCGGCCGAGCCGTTCTTCGGAGCCACCCACGCCAACCCGATGGGTCTGGCAAGCCGCCGCAGGTATCGCTGGACCCGCGGCCGGATCAGCGATTACTGGGACGAGGTGTTCACCTCGGACGGGTTTGTCGGGCACGCCGCGCTCGACGACCAGTCCGCCTTCATCGCCAGCCTGGGCAGCAACAGGTCGGCACGGATGCGAGACGTGCTCGGCACCATCCAGGCCGACCAGGACGCCATCATCCGCGCGGGATCCCGCGGCGCTCTCGTCGTCGACGGCGGTCCGGGTACGGGGAAGACCGTCGTCGCTCTGCACCGTTCCGCCTACCTCCTCTACTCCGACCCTCGCCTCGGTCACCGTCGGGGCGGTGTGCTGTTCGTCGGTCCGCACCGGCCCTACCTGGCCTACGTCGCCGACGTCCTCCCCAGCCTCGGAGAGGAGGGCGTGCAGACCTGCACCCTGCGGGACCTCGTCGCCGAGGGAGCCGCAGCAGCGATCGAGGCCGACCCGGACGTGGCCCTCCTGAAGTCGTCCGCGAACATGGTGAAGGCGATCGAGAAGGCCGTCAGTATCTACGAGGAGCCGCCCACCAAGGGGATGACGGTCACGACCCACTGGTCCGACATCTGGCTGAGCGCCGACGACTGGGCCGAGGCATTCCAAGCACCAGGACCAGGTACTCCGCACAACGAGGCGCGCGAGCAGATCTGGGAGGAGCTGCTCACGATCCTGATGGACAAGCACGACGGTGACGTCTCGCCCGACCTCTTCCGGAGGTCGCTGCTGCACGACGAAGAGCTGGTCACCACCCTCAACCGCGCATGGCCGCTGCTCGAAGCGGCCGACCTTGTCGGAGACCTGTGGTCGGTACCCGCCTACCTACGGATGTGCGCTCCCTGGCTCAGCCCCGATGAGGTCCGGAAGCTGCAGCGCAAGGAAGCCCCCCACGCCTGGACGGTGTCCGACCTGCCGCTCCTGGACGCGGCACGGCAGCGGCTCGGCGACCCGGAGGCGGCACGACGACAGCGTCGGCACAAGGCCGCTGTCGCTGCCGAACGCGCGCGCATGGCCGACGTCATCGACAACGTGCTCGCGGCCGATGACGACGGTGAAGGGGCGGTGACGATGCTGCGCGGACAGGACATGCAGGACACCCTGGTCGACGAGACCGCACTGCCCAGCGTCGAACCGGACCTGCTCGCCGGCCCGTTCGCGCACATCGTCGTGGACGAGGCTCAGGAACTGACCGACGCAGAGTGGCAGATGCTGCTGCTCCGGTGCCCGTCCCGGAGCTTCACCATCGTCGGGGACCGCGCCCAGGCCCGGCACGGGTTCACCGAGTCGTGGCAGGAACGGCTGGAGCGGATCGGGCTCGACCGGATCAACCTGGCCTCCCTGAGCATCAACTACCGGACGCCGGAAGAAGTCATGGCGGAAGCCGAGCCGGTCATCCGGGCCGTGCTCCCGGACGCCAACGTGCCGACCTCCATCCGCAGCAGCGACGTCCCCGTCGTCCACGGATCCGCTTCGGATCTGAGCTCGATCCTCGACACCTGGCTCGCCGCACATGCCGACGGGATCGCCTGCGTCATCGGCGATCCCACGTTCCAGCCGACGTCCCGCGTCCGGTCGCTGACCCCGGAGCTGTCGAAGGGGCTCGAGTTCGACCTGGTCGTCCTCATCGACCCGGAGGAGTTCGGCAAGGGCATCGAAGGAGCGGTCGACCGCTATGTCGCGATGACCCGGGCGACCCAGCAACTCGTCATCCTCACGAGCTCCTGATGTCGGCCTGAGGAACGGCCGCTCCCGGCCGAGTCGGAGGCGTTCCTGGACGCCGGCACACCACCGGTGTACGTCGGCTCCGGCAGCATGCACGGCGTCTCGGAGGTCGTCGCCCAGGTGGCCATCGAGGCGATCCGCGCGCAGGGCCGCCGCGTACTCGTCGGGCGCGGCTGGGCGGACCTGGCCCTGATCGAGGAGGGGGACGACTGTTCCGTCGTCGGCGGGGTCAACCATCAGGCGCTGTTCGGCCGGGTGGCCGCCGTCGTGTACCGCGGCGGCGCGGGTACGACGACGACGGCCACCCGGCTCGGCGCGCCCCAGGTGGTGGTCCCCCAGATCGTGGACCAGCCGTACTGGGCCGGCCGGGTGGCCGACCTGGGCCTCCGCACGGCCCACGACGGTCCGACTCCGACCACCGAGTCCCTGTCAGCCGCGCTCAGGACGGCCCTGGCTCCCGAGAAAGGCTGTCCCGCAATGGTCTCCTCGTTGACGCGACACGATCAATCGGTCGCTGCGCCCGTTCGTCCATCCGGCGAGGGCGAGGTTGTGCAGGCGGGCGATGCCGAGCATGGCGTGGTGAACGCCATCGCCTTTCAGACGGCAGTCGCGGAGTATCTTCCAGCCCTTCATCCGGGCGAAGGTGTGCTCGACGCGGGCGCGGACCTGCCGATGCGAGCGGTTGTGCTCTTCCTTCCATGCCGGGAGTTCGGCTTGACCGCGCTCGCGGCGGTGCGGGATGACCAGGCCGGTGCCACGGTAGCCGCCGTCGGCGATCACTGCGATCCCGCCGGCAGCGGCTTTCGCCCCGGAAAGCTCCCATGCCTTGCAGTCATTGCAGTTGCCGGTCAGAGGCCGACCGACCGTGACGACCAGGCGGGTGTCGGCATCGATGACAACCTGGTGGTTGGTGGAGTATCGGCAGTTCTTCGCGCGGCGGCCTGACCACCAAGCTGCACTTGGCCGTCGAGCAGGGGCAGAAACCCATGTCCCTCGTGATCACAGCCGGCCAGCGCGGGGACTCACCGCAGTTCGAGCCCGCCCTGAAGGAGATCCGTGTGCTCCGCCCCGGGCCTGGCCGACCCCGCACCGGCCCGATCTCGTGCGCGCCGACAAGACGTACGCTCCCGGAGGAACCGCGGGTCCCTTGGCGGCCGACGGCCAAAGTTCGACCCGGCCCCCGGTGCTGCGAGCAGCCCAACCGACTCTCTACATGGCCGGCGAACCCCGGTTAGCGAAACCGGCGGTCACCAGGACCATGGATACCTCACTCGCTGTCACGACTCAATCGAGGAGGAGCTGCCGATTGCTCACCCTCCACCGGCACCGTCATGGCGCCAAGGACGAGGTAGGTGCCGCTATGTCCGACGCGGCCTACTCCGTACCGTAGGCCGCCCACCGTCCGAGGGTGAACCCGCCGCCCTCTTGCCGGACTTCCACGGCACCCGCCCCGCCGAAGTGTGCCGGGACGACCAATTCCCTTTCGGCGGCGGCTCGTTCGAGAATCCGACGGCGGCTGGCTACTGCTTGTCCCGGATCCAGACAGAAGCAGCTGTTGCAGGAGGGTGTGAGGATCTGCACCGGGCTGTGCAGAAGGTCGCCGACGAAGACCGCCCGGTCGCCCCCGGATGCGAGCCGCAGTACGGATGAGCCGGGCGTGTGGCCTGGCGCGGACTCCAGAGTGAGGTGTTCATCGATGCGGTGGGTGCCGTCCCACAGGACGGTCTGCCCGGCCCGGTGGACGGGCGCGATGCTGTCCTCGTAGATCAGCCGGTCATCCTCCCGGCGGCCGTTCCCGTACGCGTTGTCCGGGCCGAAGTGGAAGTCGTCCGCGGCCGGGATGAGGTACTGGGCGTTAGGGAACGTCGGCTCCCACCCTCCGTCCACACCTGCGGTGTTCCAACCGACGTGATCACCGTGGACGTGGGTGTTGACGACGACGTCGACGTCCTCCGGCCGGACTCCGACCCGCGCCAGCCCACCCAGGAAGTCGCCCTGCCAGTGGTGGAACTGCGCCGAGCCGGGCCGCTCACGCCCGTTCCCTACCCCGGTGTCGACCAGAACGGTCCGTCCGCAGCTGCGCAGCACCCAGGTCTGCAGCGCCACCACTGCCCTGTCGCCGTCCGGTTCCCAGTGATCGGGCGCCAGCCAGTCCTCGTTGCCCTTCCACACCTCGGCGCCGGACTCCGGAATCAAGCCGCGTGCGGGCGCGAACGCCCCCTGCCACTCGACGACTCGGATGACCTCGACATCGCCGAACACGATGCTCTGCCTGCTCTCGCTCTTCATGCCCTCGACTCTAGGAAGGACAGATGAGCTGCTCAATGCCTGTTCAGCTCATTCAGATACGTCTGCGTCTCACTACTGACGCTACGGGTATCCTGGCCCGATGGATGTGGTGAGCGACGCAGTCTCGGCGGTACGCGTCGGGCGTCCTTCCTCAAACCGGGTGCGGGTGAGCGGGAGCTGGTGCACGCGGCTCGCCCCGTACGACGGCGCGGGCTTCCATGTGGTGCTGGAGGGCAGCTGCTGGCTGCTGCCCGACAGTGGCTCTCCGGTCTCGCTGGGCGCGGGTGACGTGGTGCTGCTGCCGCACGGCACGGGACATGTGATCGCCGACTCCCCCGCCGATGCGACGACCGTGGAGCAGGCGGTGCCGTTCGAGCGGTGGCTCGACGAGAGGGGGCCGAGCCGGCCCCGAGCCACCTCCGGCGAGGTGCAGATGCTGTGCGGCAAGTACCGGCTCGACCGCAGTCGCGTACACCCGCTCATGGCGGAACTGCCGACGGTCGTCCACCTGCCGAACAGAGTGGGCGCCCATCCCGAACTGCGCGCCGCCGTCGACCTGCTGGGCCACGAGCTGGGCACACCGGGGCCCGGCGCCTGCATCGCGGTGCCCAGCCTGCTCGACCTCCTCCTCGTCTACATGATCCGCTCCTGGGCAGCCCAGGGCACGAGCGGTGCCTGGCCGACCGTACTGGGCGACCCGGTGGCAGCCGCCGCCCTACGGGCGCTGCATTCGGACCTGGCTGCCCCGTGGACCAACGACCGTCTGGCCGCCGAGGCAGGCGTGTCCCGCGCCACCCTGGCCCGCCGCTTCACCACCCTCGTCGGCCGCCCGCCGATGGCGTACCTCACCTGGTGGCGCCTGACGTTCGCCGCCACCCTGCTCCGTGACACCCGGGACCCTCTGGCCGCCATCGCCCGCCGCGTCGGCTACGGCAGCCCGTACGCCTTCTCGCATGCCTTCAGTCGGGAGTTCGGTACTACCCCGGGGCAGTACCGGGCAGAGACAGCGGGGCGATCGGCGTCCAGGTGAGGGTCCTTGATGAAGGTCCTTGATGAACCGTCACCCTTGGTGCTCGCAGAAATCCGCGTCAGATTGGGCATTGGTTCGGCGATCGGCCGGCGGGCCGACTGGCACTTGCAGTGAAATGAGCAGGATTCCAAGGGCACCGATTGCGCATGATGGACCGACATGGCCAGTGCTCATCTCATGCGGATTCCGGCGTTCCCACAGGAACCCATGCGCACGAGATCGTGGGACCTACACCGTTCCAGGATCCGCGGTTCCGTGAGCACTGTCGGCGGATCATGAGCACTGTCTGACTGAGCAGAATCCAGGCGATCACGAGCATTGGTTACGTTCAGTAGCAGTAAGTTGCGGGGGCTTCGCGCATGCCGCTGCGGGCTCGGTGCGTTCGACGAGGTGACCGTTCTCGAAGCGGGCTCCGGCGCGGAGCAGGGCGACGAGGTGGGCGGCAGCGGTGAGCGCGCGCCAGCGGGCCTGCGCGTACTCGGTGGCGGGGGTGCCGTTTCGCGGAGGCGGGACGCGTTGCCGCACCGGCGGGACGAGGTGCTGGCGGAGCGGCTGGGGATCGGGCCGGTGGCGGCGTTCCCAGGTGAGCATGCGGGGTATCCGACGCACGCGGCGGAGTTCGCCGCGCGGCCGACCGACACGCTCGCGGCGTACCACCAGTGAGATTACGCAGCGTACGAGTAGAACTCCACTGGGCGACCGCCTTGTCCTTGGTGAAGAAGGCCCTGGTCGTGTCCGCCCTGACGGCTGTACTGCTGGTGGGGGCCGTTGTCGGGGGTCAGTAGTCGAGGCTCGCGTACCAGTCGTCGCGACCCTGCGGGGTCAGGTCGAGGAGATGCCACACAGGGGCCAGGAGGTCGATGCCGCGCTGGTCGATGTCGTCGGCCATGCGTGGGTGGGTGGAGTAGAAATGGCGGACCGTGCCGTCGCCGTCGCGGGCGAAGACGGAGATGGTGGAGTCCTGTTCGCCGTCCTTGTCCTCGCTGCCCAGGTCGTACTTGAACGTGCTGTCGCCGCAGCTCAGGAGCCGTAGCCGGTGCCAGCCCCGGTTGCGGGCGTGCTGCCGCAGGTCGGGCGGATCGGCCGCCGCGGCGATGGCGAAGTCGGCGTTGCGGGCGATGTGGTGGGCGATGCCGTTGAAGCCGTCGATCCACAGGGTGCACATCGGGCAGGGGTCGGTCTGCAGCTTGCCGTACATGAGGTGGTAGACGATCAGGGGGCGGTCCGGGGCGGTGAACAGCCCGCTCAGGGTGACGTCGCAGACCGGCGTGTCGCCGGCGTCGAGGTCGGCGGGGCCCTCGATGAAGACGTAGTCGTCGACGGGCGGTCCCTGCGGGAGCGCCCGTCGCTGGGCCGCGACCTTCTCGCGGTGGCGCATGAGGTCGATCTCAGCCAGGCGCAGCTCTTCGCGGGCGGCGAGGTAGTCCGCTGATTCCCCGGCCAGTCTGGTGTGCCGCAACATCGCGTCCTCCTGGGGTGGCCATCCCCCCGGCCCCCGGTCCGGATCCCGAGCTCCCGGTCCCCGCGTCCCCGAACCGGTCCTTTAAGTCTATGGCGGCTCCAAGGTTCGCCGATAGTTGAGCTGGAGTTCGGCTGGTGCGCTGATCCGCGAGTGGACCGAGGAGGTCGGTCCACGTACGGCAGGAGGCCGCGGATGCGGCAACGGGCGCTACGGACCAGGAACGTGCTGGTCGCCGGCGGGTGGCGGTCGCCGTGCTGGCGGGCGTGTCCGGGGAGGCGGTCGTGACGGCGTCGGGAAGAGCGGTACGAGCAGCGCAAGCAGCACGCGTACTTCCACGTCGAAGCTGGGGACGGCCGGGCGCGCCGAGCACGGGAAGCTGGACAGCCGGAGTCTGCTCAAGGGGCTGCCGAAGGGTACGCCCAAGGACCTGCCGAAGACCAAGGGCGAGAAGACGCTCGTCATCCATCTCGTCCTGTGCGGCAAGGGCGGTGGTGCGGCGAACGGGATGTTCTCGGCCGCGACGGCCAAGAAGATCGCCGCGATGTTCCATGTGACGCTGGATCAGGCAAAGGCCACGACAGCCCAGTTGGTCGAGCGCAAGGGACCGGCCATGCCCATACGCTCCACCGCCCCGGCTTCGCGCCCGCACCGTGTTCCCCATGCCGTAGGGCGGTGCGGCTCTGCGGGCACCGCTGTCGGTGCAGGTCCGATACCTGTGCTGGTCACCCCGACCGCGAGCACAGCAGCCGACTCTCTACATCGCCGGTGAACCCCGGTTAGCGAAGCTGGGGTTCACCGCGACTATTGACGCCTCGCCTCTGTCACCGCCCCATCGCGGAGGATCACCGATTGCTCAACATCCACCGACACCGCCACCGCCACCGCCACTGCTCGCTGTGCCCGGATCCCCATTTTCTGCAGGAGCCAGTCAAGTCCCCACCTCCTGTTGGCTTCCCACCCCCGCTGGTTGTCTTGACCGGCGATGAGAGGATCGCCGCCTACCTGAATCAGGGCGTTGTTGAGGTCGAACAGGGGAGGCGTGCAGTGATGCTGGGAACAGTGGTCGTCACCGGGGCAGCAGGGAACATCGGCTCGGTTGTGCGCCGGGCGTTGCGCAGCGAGGTTAGCCGCCTGGTCTTGCTCGACCGCGTTCCCCTCCAGGTCGAGGCCGCGAACGAGGTGGTCCACACCGTCGACCTTCGGGACGCGGCGGCCGTCGAGGCTGCGCTCGCGGGTGCGGACGCCGTGCTCCACCTGGGCGGCCTGCCGGACGAGGCACCGCTTGAGCATCTCCTGGACGCCAACGTGCTGGGCACCCACCATGTCCTGGAAGCCGCCCGCCGCGCGTCGATTCCACGGGTCGTGCTGGCCAGCAGCAACCGCGTGAGCGGTTTCTATCCCACGGCCCATCGCACCGGCCCACAGGAGCCGGTGCGCCCCGACGGCCTGTACGGGGTGAGCAAGGCAGCTATCGAGGCCCTGGGGCGGCTTTACGCGGACAAGTTCGATGTTTCCGTGATCTGCCTGCGTATCGGCAGCTTCGAGGAAGCGCCCACCGAGCCACGCCACCTGGCGACTTGGCTCAGCCCGCGCGATGCCGTCGGCTTCTGCCGCGCCGCGCTTACCGCCCCGCACTCCACGCGCTTTGCCACGGTGTACGCCGTCTCTGCCAACACCCGCCGCTGCTGGGAACTCCCCGCGGAATCCGAACTGGCCTACACGCCCATCGACAACGCCGAAACACATGCGTCGCACCTCACCGCCGCCGACGTCCCTGCCGATCCCGAAGCTCCGCAAGCCGGCCCGTATGCCCTGCCCGAGTTCACGTTGAAACACATCCGGCCCTGACTCGCCCTGGCCCACTCCTCGGGCGTTCCGGTGGCCGTCCGAAGTGAGGAGCCAGCGCCAGCAAGGGGTCGTGAGTTAGCCGGTGAGGGCGAGGTTGCGAAGGCGGGCGATGCTGAGAGCATGGCCTGGTGGACGCCATCACCCTTGAGCCTGCAGTCCCGCAGGATCTTCCAGTTCTACATCGGGGCAGAGCATGCTCAACTCACGCACGGGCTTTGCGGTGGACCTTGTTCTCAGCCTCCTGCTGCGGGCTCAGGCGCCGTTGACCACGCCGTTTGCGGTGCGGAATGAGAACGCCGGTGCCCTGGTAGCCGCCGTCGGCGATGGCCGGGACCCCGCAGCAAACCCGGTCGATTCCGGACTCGGTGAACGCCCGGCAGTCGCTGCGGCTGCCGGGCAGCGCGATACCGATCGCAACGACCACGCGGCTGTTGGCGTCGATGACCACCTGCACAACCCCGAGCGCACCGGCGACCCCACCGCGCCTCCGATCGTGCTGCGTGAGGCTTTCGCCGCCCTGGAGGAAGCGGCCGCAGCCGGGCATCTGAGCACGTACGGCATCGCCACCTGGTCCGGCTTCACCGAAGGTCTGGTTACCGTCGAGGAACTGGACCGTCTGGCCAGCGAAGACGCCGGCGGCTCCCCGGACCACCAACTGCGTCCTGTGCAGCTGGCGGTCAGCCTGGTCGAGGCCGGCGCACTCAAGCAGGCCCTCGACGGCCGCGGCGCCATCAGCGAAGCAAACGAGCGTGAGTGGCAGGTCTTCGCCTCCGCGCCCCTGCACGGCGGCGAACTCGTGGGCGCCGCAGCCGCGCCCACCTCAACGGCGAAGACAACCCCACCTGACCGCCAGGGTGTTCATCAACCGAACGCTTCGTGGGCACCTGCGGGCCGACACGCACCCCCTCGGCTTCGTCGCGGGGCTCGGAAGGAGTCGCGGTTACGGCAGTGAGCGGAAGTTCAGGGCGGTGGCCTGCAGCTTGCCGACCCGTTGGAGCAGAGGTGCACGGAAGCCGACACATCACGCCACCAGCCCATTGCCGAAACGAGGCGGCGTGCAAGGCATCGACGGCTGCGGAGGACGGACCGCAGGCATGTGGAGCGTCATGGCGTATGCGTGCGGCGGGACTTCGGACGGATTGGCTTTCAGGGTCTCGACTCGGCCGAAGCTGCCTCGGATTTGATGGTGTCGAGGAGTGCGGGTGTGGTCTCGCCGATGTTGAGGAAGGTGCGCATGGCCTTGGCGAAGAGGGTGAACTTTCCGTCGGTGATGGCGCGTCGGCAGTCGACGCCGGCATGCTTGCTCCGGGTCTGCGGCTTCGTCCACCGCTGCTGGGTCAAGGGGTTGGGGACCGGGAAGTAGGCTGCGGCGTCCGCCGCGAGGTGCTCAAGGGCGACGCAATGCGGACGGATGCGGGTGGTGGCGAATCCTCTGTCGGTGAGGGCCGATTTGTCCTGAAGGGCGGTGATGACGGCCAGGACCTCGGCCGTGAAGTGCGCCGTGAGGTGTGCTCCACCCAGCCGGAGCCAGGCGTCCGTCTGCGCGGCGAGGACCTGGGGTGAGGCGGTGGGGATCGCGGCGGTGGGAATCAACTGGTCCTTGGTGAGGGACGTCTGGGCCGGTCCCCCACCGCTCGGCAGGGACACGGCGGCGGTGAGTGCGACGGCCGTGAGGCAGACCGCGCCGACCCACAGGCGCTGCAGCGCCACCCCCTCCCGTCGCGGGGGCACCGTACGCGCGCGCCCGGCGGAGGTCATGGCCGGGCGGAGCGGTCGCAGGGTGCGCTTCGCCACCGTGCCCAGCAGGGCGGCGCCGGCGGAGACGAAGATGCCCAGGCCCAGGACCAGCGGCAGCAGCAGCTCGGTCGCCGGCCAGAACTTGGCGGGCGACCAGAAGACAGGTGGAACCGAGCGTGTTCAACGGCCCCAGGCAGCCGTCGGCCGTGCCGAGGAGGTACACACCGGCCAGGCCGAGCAACGCCGTCGTCCCCGCGGCGACCAGCGCCACGAGCAGAGGGAAGCGCGAGGCCACCAACGCTGGTCAGGGCGGCCGTGGCCGCGGTGCCACAGACCTGATGGCCAACTATCGATCGAGACGGCCAAGTATCGGTCGACGCCACAGTTCACCCGTGCGTCAGCTGCGCCGCAACGACGCCCGCGTTCATTCACGGACCGGCAGCCCCTTGAGGCGCGCCGTCTGTTCTTCCTGGACCCTGTGGGCTGTCTCCAGGAAGTCGATGATCACGGCGAGCTGGTCTTTGCCGTAGCGTCGGAGCGCCATGGTTCCCGCCTCGCCGACGGGTCCGTACACCTCGCGCTCGGCAGCGCGGGCAGCCTCGGTGGCGGAGACCAGAACCCGCCGCCGGTTGGCGGCATCCCGGTTGCGGGTGACGAAGCCCGCTCGTTCGAGGCGGTCGATGGCGGTCGTCGTCGCCGCCGGGCTGAGCTTGGCCGCGGTGGTGAGCTCTCCGGCCGACATCGGGTCCTTGGCCAGGATCAGGTCCAGGCAGCGCAGGTCGGTGCGGTTCAGCCCTAGCAGGTTCGCGGCCGCTTCGTCGAAGGCGTCGAAGCTCTGCTGGAGCATCCTCATCCGCACGGCTACCTCGTCCACACCATCATCTTTCGACATTCGAAGCTTTCTGTTAGCGTACGTTTCGACAATCGAAATGATAGCTCCGGGAGGACGTCATGCCTACCAGCGACGAGCAGATCACGCAGTTGTTCAAGCAGTTCATGCAGGCGTGGACCGGCAACGACGCCGCTGCCTTCGGCGCCTGCTTCACCGCCGACGCCGACTACGTCTCCTACGACGGCACCCACGCGACCGGCCGACCAGCCCTCCAGGACAACCACGACCGGCTCTTCCGCGGCGTGTTGGCCGGCTCGGCGCTCGTCGGCGACCTGGAGGCAATCCGTCACATCACCGCGGAGGTCGCCGTCGTTCACGGCACGGCATCGGTGCTGATGCCGTGGCGGTCCGAGCTGCCCAAACGGCGCTTGTCACGGCAGACCCTCGTGGTCGTCCGCACCGAGCAGGGCTGGCGGATCTCCGCCATCCACAATGGTCGCGTGCGGCCGGTGACCATCCCTGACCCCGATGCTTTCCCGTCCCGGATGTCACAGGCGATGAGCCGGATCGGTCGGCGCCGGGGCTTGGGCCGCCCCTCTCCCGCCGCCCCGCGGACCACCTCGTCCACGACATCGGCCTGACACCGCGACGGACCGCTCAACCCCACACCCCAGCCGTGGCAATGCTTCACCGTAAGGCACCCGGCAGGCGCCACTGAATCCCCGCCCACGTCCGCGTCGACGCTGCGGCCGAGCACCTGCAGAACGACCGGCCACCCCGTACTCCCGGCATCAGACAGGGGGGAGTCCACACCCAGCCCTTGGACTCACTCATCCAGTGCAGGCAGGGCACGGCGTTTCTACTCCGAGCAGCTCGGGCTGGAGCCCGTCGATGAACGGCCCGGTGGGCTCCTGTACCGGTGCGCAGGCGTGGAGTTCGTAGTGTTCCATTCGGCGGGAGCCTCGCCCGGCACGTTCCCTGGCGGCCGCCTGGCAGCGTCGCCCCTGAGCTCGTGGAGCCCCGCGGCGTTGAAACGCTTATGCACGTAGTACAGGAAGGCCGTCCGGCGATTCTCACCATCGGCCCAAGCACCGATCGCCAGGCCCGGGTCCGGGTCCGGGATGTGAGTGGCGGTTCCGCGGCCGCCGGCCCCTGGAGGGGCGATACGCCGGAATCCGTTTCGTCGCACCTCACCCTCCCCCTTGCTCCGGACGGACAACCGCTGCCCGACGATTCCGGGAAGGTGACGCTGCGCGGCATGGGACGTGGGGAAAGCGGCATGCGCCTGTGCTCTCTGCCGATCGGAGAGGTACGCGTATGCGTATGTCATCCGGATGTACGTCGATGACCTCTTGTCGGCCTTCGACCGTCAGGGGGCTCAATATGACGGCTGGACCCGGCAACTGTCCCCAGGTGGCGGAGACGCATAGCGCACGTCGCCTTACCTTCCCGTAAGTTCTCTTGGCCGGGGACCTGTGAGGGGGCGTACGGCGGTATGACAGCGGAGGCCTGAGCGTCCGAGGGGTTGAGTGATTGCCACTCGGGGAGAGTGGTACGCCACGAAAGAGGCGGCAGCAGCGGCCGGACGAACTCCCCCTCGGCGTCCAACAGTTCATGGTGACGTATCACCCGACCGTGATCCACGGCCCAAGATCACTTGAAGACACAGTCTAGGCCGCCCTACTCTGGCGCCGATAGCCGCCCGGGGCCAGGCCGTACTCCCGCTTGAAGGCCTTGGCGAAGGCGAACTCCGAACCGTATCCGGTGCGGGCGGCGACCGTCGTCAGCGGGACGTCGGACTCGCGCAGCAGACGGGCGGCGGTGGTCATGCGCCAGCGGGTCAGATAGGCCATCGGCGGTTCGCCCACCAGCGAGGCGAACCGCCGGGCGAAGGCGGCGCGGGACAGCCCGGCCCGCTCGGCCAGCGATTCGACCGTCCACTGGGCCGAGGGGTCGTCGTGAATGGCCGACAGAGCGGGCGCCACCGCCGAGTCGCCCAGGGCCGCGGCCCACCCCTGGGCGGCGGCCGGAGGCTGATCGTCCAGCCAGGCCCGCAGGATGTAGAGGAGCAGCGAGTCGATCAGGGTGGGCACGATGCCGTCCGAGCCGATGCGCGGATTCTCCAGCTCGGAGCCGAGGAGTTGGACGGCGGCGCTCAGCTCCGGATGGCGGCCGTGCCGCGTCGACAGATGGATCACCTCAGGCAGTTGCCGCACCAGAGGGTGGGGGCGGGCCTGGTCCAGGTGGTAGTTGCCGCACAGGAGGCTGGTCTCGGGGCCCTTGCCACCGAGCGTGACCGAGCCGATCGGTGAACCCCCTTGGAACTGCTCCGCCTTGGGCTCCTCGGCCAGGGTGGAGGGATCGTCGGCGAGGATATGGCCCCGCCCGTCGCGCAGGAAGACCACATCGCCGGGGCTCAGCGGGATCGGCTTCAGATGCGGTGGTGTGTCATCGAGAGGGATCAGCCAGCAGGTCCCGTACAACACCACATGGAACCCGGCGCCTGCGACTGGTGGCAGTCGCAGGCCCCAGGGGGCTCGGCCGTTGGTCCGTACGGATGCCGGGTGCCCGGTGCGCATCGAGGCCAGCGCCTCGGTGAGGATGTCCATCCGGCCTCGCCCTCCCTGGTGCGGCCCGTCTTGGTCAGACCGTCAGAACAATCTTGCCCTGTACGTGTCCCGAGCCGACCAGCTCATGTGCCTTACCGGCCTCCTCCAGCGGGAAAGCCTCCGCGACGTACGGGCGGATCAGGCCCGCGTCGACCAGCTCGGCGATCGCTTCGAGCGCGGCGTAGTCCGGCTCGACCGAGATGCCGGCGAAGCGCCGTCCGGCCGCCTCGACGCGTGCGGCGAGCTCCGGATTGCCGTGTTCCAAGATGCTGATGAGTACGCCGCCGGGGCGCAGCACGCCGAGCGAGAGATCGCCCTGGGCCGTGGAGTCGAGGACCACATCGGCGTCCTTGACGGCCTCGGTGAAGTCGGTGGTCCGGTAGTCGATGACCTCGTCGGCGCCGAGGCCGCGGACGAAATCGTGCCGGGCCGCACTGGCGATGGCGATCACATGGGCGCCACGTGCCTTCGCGATCTGCACCGCGAAGTGGCCGACGCCGCCGGCCGCCCGCTGGATCAGTACCCGGTCACCCTCCTTGACGCCTGCCGCCTGCACCAGGCCCTGCCAGGCCGTGAGCGCCGCGAGGGGGATGGCGGCGGCGTGTACGTGGTCGATCGAGGCGGGCTTGCGGGCCAGCTGGCGGGACGGAGCGGCGATGTACTCGGCGTACCCGGTGGCGGCGCGGGGGAAGAACGGCATCCCGTACACCTCGTCGCCCACCGCGAACCTGGCGCCGGGGCCGGCCTCTTCGACCACCCCGGAGATGTCCCAGCCCACGCCGAACGGCGGCTCGCCGAGCAGCGGGAAGGCGCCGGACCTGACGGCCACGTCCACCGGGTTGACCGCACTGGCGTGGACCTTGACAAGGACCTCGCCGGACAGCGGCTTCGGCCGCTCGGTCTCCACGACCTCGAGGACCTCGGGGCCGCCGAAGGACTTCTGGATTACTGCGCGCACGGTAACTCTCCCTGGGTTTCGTCCGGTTGATGTCCGGCTCTACGTCCTGCTTGATGTCCTCAACCCTAGGGAGATTGGATGAGCCGCAGAATAGCCTTCCGTCTCGGCTACATGTCCCAGCGTCTTGCCGGCAGGTGCACTCGGCCATACCTGCCTCGGAAGTCGATGACACCCGGAAAGGTGCAACAGCCGAGGAAGAAACGGCGCCTCGACGTGAGGAACCTCCCGAAAGCCCCCGAGGACGCCCACGGCCAGATCGGCCGGCCGCGGTCAGTGGCCGCACGGAGTTCGCGCTCGGTCTCGCTCTATCCGGCCTGCTCTGCGAGGGATGCAAGGAGCCCTTACCGCCAGCGAGCCGCCGGTTGAGGTCTTGCGGTGGGACGGTGGAGCGTGCTTATCCCGCTGAGGGCCTCATGGGGAACTCGCAATCGAAGGTCGTTCTGTGCGCCACGATCCGCCGGGATCACCGTGAGGGGATGTCTTGATCCGGGGCTATGTAAAGTCCCGCCGGGCCGGAGGTGCGGCGGCATGCCGGACTGGGTCCTGGCCGTCTGCCACGGGCCTAAATCGCCTTTCGCACCGGGCCGCCGAGGGCTAGTGTTCGGGCAGCGAGTGACCCACGAGGAGCTAAGACATGCCCGGTCGTCCGAGCGCGCGTTGACGTTGTAGGCCGTGACCGGCCTGTCATCGCGTGCTGCCCTTGATGCGCGGCACAGCGAGCCTTCCCTGCCCGAACCGTCGGTGCACCTGTCGTGTGCCGGGTGGTGGGCCTCGTTCTCGGCAATCCAAGGGTCCCTGTGCCGTCCGCTTCCTCCGCTGTATCCGATTCCAGTCGCCCTGTTCCGCCAAGCCTGTGGCGGGACGGCGACTTCCGCAGCCTCTGGGTGGGCCAGACAGCCTCCCAACTCGGCGAACATGCGAGCCTGGTGCTCCTGCCGCTGATCGCCGTTCTGACGCTCAACGCCGACGCCGGCCAGCTGGGCGCCCTCCGCGCGGTGGGGCAGGCGCCGGTCCTGTTGCTCTCGCTCTTCGTCGGCGCATGGGTGGACAGGTGGCGGACCCGCACGGTGATGGTGATGGCGGACCTCGGCCGGGCCCTGGCGCTGGGCGGAGCCGCCGTGGCCGGCCTCCTTGGCGGGCTCGGCCTGCCGGCGCTGCTTGTGGTCGCCTTCGCTGTCGGGGCTCTGTCCGTGTTCTTCGACGTGGCGTACCAGGCGTCACTCGTACGACTGGTGAACCGCAATCAGCTGGTGCGGGGCAACAGCGCGCTCGAGGGCAGTCGGTCCGCGGCCCAGATCGGCGGCCCTGCCCTCGGCGGCGCATTGGTGTCACTGCTGTCGGCGCCGATTGGCGCCGCGTCCAGCGCGGCCTTCTTCGCGCTGTCGTTCCTGTCGATCCGACGGATCCGCCACCGCGAACCGGTCCCGGAGCGCTCGGAACATCCCCCTCGGGTCTGGCGGCGGATCCATGAAGGCCTCCGCTTCGTCGTCAGTGATACCTCGCTGCGGACCGTGGGCCTTGCCTCTGCCGCATTCCAGTTCTCCTTCGCGGCCATGATGACCGTCTATCTGCTCTTCCTGCCGCGTGAACTGCACCTGTCGGGCACCGCCGTCGGGCTGGCGCTCGCTGCGACGGGGCCGGGCGCGCTCGTGGGCTCCCTGCTGGCCGCCCGCCTGCCGAGCCGGTTCGGTTACGGCACGGTGCTCGTGTCCGCGGCGGCACTCGGCGATGGCGCGATGCTGTGTGTGCCCGCGCTGCATGGCCCCTCTGTGGTGACGATCCCCGCGCTCCTGGCGGTCAACTTCGTGTTCGGGACCTTCGGCCAGCTGGTGAACGTCACGGTCATGGCCGTCCGGCAGGCCGTCACCCCTGACGGGATGCAAGGCCGCACGGCCGCGACGATCACGTTCGTCGGCATGGGGCTGACCCCGCTCGGCTCTCTGCTCGGAGGCTGTCTCGCGGAAGTGTGGGGGTCGCGTACCAGCCTCCTGGTGACGGCCGCAGGCATGATGTTGTCCCCGGCGTTGATGGCCCTGTCCCCGCTCGCGCGCCTGGGACGGCCCCTTCCGGCCCCGCAGGACGCGCCGCCAACTGCCGCCCGCCCTGACGCCCACGAGGCGGCCCTCCGCGACACCAGTGAAGCTCGGCGTTCCCACCAATGACGTGGGGGCTGTCGCTCCGTCAGTCGCCCACCAGTGCAAGACCCGCGCCGCAGTGTGCAACCTTGCCCAATGCACTGCCGGCAACGATCCGGCTTCCTGCACCGACAGAGACGTCGACATCTGCCGCGGTCCTCAGCCCAGCTGAGTAAGCGACTGACCGGCGCCGCCCAGTTCGCTTGATTCGGCGATAGTGCCAGTCCTGTTGCGCTCGACACTGTCGGCAGCTTCGGCGCTGAGCTGCATCACGTCGTTCGCACTCCGCCTCACGCCACACGCTTCCCCCAGAGAACCCATTTGTGCAGCTCCTGCCGTGCGAAGGTCGAGGCGGCCCGACGCAAGGCACTAACCAGCAGCCGTGGCTACGCCGTCCGGTCGGGGGCGAGGCGCGACCGACCGAGACCAGGCACGGAAGGTCAGTCGGCGACCTCGGCGCTCCACACATCAGGCCCGCCACCGCGCCACTCGATCAACGGATCGTTCAGCTGGACCTCGTCTTTTCCGGATCCAGGGCGACCCTACGCAGGAACTCCAGCAGATCCGGCACGTCGTAGGCAACGCCCATGGGCCCGTCGTCGACGTACACGCGGCGGCCGCCGGTCGGGACCGGTGGGTGAACCACGATGCGGGGCCGAGGCTTGGGCATGCCCTCAGTCTGCCGAAGCCCGGAGCCGGGCGCCCGAGGAGCAAGGCAGTCAGGGGATATCCCCGTGCCAGTCCCAGCGGCGTGGGTCCGCCGGGCGTGGCCCGTACAAGGCGCAGCCGCCCGGCCCGTACGCGCCGAGTTCGGTGAGCAGGGCCGCGCCCTCTTCCAGGTCGGCCGCGCTCCAGCCCGTCACATCGAGCAGCAGACCGTCCAGCGGTCCGCCGACCAGTTCCCGGTAGGTATGACCGGGTTGGGGTCCAGGGTCGGGGTCGTCGTGGTCAGCGCCGTAGACGCGGCCGCGCATCAACTCGTCCATAGCGCCGGCCTCGCACCCGCCACCGACGACCACCTGAAGAGGCGGGCCCCCAAGACTGGCGCAGGGGCCCGCGGATACAAGATGCAGGGCTTGGGATGGCCAGCACGCACCGGCGTCCGATAAATGCGTGGCGCTGTGGCGCTGCCCTGGCTCTCTCAACGAGATCGGGTTCTGGCTCAACTTCTGTGGAGCTGCAAGCCCACACCCAGGCACGTCCCCAGCGACGGGAGCTGACCTGCCATCCCGTGCGTGCTCAGCCCCAGCCGACCGGCCCCGACCCTGTCACCACAGAAGTTGAGCCAGAACCCGAGATCGGGCAGCACCTCGACAGCAGTTCAGGAGTCGTCCGGACGCTGCCGCGACATCGGATTGTTCACAAATTTCGGCAGCAAGTGAGCCGAGATCCTGAGAGGTGCGGCGGTCGGCTCACCCACGACCATGACGGGGTATCCCTGATGGTTCCGCTATCTGGCCCCGACCGCAGGCCTCGCGGCCCAGAAACGGTGGACAGCCCAGCCGGCACCGAGCACGGAGGCTGTCCAGACGATGGCCTCGGCGAGAACAATTGCTGGGGTCACGGTGAGGTGAGGCCGGGGCGGCATCACGACCATCTGCACCGCGGCACCCACCGGCACCGTCAACGCGGCAAGCAGGCCGATCAGCCCAGGCCACCTGATGGCTGCACCCACCACACCCAGGACCAGCCCGAACAGCAGGCCAAGCGCCGACCACGTGAACGTTTCCGTCGCGAACAAGGCCAGCGGTGCCCCGAGAACGAAGGCATCAGTCACGTAATACGCCACCGAGGCCGCGATCAGCGCCAAGGCCCCAACCAGCGCGCCGCGGGCGCGCGTCCCGGCCAGCCAACCCATCCCCACCGCCAATGCGGCCCATGACCAGCCTGCGTCCATCAGCAGGCTGAGCACCTTGGCAGCCTTGGCCCAGACGGTGCCGGCGAGCGGCATCCCGAGCTCCACGTACGGCGACGAAAGCGCGTTGACGAGCGAGGTAACCGCCCCAAATCCCACCCCGGCCGCGAGGCCCCCCACCATGATCTTCATACCGGGAGAATATCCAGCGTGTTCGCGCGCTCTCGATCAGCGATAGCGTCTTTGTGACGGCCGTGGAGCCCGCGCACCCATGGCAGAAGCGAGCTGGGGGTGCGAGCACCCCACGGCCCGCGCGCCCAGGCTTTTGGTACCGCGGGCTTCGGGTGAGGCTGACCCACTGCTGAAGCGCACGACTGGAAGTGTGACGCCTAACTGTGTTGCTATCGGCTCCCTCAGTGGGTGCTGTCGGTTCTCAGGTTCTGGCTCACTTTCCGTGGAGGGCTGACTGACCGTAATGTCAGTGGCTCACTACGCTGGCCCGTATGACCAGCACGAAGAGGCCCGCGAAGAGGCCGCAGTGAGCCAGTACTTCGACATGGGCGACCAGACCCTGTGGAACCCGTCCAACGGGGCCTCCCGGCTGTTCATGAGCCAGGTGAACGTCTACCAAACCGAAGTGGGTCTGCCGTCCGGCATCGGCCCCATGAAGGCTGACGAGTGCCAGATCGACCCCACCATATTCAAAACGTTCGTCGACGCCCTGCTCGCGTGGCACCGGAGAACGAGCCACGCCGTCATGGCCGCCCTGTCCGAGGGGTTCGTCGCCACGGTGCTGGTCCTGGCGGAGAGGGCGGGCATCGAGGTGAACTGGCAGCCAGCCGACTTTGCCGAGGGCGGCGAGCTCAAGGATGTTCAGGTCCCAACGGCCCCGGATTCCGCTGAGGGGGCGTGGGCAGCTGCCCTTCAGCAGAAGTCACGTGAGCTGGGCCGATTCATGGCGACCTGAGCCTGGTCTGCCAACACCCGCTCAGGAAACGATAGTTCACCGGGCCTGGGCAGACCGGCGGCCGCGGGCCACCACGCCGGCGTCAGATGCCGACCTGCGGAGCGCCCTCCGGGGCACGCAGCATGCCTTCCGGTAGATAGCCGGACCTAATACGCACCTTCCACCCGTGCACCTGGACAGCCAGCGCGGCCAGAGCGATCGTGCCGACCGGCAGCAGACTTCGGGGGGCCTCATCGGCTGCTGCGTTCTCGCGGTGCTGGACGAGACGGTCGGCCAGGGCCCGTTCGAAGGCCGGCTGGTCGTCCTCCAGGAGCACGCGGAGCAGCTGCTGATCCGGCGTCAGCGCACTGAGGGCATCCAAGCGCCGAGCCGCCTCAACGCGCTCTTCGACGTCCGGCTTGCACAGAGTCACAGAGGGCCAGTCCCGGGGCAGGTGCCCTCGTGCCTTGGTCAGGTAGCCGCACAACGCATCCATCTCCGCGAGGCCCGCCGGATCCGACCGCGACTCCAGCGGCGAGTACGGCACCCCGTCGCGGATCGCGGGCGCATAGTCCTCCCGTAGCAGCAGACCGATCACCCGGTCCCGCTCCCAGATCGCGCCACTGACCAGGCACATCGCGAACGCGTCCAGCCAGGTCTTCGTGGTGGGCGCCTGGTCCACCGCGTCCCCGAAACTGAAGTCCTCGCTGCTGAGCGTCTCGTCGATGAGAGGGAAGGGGACCTCGAAGTCGCCGTTGGGGAAGGCGCCGAGGCTCAGCACCCCGAGGGCGCACTCCGCCGCGGTTCGCAGGACTATGCGTGAGGGGGCGGCGCTGAGCGTGGGGTCCTCCAAGGCACGAGCGGCGACGTGGTCGAGGAGTTCGTCGCGCATATCCTGAAGCCCCTTCAGGGACAGGCCGCCGTAGCGCAGCCAGTGCCAGCGGCCGAACGCCCGCCCGTAGATGTCCTCCAGGGCTTGGGTGATCCGCTGCTCACTGACGCTGTGGCACGTCACTTCCTGCACGTTGTTGTCCTTCCTTGATCCTTACAGCTGGCGGCGGCACGCTACCAAGGCTTCCTTCACTGAGCGCACTGAGCGCCTCGACTTTCGTCGGTGCCGCTCACTTCGGGACGTAATGCCGTGCAAGAAGGGCCGAGGCGGCAAAACCTCGGCCCTTCAACACGCGGAGGCGAACGGCGGTACTTCTCCGGTGAAGTGAGGTGATGCAGGTGCCGAGCCTGGAGGTCAGGGCAGTGTTCTTGCTACCGGTGGTTGGCAGCTGCCAGACAGACTTCACGGGGGCGTAGTCCTCGGCGTAGGTGCACCACAAGGCGTGGTTGGCCCGCTCCAGTCGGCCGGGCCGCTGTCGCTCCTGGAGCTGTTGGAGGACCCGGCGGCGAGTGGCTGTCCCCACCCCCGAGTGTGAAGGCATCCGGGCCCTGCGAGTCCGCCGGCGGAGCGCACGCATGCGGGCTGCCGCCGCGCCCCGCAGCCCTAGTACCGAGCGCTATACCTCACAGCTTCGGCAACCGGCTACTTCATGCCCACCCCTTAACCGCTATGAGGCTATGCGTTGAACGGGCTGCCGGCCTCGCCCACGTCACCACGCCCGATGGCACCCGCTGGTGAGGTCAGGCTGCACGCGTCTACCCACCTCACCCACGCACGCCAACCAACGAACCCAGCCATCGCGGCGTCCGGTCCATGTACGTCTCACGTGGCGGACATCGTCCGTCCTGCGCTCTCCACGGCCGGGTGACCTGTGCGTCCACGATGAACTGCCCACTCGGGCATCGCGTCTGTCTGGGCATGAGGCTCTCCGAAGAGCACCTCAGGGAGCCGGGGAAGCATGTGGTCGTGGACATCACCATCACCGCGGCCGTCGGCTCCTTCGCGGCTAGGCATCCTGGTTCCCAGGAGCCGTCCGTCAGCCAAAGGCACGCGTTTGCCGCATGTTGTGGGTTCTGCTGGTGACCGTCGCCGAGGTTCACTTCCTCGGTGGTGTCATCTCGTGAAGCCGCCAGAGCGTCGTGGAGACGTCCGAGGCGACGACTCGGGTTGGTGCCCTCGCTCACATGCAGCGGCGCAGTGTCTCTGCCCGACGTCTTCCCCTGCCGCAAGCCAGTCGCACAGGGCTGTCAGGGACGGGGAGTTGGGGTGGTCCGCGAGGATCGTGCCGTCCTGCTGGAGGACGGCGGCCGTGGAGGGGCGGACAGTACCGCGTCCCCGGCGTCCCCGGTGAAGTGCACCCCTCGCGCTTCGGTCCGGGCGGCGACGGTGTCGAGGACGGCTCGCTTGATGGAGGCGGTCACCGCGTACGCGTTGGACGCGTCGGTCACCGGCAGCGCCGACAGGTCGTCAAAACCCGCGTAGTACACGGTGCCGGGGCGCCGGGCGCCGGATGGTGCGCGAGATACAGCACCGTGCTCGCGGTGCGGACGGCGTCCGCACCGCGAGGTCGTCGTCGCGCAGGCGTTCGTCGGCGAACGTCACGGCGGCCACCGGTGCCCGCTGCCCCTTTACCGGTCGGGACGAGTCGGAACAGAAGAGAGAACTCGTCCCACGGTGTCCGCGGAGCCTTGGTCAGGTCCCGACGTAGGCCGCGAGGTGCTCGCCGGTGAGGGTGGAGCTGGCGGCGACGAGGTCGGCGGGTGTGCCCTCGAAGACGATCTTGCCGCCGTCGTGGCCGGCGCCGGGGCCGAGGTCGATGATCCAGTCGGCGTGCGCCATGACTGCCTGGTGGTGCTCGACGACGATGACCGACTTGCCGGAGTCGACGAGCCGGTCGAGCAGGCCGAGCAGCTGCTCGACGTCGGCGAGATGCAGGCCGGCGGTCGGCTCGTCGAGGACGTAGACGCCGCCCTTCTCAGCCATGTGGGTGGCCAGCTTGAGCCGCTGCCGCTCGCCGCCGGACAGCGTGGTGAGCGGCTGGCCGAGGCTGAGGTAGCCGAGCCCGACGTCGGCGAGCCGGCCGAGGATGCGGTGCGCGGCCGGCGTGTGCGCCTCGCCGGCGCCGAAGAACTCCTCGGCCTCGGTCACCGACATCGCGAGCACCTCGCTGATGTCGCGGCCGCCGAGGTGGTGGTCGAGCACCGATGCCTGGAAGCGCTTCCCCTCGCACTCCTCGCAGGTGGTGGCGACGCCGGCCATCATCGCCAGGTCGGTGTAGATGACGCCGGCACCGTTGCAGGTGGGGCAGGCGCCCTCGGAGTTGGCGCTGAACAGCGCCGGCTTCACACCGTTGGCCTTCGCGAACGCCTTGCGGATCGGGTCGAGCAGTCCGGTGTACGTCGCCGGGTTGCTCCGCCTGGAGCCGCGGATCGGGCTCTGGTCGACCGACACCACACCCTCGCCGGCAGGGATGGAGCCGTGCACGAGCGAGCTCTTGCCGGAACCGGCGACGCCCGTGACGACGGTGAGCACTCCGAGCGGGATGTCGACGTCAACGTCCTGCAGGTTGTGCGTCGTCGCGCCGCGGATCTCCAGCGTGCCGGCGGGGGTGCGCACCGTCTCCTTGAGGACGGCCCGGTCGTCGAAATGGCGGCCGGTGATGGTGCCGCTGGCCCGCAGCCCCTCGACGGTGCCCTCGAAGCACACTGAGCCGCCCGCCGTACCGGCGCCGGGGCCAAGGTCGACGACATGGTCGGCGATCGTGATCGTCTCCGGCTTGTGCTCCACGACGAGCACCGTGTTGCCCTTGTCCCGCAGCCGCAGCAGCAGGTCGTTCATCCGCTGGATGTCATGGGGGTGCAGGCCGATGGTGGGCTCGTCGAAGACGTAGGTGGTGTCGGTGAGCGAGGAGCCGAGGTGGCGGATCATCTTGACGCGCTGTGCTTCGCCGCCCGACAGCGTGCCCGACGGCCGGTCGAGCGAGAGGTAGCCGAGGCCGATCTCCACGAACGACTTGAGGGTGTGCTGCAGCTTCGCGAGCAGCGGCGCCACCGACGGCTCGTCGAGGCCGCGGACCCATTCGGCCAGGTCGCTGATCTGCATCGCGCAGGCGTCAGCGATGCTGATCCCCTTGATCGTCGACGACCGGGCCGCCTCGCTGAGCCTGGTGCCGTCGCACTCGGGGCAGACGGTGAACGTCATCGCCCGCTCCACGAACGCGCGGACGTGCGGCTGCAGCGCGTCGATGTCCTTGGACAGCATCGACTTCTGGATCTTCGGTATCAGACCCTCGTACGTCAGGTTGATGCCGTCGACCTTGATCTTGGTCGGCTCCTTGTGGAGGAGGTCGTGCAGTTCCTTCTTGGTGTACTTGCGGATCGGCTTGTCCGGGTCGAAGAAGCCGCAGCCGCCGAAGATGCGGCCGTACCAGCCGTCCATGCTGTAGCCGGGGATCGTGAGCGCACCCTCGTTGAGCGACTTGCCGTCGTCGTAGAGCTGGGTGAGGTCGATGTCGGAGACCGTGCCCCGGCCTTCGCAGCGCGGACACATGCCGCCGGTGCGGTTGAAGGTCGCCTTCACCGCCTTCTTGGCACCGCGCTCGACGGTGATCGCGCCGCTCGCCCGGACCGAGGGGACGTTGAAGGCGTACGCGCTGGGCGGGCCGATGTGCGGCTGCCCGAGCCGGCTGAAGAGGATGCGCAGCATCGCGTTGGCGTCGGTGGCGGTGCCGACCGTGGAGCGGGGGTCGGCACCCATCCGCTGCTGGTCGACGATGATCGCGGTCGTCAGCCCTTCGAGTACGTCGACCTCGGGCCGCGCCAGCGTCGGCATGAAGCCCTGCACGAAGGCGCTGTAGGTCTCGTTGATCAGCCGCTGCGACTCCGCGGCGATCGTGTTGAACACCAGCGAGCTCTTGCCCGAGCCGGAGACGCCGGTGAACACCGTCAGCCGGCGCTTCGGGATCTCGATGCTGACGTCCTTGAGGTTGTTCTCGCGCGCGCCGTGCACGCGGATCAGATCGTGGCTGTCGGCAGTGTGCAGCGCAGGCGACTGCGTGTCCGTCCTCGTGGCCATGCTCATCGTGTCTCCATGTGTTGGGCGGGGCCGCCTTCACGGTCTCCGTCAGCGTCGCCTGGCTCGATCTGACCAGCTTCGAGCGTAGCGTCTGGTTTTCTTTCGTCGGCCCGGTCGGGGCAACGGTCCGCTGTCTCCCCCCGGCCACACGCCGTGCCCGCCGAGGCATCGGACCAACCGGCGGCCGTCGCGCATCAGCTCGCGGTCGAGCACCTCGTTCACCTCGCGCCAACCTGGATGCGGCGCGGGGAGATGCGGAACCAGCGGTACGGGGCGGCCGCCGCACGCGGGTCGAAGCCGGTGTGCGCGACGCACCCCTCACCCCTCACCCCGCTCCTGCGGCAGCGCGTCGATCTCGCGGGCCTCTTTGTCGTGGGTGAGCCATGCTCGGTGTCGCGACGACGCTGAGCGCGGGAGCGGGGGCGGCACTCATCGGTCGTGAAGCAGCTCGGGGACGTTGCCATCGGGGTCGGTGACGGGAGACACCAGGCGGCCGCCTCCCCCAAGCTCTCGGCTTCGCTAGAGCAGGGAGGTCCCCTCATCGTCGTGCGCGGCCCCCTTCACGGTGCCGTCTGTGCGGGTCATAGCTGCTCATGGCTGCGATCGCCGGACGGCTCAGCGCAGCTCCTGGATGCGGATCAGGTCGCCCGCGGGATCGCGGACGGCGCAGTCGCGAACCCCATACGGCTGCTCGGTCGGCTCCTGGACAACCTCGATGCCGCCGGCCTGCACCCGCTCGAAGGTGCCGTCGAGGTCGGCGGTGGCCAAGAGGATGACGGCGTAGGTGCCCTTGGCCATCATCTCGACGATGGTGCGACGCTCGTCGTCGGTGACGCCAGGGTCGGCGGCCGGCGGATGCAGGACGATGGATGTGCCGGGCTGGTCGGCGGGGCCGGCCGTGATTCAGCGCATCCCGCCGTATCCGACGTCGTTGCGGACCGCGAAGCCGAGGGTGTCGCGGTGGAAGGCCAGGGAGGCGTCCGGGTCGTTGTGCGGGAGGAAGCTCGCGTGAATGGTGATGTCCATGGCAGTCACGCTAGGCGCGGCTCGGGGGCCGGCGCTTCTCGATTCCTGATCGGTTTGGTCACCTGTTTCTCCACGCAGGACGGCATCCCCGCCTTCGCGGGCGCCGCCTGGCGCCGATAGACGCTGGGCGGCACACCGACCAGCTCGGTGAAGCGACTGCTGAAGGTGCCCAGCGACGCGCAGCCGACCGCGAAGCAGACCTCGGTGACGCTGAGGTCGCCACGACGCAGCAGCGCCATCGCGCGCTCGATGCGACGCGTCATCAGATAGGCGTACGGCGGCTCGCCGTACGCCAGCCGGAACTGGCGGCTGAAGTGCCCGGCCGACATGTTCACGCCGCGAGCGAGCGCCTCTACGTCCAGTGGCTGCGCGTACTCCCGGTCGATCCGGTCGCGAACGCGGCGCAGCAGCGCGAGGTCGCGCAGGTGCTGCGCCGCGGCGGGTTTGCTGGTCACCTGCGAGATCGTGCCACATCGCACGGACCAGCGGCCGAGCGCTGGCCCGGCTCGACTGCGCCGACGGCGTCCAGTACGTCCGCATCAACGACGGCCTGACCAACAGCGCCGCCCGCCTGCCGAGCGTCCCCGACAGCCCGGCCCGCCGCCGAGCTCGGCGAGCGCATCACCGCCCGCGGCGACACCACGGGGCGCCGACGGCCGCCGGAAGGCAACCGTCGGCGCCGGGCGCGCGCATGGCGGGCCTGGTTCCGGTTCAGCCGATCCCGTCTCATGGACTTTTTATCCAGTCTGGACGTACAGTCCAAGCATGGGGAACGCGAAAGAGGGTCGGGACCCTCGTGTGCAGAAATGGGCGCCGGTGTGCCAAGCCGTCGCGCTGTTGCTCGGCCCGTACGCCGAGGTCGTCCTACATGATCCGGACACCGACCAGGTCCTGGAGATCTGGAATCCGATGACCTCCCGCGGCCCGGGGGATCCTTCGCTGCTCGGCGAACTGGACGAGCTCGACCCGTCGGCGCAGGACGTGTTCGGGCCGTACGAGAAACTGCTGGCGGACGGCCGCCGTCTGTCATCGGTGAGCGCGGTCCTGCGGGATGCGCAGGACCGGCCGTCGGCGGTGCTGTGCATCAATCTCGACCGCACGCCACTGGAACAGGCCTCGGCCGTCCTGTCCGCCTTCGGAGCCCCGACCGTCCAGCGCCCCCGGCCGTTGTTCGAGCAGGACTGGTCCGAGCGCATCCAGCACATCATCGGCGGCTACGTCCGCGAAACAGGTCGCCCTGTCGAACGCATGACCCGCCAGGACCGCCTGGCCATCCTCGGCCGGCTGGACGAGGCCCGGGTGTTTGCGGTGCGACGCGCCGCCCCGGTCGTCGCCGGCGCCCTGCGGGTGTCCCGGTCCACCGTCTACGGCCTGCTGGCCGAGCTCAGAACACCAAGCGCAAAGGACTGACGACCATGACCCGGCTGCCCGACTTCCGCCTGGAAACGTACTTCTCCCGCTGGGAGTTCACCGCCCGCCACCACCTGACTGCCTCCGACGTCCAGACCATGACGCTCGGCGAACTGCTCGCGCTGGCGGACGACAAGGACCGCGATGCCTTCGAGAACCTGTCGCTGGGCTACACCGAGACCTTGGGCGACCCGGCCCTGCGCGAGGTGATCGCCCAGACGTACGAGCACGCCGACGCAGACGACGTCATCTGCTTCGCGGGCGCCGAAGAAGCCCTCTACCTGGCGATGAACGTCCTGCTCGGCGCGGGTGACCACGCGGTGGTGGTGACCCCGAACTACCAGGCCGCCGAGACCGTGCCGCTGGCGCTGTGCGAGGTCACCGGCGTGGCCCTCGATGCGGACCGGGACTGGGCCCTGGACCTCGACAAGGTGGCGGCGGCGATCCGGCCGAACACCCGGGTCATATCGGTGAACTTCCCCAACAACCCCACCGGCAAGGTCCTCGACGCAGCCGATTTCATCGCGCTGGCCCGCCTGTGCGACGAGCACGGCATCCACCTCTTCAGCGACGAGGTCTACCGCGGCCTGGAGCGCGACCCGGCCCGCATCCTGCCGCAAGCCGCCGACCTGTCCGAGCGTGCACTGTCCTTGAACGTGACCTCGAAGTCCCTGGGGCTGCCCGGGCTGCGCATCGGCTGGATCACCTGCCGCGACCGCGCGCTGCGCTCGCGGCTGGAGCGGGCCAAGCACTACACCACCATCTGCAACTCCGCGCCCAGCGAGGTCCTGGCCCGTATCGCGCTGAAGGCCCGCGAGACGATCCTGGACCGCAACCGGGCCTTGATCGCGGCCAACCTGCCGGCTTTCGACGAGTTCTTCGCCGAGTTCGCCGACGACTTCGAGTGGCAGGCGCCGGACGGCGGATGCGTCGCCTACCCCCGTTACCTCGGCGCCGACGGGGTCGAGGAGTTCTGCACCCGCCTGGTTGAGGAAGCAGGTGTCCTGCTGCTGCCCGCGAGCATCTACCACTCCGAACTCACCGCCACCCCCGCCGACCGGTTCCGTATCGGCATCGGCCGCCGCAACCCGGAAGAGGGCCTGGCAGCCTTCGCCGAGTGGATGCGAGCGCGCCGGTGACCCTCCCCGCTTTCGACACGGCCGCCATCAAAAAGGCCGCCACCCCGCAGCTGGTCCTCGACACCATCCGTGACGCGCTGATCGCTCACGCCGAAGGCCGCACCAGTGTGCCGCCGCCCCTGCACATGGACTTCCCCGAAGCCGACGGGGACTGCCACGTGAAGGCCGGCTGGATCACCGGCGCCGCCGACTTCACCGTCAAGATCGCAACCGGCTTCTACGGCAATCCTCGGCTCGGCCTTCCGTCCAACCACGGTCTGGTCTGCGTCGTCAGCGCCCGCACCGGACAGGTGCGCGCGCTCCTCGACGACCAGGGTCTGCTGACCGCCTGGCGCACCGCCGCCGCGGGCGCGCTGATCACCCATGCCATGGCCCGGCCCACCGCCGCCACGCTGGCCGTCTTCGGCACCGGCGAACAGGCCCGCCTCCAGGCGTCCTGGCTGGCCAAGCTCCGCCCGGTCGGCATGGTGCTGGTCCACGGCCGCAACCCGCACAAAGCCAACGCCCTGTGCGACGAGCTCAACGCACGCGGCCTGAACGCCCGGCCTGCTTCGGCGCAAGAGGCGGCCGAAGCCGACATGATCATCACCACAACTCCGGCGACAGCCCCCGTCCTGGATGCCACCCAGGTACGCGAGGGCTCGCACGTGACCGGCATCGGCACGGACATGCCGCACAAGAACGAGCTGCCGCCGGCGCTCTTTCATCGCGCACGCCTCATCGCAACCGACGACCACGCCCAGTGCCTCGACCACGGTGACTTCGGCCACGCCGTCCGCGCCGGAGCCGCCGCCCAGGACGGCGACATCGCAGCCGGCCTGCTGCTCAAAGCGCCCGTCGACCGGCCGGACACCGCGATCACGGTCGCCGACCTCACCGGCGTCGGAGCGCTCGACGCGGCACTCGCCTCGGCCGTCCTCGGCCAGCTCCTACGGTGAACGCCCAAGAGGCGGACGGGCCGTGACTGTCCATAACAACGAGCCGGAAATAACCTCAGGCGAACCGGCCTTCTCGCGGCCGTGCCCGCGGCACGACACACGCTCCGCCGCGCGCACGCCGGCGTGCACTGGGCTTCACGCCGCACTGTCGCGACTGTCCCGGTGGTGGCAGAGCCCTGCCGTGGCGGACGGTTCGCCGAGCTCGGCGGCGTAGTGGGCGGAGAGTGCGGCCCGCGCCCACTACGGTCGCCGTCCCGAGGTGAGTGGAACGGTTCGGACCAGCCGACGCCGAAGACTTACTGTCCCGGACACACGACTGGCCGAGCCGTTCACGGTAGGAAGCATCCCGGCGCCCCCGCAGCATCAGCCGGCGCAAACCGGCCTTTCGAAAAAGGTCTCCAGCGCGACCGTCGCCTGTGTCCCGCTCACGCCCTCGATCGCGTACAGCCGACGCAGGACCTCCTGCAGTTGCTCCGTGGTGGCCGTGCGCACCTTTACGAGGACGGAGGCAGCGCCGGCGATGATGTGGGCTTCCTGAATCTCGGGGATGGCGGCGAAGGATTCGGCCGAATCCCCCATCCAGGCCGACGAGTCGACCATGACGAAGGCGAGCACACCCCGCCCGAGGGCGGCCGGGTCGGCATCCACGGTCGTACGGCGGATGACACCGCGTTCACGCAGCTTGCGTACGCGGTCATGAGCCGCGCCGGCCGACAGGCCGACCGCCTTGCCGAGCACCGCGTAGGCCTGTGTGGCGTCGCGCTGAAGCTCCGCTATCAGCGCCCTGTCGACATCGTCCACGATCCCGTTGACCATACCCATACCTCCACCATATCCAGTTCGGGCACATTAAGATTGCGGCGAATGAGCTTCAGCCGTAATCGGGTAGGGGTGGACCATGTCCGGCGAGATACTCAACAATCTGTACGAGGTCCTGGACGAGCGCTTTCGCACCGGGAGGTGCGCCAACGGCGACGTACGGCTTGAGCGGCTGCACGCCGACTGCCGCTGGGCCGAGGGACCGCTCTATCTGCCCGCCTGGCGGCAGCTGATCTGGAGCGACATTCCCAACGACCGCCTGATGCGCTGGGACGAGACAACGGGCGCGATCGGCGTCTTCCGCTCCCCCGCCGGGCACGTCAACGGCAACACCCTCGACCGCGAAGGCCGGCTGGTGAGCTGCGAGCAGGGCAACCGCCGGGTCACCCGCACCGAGCACGACGGCCGCGTCACCGTGCTCGCCGACCGCTTCGAGGGCAAGCGCCTCAACAGCCCGAACGACGCAGTCGTACGCTCCGACGGCTCGGTCTGGTTCACGGACCCCGACTTCGGGATCACCAGCGACTATGAGGGGCACCGCGCCGAGAGCGAGATCGGCACCTGCGACGTCTATCGGATCGACCCGGTGACCGGCGGGGTCCACCGGGTCGCGGACGGTTTCGGCGGACCGAACGGCCTGGTCTTCTCGCCGGACGAAAGGCAGTTGTACGTCGCCGACACGCGCGCCCGCCACATCCGCGTCTTCGACGTCCATGAGGATCGCACCCTCTCGGACGGCAAGGTCTTCGCCGAGCGCACCGACGGCGGCTTCGACAACATCCGCTTCGACGACGAAGGACGGCTGTGGGCCGCCGCGTTCCACGACGGCGTGCACTGCTACCACCCCGACGGCACCCTCATCGGCAGGCTGCACGTGCCCGAGCCGGTCTCCAACATCGCCTTCGGCGGCCCGAAGAACAACCGGCTGTTCATCACGGCAACGACCTCGCTGTACTCACTCATGATGGCTGTGACGGGCCTGCCCCGGGTGCGGTGACCGCCGTACGACCGTGACGCCGCCCCCCCGGCCAGCGCATCACGCCCAGCCCACAACTGGCCACCTCGGCCACTCAACGCCCACCTGCGCTGAGACGCGGCACCCACGCCACGCACCGGCCCGTCGCGCGGTCGCCTCCGGCCACCCCTGCTCAGCCCGAACTTCCTTGCTCCGCTTGCCGGGAGGACAGTACCGTCCGCCATTCTTACGATGACCAACGGGATGGAGGGGGCTCTGGATCCGAAAGCAGATACGAGGGGCGCTGGGTGCCGCGCTGCTGGCGGGGGCAGTCTTCGGTTGTGCGGGCGGGGACAGCGGCACGGGCGGGGACGGCCCCGCAGTCGCGTCGATCGGGGGCGCCGGTTCGGCGTGTGCGCTGCCGGTGACGTTCGACGTGGCGAAGCCCTGGAAGACGAAGCGGACCGAGACGGTCGACGACAACAGCTCGTGGTTCCACTTCTCACACGCATGCAAGATCGAGGCCGGGACAGGGGAAGCAAAGGTGACTCTCTCCGTCCACACCCCGACGGGCCTGCCGGCGACAGCCCCCGGAAGGTGATGGATTCCTTCCAGGGCGCAGGCCTGGCCAACTACGGTGAGTACACGAGCGACTCTCACTACAACAAGTCAAAGGTCGCTTCGAGTCCTGCCCTGGAGATGGACTATCGGCTGAGCCCGCCGGATTTCCAGATCAAGCCCTCGCGGCACCGGCGTCTCGCGGTGGTGACGCCCAAGGGAACGGTCGTCCTGTCGGCGGACGGAAGCGAGGGCCCCGCATCGCGGACGTTCAAGCTCGCGAAGTCCTCCATGAAGGTCACGTCTTTCTGATGCTCCGTCAGATACAGCGGATCCTCGGGGTCCCAGCACGGCGACACCGCCAAAGGCGGCGAGGACCAACAGGCCCCCAGGAAGAGAGCAAACGCAGCCGCCGTCAGATAGCTGATTCGCCGCTTCCAAACGGCGCAGAGCTCTTCAGTGGAGGGACGGCGCAGCCAACTGCTGAGGAGTGCGCAGACGATCACTCCCAGACTGCCTGAAAAGCCCTGGCAGCGACCCTCCGGCCAGCCTTCGCACAGCTCAAGATCCACGTTGGCCGGGCCTGGCAGATGCGGGCACTGTCCTTCAGGTATGAGCTGTGCACCGATCCCACGCAGCAGCGGGAGCGTCGTGCGCTACATGGCCGTGTGGGCTCTCAGGGCGCTGCCAGGGCTGGGACGGCCGACGGCTCGATGTCGCGAGCGGGCGCCTGCCCGACGAGCTTCTGTGGATCCGCCACTGTCCGTCACGGGCGTGGCCAGACGTAGCCAGGCGGTGGCGACCGGTAGCTCTCGCCTTCGAAGTCCGACTCCACCGCGAGCGCATCGGTGTGCTTGAAGAGGTAGTCATGCGCGGCCTGGAAGTCGGGTGCGGCGAGTGCCGATTACCGCTGAGGCTCTTGCCTTCGGCAGGATGGGCGCCATGACCGAGATTCGCACCCCCCGCCTCCTGCTCCGTCGCTGGCATGACGACGACCTTGCGCCTATGGCGGACATCAACGCTGACCCGCGGGTCATGCACTGGATCGACGACGGCTCGGTGCTCGACCTGGACCACACGGCAGAGGACATCGAGCGGTGGGAGGAGGAGTGGGACGAGGAGGGCTTCGGCCTCTTCGCCGTCGAACTGCTGGCCTCGGGTGAACTGGCCGGTTTCACGGGTCTGTCCGTGCCCGAGTTCCTGCCGGAGGTGGGGCCCGCCGTGGCGATCAGCTGGCGGCTCGGCTCACAATTCTGGGGCCAGGGATACGCGTCCGAAGCCGCTCAAGCCACGCTGGAGTTCGCGCTCCAGGACCGTGGCCTCGACCGCGTCATCAGCATCAGCCGGGTGGGTGACGATGCCTCCGAGAACGTCATCCGCAAACTCGGCATGGTGCTGGAACGCGAGACGGCACACCCGGTGTACGGTTTTCCGCTGCACGTTCACGCCATCGATCTCACCGAGTTCCAGGCGTGAACCGGCCGAGCCGTCCAATCATCACGAGACAGCCGACCTCTGCCCATACGTCTCGATCGCAGATCGCAGTGATCGCCATGCAGTGGGACACCCAGGCGGAAGACGTTACCTTCCCACCGTTGACCTGCGCTTTCACGGAACTGTGGCCAGAGTTGGATTCACTTGTCGCCAACAGCGAGCGGTTCCCCGACGTGCCCTTCACCGCCCGCATCGCCCGGGCTTGCGACGCTGCCCTACGCCCTGCGACCTGCGCCCTGCGCCATCCCCATCACCACGCCGGCGCACCCAGCACATGGTCGCCTTCGAAGGGATCTCGGGCGCGGCGTTCGACCTGCGCAAGGCGTGGCTGGTGCCTGTCACGTTCGACGCGGTCAACATCCTCGTAGGTCTGACCGTCTTCAGCCTGGGGGCCAAGTTGGGTTGGCCCGGGCCATGCCGAAGAACGCCTGGACACGCAAGATCCTGGTGGGGCTGATCGCGCTCCGGCTCGGCGTTCACCCGCGGCTCGCCGCGCTCGGCGCTCCGAGGTTCCAGGCGACATCACGCCAGATTCGGTAGGCGCCGACGGCAGGGTCGAGGGAGCCGTCCGCCACCTGAGCGGCGAGCCAGTAGGCCATGGCCCACCTCGCGGCCCGATGATCGGCGGGGACCACGAAGTCCAGCCCCCAGCTCATCCACATCACCCGCTCGAAGAGGCCCGGTGCCTCGGAAACTTCGCTGCGCCCGAGGCCGGCCAGCATCGCGAGGGACTCGCTCTCGCCCCCGGCAAGCAGCGCGTCCAGGCCGGCCTGAACGGCATCCGATGGGGCGGCCGGCCATTGCCGGCAGCCTGATCACCCAACTCGGCGATTGCTCTCCGCCACAGGACTAGCTCGAAGGGGCGCTGCCCGCCTCCTTGCACGCTCTGACGACAGAAGCGTAGAAGGAGTCCCGTGCGCTGGTACCGCCGTGGCTGGCCTCCGTGGCGGTGGCGTAGTTGTCGAGTGTGATCTTCACGTTGACTTCAGTCGACTTGGCGGCCGCGGCGTGGACGTCTTTCGCCATTTGATCGGCAGCAGTCTTCACTGCCAGGGCAACGGACGAATCCTCGTCGACCGACGGGTGGCTCCGGTTGAACGCCTCGATGGCCTGAAAGGCCTCATCGCAGGCAGCCTCGGCATCCGAGGTTTCCCCGAATGGCCATTTCACCAAGAGGCCTATCACTATGCACACCAGGACCAGGACCAGGACGCTTCCGGCGACCGGCAGAAGCGCCCTGGGCCGTGGTCGCGAAGCGGTGGGCGTGAGCTCGTCAGCGTTGGTGGTGGGCGTGGGCCCGTCAGCGTCGTTGGTGGGCGTGGGCCCGAAGCGATCGATTCGGGTGGCTTTAGCCGTCTCCGGCGCGTCGACCAAGGCCAGCGCAGCCGGGATGGTCAGGCGCTGGTCCTGATCCTTGTCCAGCAGCCCGTGATGAGCGGTTCGAATCGTCCCGCTCGTACAGGCGGCGGGGCCTGCTCGAACAGGACGGCGGCCAGGCAACCGGTGGGGGTATCGCGGCGGAACGGCGAGACGCCCTCGACAGCCTGATACAGCGTCACCCCGAGCGAGAACAGGTCACTGGCGGCAAGTCCGTCGGTGCCGCGCGCCCGCTCGGGGGCCATGTACTCCATCGAGCCGATGACCGCCCCAGTGGTGGTCAGGGCGGTGTCGGCGTGGTGGACCGCGATCCCGAAATCGGCGAGCAGGACCTCGCCGCTCCCGGTGAGCATGACGTTGGCCGGTTTGACATCTCGGTGCACGATTCCCGCCTCGTGCGCCGCGCCGAGCGCCCCCAGCAGCTTCGCGGCGACATTCGCGGCCTCCTCCGCCGACAGCGGTCCGTGCGTGTCGAGATGCTCCTGCAGTGAGCAGCCGTCGATCAGCTGCATGACGATCCAGGGGAGGCCGTTCTCGACTACGACGTCGTGGACTCCAACGATGTTCGGATGGTCGCGCAGCCGGGCGGCGTTACGGGCCTCACGCGCGGCGCGGGCCAGCCGCTCGGCCTGCTCGGTCTCGGACATCACCGGGACCAGCCATAGTTCCTTGACCGCGACGTCGATGCGCAGGGTCTCGTCGCGGGCCTTCCAGACCCGTCCGAATCCCCCTGAGCCAAGTTCGGAGACCAGCCGATAGCGGCCGCCGATCACCTGGCCGGGTCGCGTGCTCTGTGCCACGGCCACCCCGCCTTGATCCAGATCCGGTCGAGGAAGGGCAGGCCGCCGACCGGCCGTCGATCACGTCCTGGGCCTCGTTACTGTACTCACCCCGTCCAGCCTCGGTGATGCACTGCATTCCGCCGACATAAAAATCCGCCGCGTACAGGCGGCTGTAGTCGGTGTCTCACACGGCCGCAACCCGGCGAACACACCATGGGCCATGGTGAGAGTGACCAGGTTTCACCGGCCGGCCCGGCGAGGGCCAGTGGCCGTGGTGCCCCAGCTCTTGACGTCGACGATGCGGGGGTGGTTGTTGCGCAGGGTCGCGGTGTCACCGTCGTTGTCCCGGACGTAGGCGCGGCGGTCCTGGTCGAGGTCCCCCTCGGTAGTCGCGGCCGATGCCGGTGTGGACGCGGACCCGGATGTGGCCGTTCTAGCGCACGTTGCAGAAGCGGTAGGCGTGGCCAGACTTGTCGGAGAGTGTCCAGCCCTTGAGGTTGGCGGGGAGCGGCCCGTGTTTTTGACGGTGACCCACTTCGCGTTCAGGCTCCGGTCGGAACGGTCCCCCTACAGATGCCCCATCCGGCAGTAGTCCTGGTAGCTCGGGGCCTTCACCCTCCGCACGCGCGGGGAATACAACTCCGAACCGCCCGGCCGTGAGCGGGTGTTCTGGTTGTGCGTCGCAGGTCCACCGGGTTACTGCATTGCTTTGAGGGCGGCGTGCCAGACCGGGCTGTCCACGTAGTGGTTGTCGAAGTGCTCGGACGATTCCTTGATTTCCTGCGGGCTCGCCTCGCCCCGCATCACCCGGCCGAGCAGCCGGAGGTAGTCGAAGCGCGGCATGCCGGGCGTGAAGACGAACAGGACGTCGGCTTCGGCTCCGGGTGCCGC
>NZ_QUAC01000148.1 GCF_003389455.1 Streptomyces inhibens | reverse complement strand
GCGCTGGCGCAGTGGCCGCCGGCCCCGGAGGCGGCGCAGCCGCAGGACGACGCCCCGCAGCAGCAGGCAGCGGCCGGCCCCGACGGGGCGGACGCGCCGGCAGGCGCGAGCGGGTGGACGATCCCGGTGGCCGAAGGGGAACAGTCGGAGGAGTCCGGGGAGTTCGCGATCGGCGACGCGGCCGGGCCCGCCTCGCCCGTTGCGCCCCTTGAGGTCTCGTCCCATGGGCAGGGCGCCGACGGCGCCGCGGACGTCCCTGTGGACACCGCCGAACCCGGCGCGCCCGTTGAGCGTGCCGAGCCCGCAGGCGCCGTCGTGCACAGTGAGCCCGGCGCGCCCGTTGGTCCCGGCGAGCCCACGGACCTCGACGGCCCCACCGGCACCGAGGCCCCCACCGACACGGCCGACAGCGACAGCGACTCCGCCGGCGCCCCCGACGGCGGCGCGGAGACCACCGGCACCGAGGCCCCCGCCGACCTCGAACCGGCCATCGACGCGTCCGCCGCCGACCCCGGCATCGACGCCTACGACGAACACCCCGCCGCCTCCTACGTCCTGCGCGTGAACGGCATCGACCGGCCGGTCACCGACGCCTGGATCGGCGAGTCGCTGCTCTACGTGCTGCGCGAGCGCCTCGGCCTGGCCGGCGCCAAGGACGGCTGCTCGCAGGGCGAGTGCGGGGCCTGCTCCGTCCAGGTGGACGGGCGGCTGGTGGCCTCCTGCCTGGTGCCCGCGGCCACTACGGCCGGCAGTGAGGTCCGTACGGTCGAGGGGCTCGCGCAGAACGGCGTGCCTTCCGACGTGCAGCGCGCGCTCGCCGCGTCCGGAGCGGTGCAGTGCGGCTTCTGCGTCCCCGGAATGGCGATGACGGTGCACGACCTCCTGGAGGGCAACCACGCCCCCAGCGAGCTGGAGACCCGTAAGGCGCTGTGCGGCAACCTCTGCCGCTGCTCCGGCTACCGGGGCGTGCTGGACGCCGTCGACGAGGTCGTCAAGGCCCGCACGGAGGCCGCGGAGGCCGCCTACGCCCCGGCGGACTACGCGGCCGACGACCCGGAAGGGACGGCGCCGGCGGACACCGCCCGTATCCCCCACCAGGCGGGCCCTGCCGACCCCACGGGCCACGCCCCGCACGACCAGGATCCGCAAACGGGAGGCTCGGCATGACTGGCTCGTCCGATGGCGCAGGTGCCGTCACCGCGACCCCCGCGGCGGGCGTCCAGATCCCCGTCGAGCCGCCGCCGCACGGCCTGGGCGTCTCGCTGCCGCCCGCCGACGCACCGGCCAAGACCGAGGGCACCTTCCCGTACGCCGCCGACCTGTGGGCCGAGGGGCTGCTGTGGGCGGCGGTGCTGCGCTCACCGCACCCCCGCGCGCGGATCCTGTCCATCGACACCAAGCACGCGGTGGAGATGCCCGGCGTACGCGTCGTCGTCACGCACGAGGACGTCCCCGGTGACGCGGGGCACGGCCGGGGTACCGCCGACCGCCCCGTATTCGCCAAGGACGAGGTCCGCCACCACGGCGAGCCGATCGCCGCGGTGGCCGCCGACCACCCCGACACCGCACGTCTCGCCGCCGCCGCCATCGCCGTCGAGTACGAGGTCCTGGAGGCCGTCACCGACCCCCAACTCGCCTTCGAGGCGGAGCCGCTGCACCCGGACGGCAACCTCATCCGGCACATCCCGCTCCGCTTCGGCGACGCCGACGTGGTCGGTGAGGTGATGGTCGAGGGGCTCTACCGGATCGGCCGCCAGGACCCGGCCCCCATCGGGGCCGAGGCCGGGCTCGCGGTGCCGCGCCCCGATGGCGGCGTGGAGATCTACACCGCCTCCACGGACCCGCACACCGACCGCGATCTGGCCGCCGCCTCCTTCGGTCTGGACCCCGAGCAGGTCAAGGTCGTGGTGACCGGCGTCCCCGGCGCCACCGCCGACCGCGAGGACCCCGGCATCCAGCTCGCGCTCGGCCTGCTGGCGCTGCGTACGGGCTGCCCCGTCAAGCTCGCCGCCACCCGTGAGGAGTCCTTCCTCTCGCACGCCCACCGCCACCCCACGCTGCTGCGCTACCGCCACCACGCGGACGCCGACGGCAAGCTGGTCAAGGTGGAGGCGCAGATCCTGATGGACGCCGGCGCCTACGCGGACACCTCCGCCGATGCGCTGGCCGCCGCGGTCTCCTTCTCCTGCGGCCCGTACGTCGTTCCGCACGCGGTCGTCGACGGCTGGGCGGTGCGCACCAACAACCCGCCGTCCGGCCATGTCCGCGGCGAGGGCGCCATGCAGGTCTGCGCCGCCTACGAGGGCCAGATGGACAAGCTGGCCGCCCGGTTGGGCATGGAGCCCGACGAGATCCGGCTGCGCAACATCATGGCCACCGGCGATCTGCTCCCCACGGGGCAGACGGTGACCTGCCCGGCCCCGGTCGCCGAACTTCTGTGCGCCGTAAAGGAAGCACCCCTTCCCGAGCTGCCCAAGGACGCCCCCGAAGCGGAGTGGCTGCTGCCGGGCGGCCCCGAGGGCGCGGGCGAGCCGGGCGCGGTGCGCCGCGGTGTCGGTTATGCGCTGGGCATGGTGCACATGCTCGGCGCGGAGGGCACCGACGAGGTCTCCACCGCCACCGTCAAGGTCAGCGGCTCGGTCGCCACCGTCATCTGCGCCGCCGTCGAGACCGGTTCCGGGTTCTCCACCCTGGCGCGGCAGATCGTGCAGGAGACGCTCGGCGTCGAAGAGGTGCATGTCGCCGGCGTCGACACCGACCAGCCGCCGGCCGGCCCGGCCTGCCACGGTCGGCACACCTGGGTCTCCGGCGGCGCCATCGAGCGCGCCGCGAAGATGGTCCGTACGCAGCTCCTCCAGCCGCTGGCCCACAAGTTCGGTATGTCCACCGAGCTGCTGCAGATCAACGACGGCAAGATCACCTCCTACGACGGGGTGCTCAGCACCACGGTCGCCGAGGCGCTGGACGGCAAGGAGCTGTGGGCCACCGCCCAGTGCCGCCCGCATCCGACCGAGCCGCTGGACGACGGCGGCCAGGGCGATGCGTTCGTCGGCCTCGCCTTCTGCGCGATCCGCTGCGTCGCCGATGTCGACATCGAGCTGGGCACCATCCGGGTCGTGGAGATGACCGTCGCCCAGGACGTGGGCCGGGTGCTCAACCCCCGCCAGCTGCGGGCCCGTATCGAGGCCGGTGTCACCCAGGGCCTGGGTGCCGCCCTGATGGAGAACCTGCGCACCACCCGCGGCCAGGTCCGGCACCCCGACCTGACCGGCTACGCACTGCCGACCGCGCTGGACGCCCCGGACATCCGCATCGTCAAGCTCGTCGAGGAGCGCGATGTGATCGCCCCCTTCGGCGCCAAGCCCGCCAGCGCGGTCCCGGTCGTCACCTCCCCGGCCGCCGTGGCCTCCGCGGTCCGCGCCGCCACCGGCCGCCCCATCGGCCGCCTGCCCATCCGCCCGCAGGCGGCGGTGGCACAGGGGGCGCAGCAGTAGGGCGGGGTGGCGGCGGGATAGGTTTTCCGCGGGGCGTCCCCCCGTTTTTCCCGCGGGGCATTCCCCTGTTGTTTCCCCTCCGCGCCCCGGCCCTCCGCGCCCCGGCCCTCCGCGCCCCCCTGTTGTTTCCCCTCCGCCCCCCTTGTTGTTTCCCCTCCGCCCACCCCCCTTCGGGGGGTGGGCGGGTGTATGTGGCGGGTGTAGGTGCAGTCACCCGCCGTGCGCCTCATCCACCGGCGTGCGCCTCACGCACGGCCGTGCGCCTCACCCACCGCCGCGTGCCTCACCCACCGCGATGCGCCTCACCCACCGCGATGCGCCTCACCCACCGCGATGCGCCTCACCCACCGCCGCGTGCCTCATCCACCCTCCGTCACGGGAATTGTCAGTGGCGTCACTTACGGTGATTTTCAGTGCGCGAGGGGGCGCCGCGGGAGGGGAGGGAAGTGGCCTGATGGGGTCAAAGTGCTTGCGGTGGACGGGAATTGGAGGATCCTGGGGCGGCCGGAGTGAGAGCCGACCGGCCGTGGGGAGCGTGGGGAGCGCGAGGCCGAGGGGGAGCGGGATGCCGCAGGAATGGGCGGGGGAATCAGGGCGGGACCGGGCCGTGGAGCGGTACGTCCAGGAGCTGTTGGTACGCAGGCCGGGAAGCCGGCCGGAGCTGGCTGCCACGCTGCTGCTGGGGCCGCGCGGCAGCGGCAAGACGACGGTGCTGCGGCATCTGGCGGACTGGGCCCGGCGGGCGCCGGTGGCGCGCCTCGATCTGGCGGCGCTGGGGCAGGAGGGCCGTAAACCGATCGATGTGCTGGCCGCGTTGGTCTTCCAGCTCAACGAGAAGAAGAAGGACTTCGCGCGGCTGCGGTTCCCGGCCTTCGGCCTGCTGACGATCGCCGTCGCGGCCCGGATGGACGCGGCCGACCGGGACGCCGCCGTACGGCAGATGGAGGCGGCGCTGGTCGGGCCGCCCGGCAGCCGCACGGAGGTCATCAACCAGCTGGCCACCTACGCCGCGACGGTCCTGGGCGCCCCGACGGCGGTGACCGCCGCGCTGCCCCTGCTGCCGGAGTGGCAGCGCCACTGGGCGCGGCTGCGGGTGCGCTGGCGGCTGGCGCGTATCGGGCGGCGCAGCCGTGGCGGCGGTTCCGTCGACGGCTTCCTGATCGACCTGAACCAGCGCTACGGCGACCGCGAGGAGGCCGAGCGGCAGCGGGCCGAGGCGGTGCTCTTCGACGCCTTCCTGGACGACCTGCGCCGGGCCTACGGCTCCCGCGGCGGCGACAAGCGGCGTACGACGCAGTGTCTGGTGCTGCTGGACAACGTCGACAGTCCGCTGGGCAACGACTTCCTGAAAGCGCTGTTGGACGCCCGGAGGAAGGCCGGGGTGCCCGATCCGCTGCTGGTGCTGGCCACCGCCGGCAGCTATCCGGCGGCGCTGGAGGGGTTTGTTTTCGGCGGCCCGTGGCGGCACGGCGCGCTGCCCGGCCGGTGGCCGGCGGGGGAGGAGAAGTTCGTCCCGGAGCGGGTCGTCAAGGGGCTGGTGGTGGGCCGGCTGCGCGATCTGGCCCGGGACGAGGTCGAGCAGCAGGCCAAGGAGGTGCTGCGGTCCGCCGGCCGCCGGGTGCCGGTGCCGGCGGCCGACAACGGTGTGCAGTGGCTGGGCTGGGTGGTGCATGAACTCACCCGCGGGCATCCGGCGGGCACCGCACAGCTGCTGGAGGCCCTTCTGGAGTGCCCGGGCGAGACCGGTTGGGAGGCACGGCTGCGGCAGGTCCTGCAGCCCTCTTCGGACCTCGTCGAGGCCCTGCTGGAGCGGCTGTTGCCGATAGATGCGAGCGGTGAGCTGGCGCAGGCGCTGGCGCGTGCAGCGGCTGCCGTCGACCTCGCCCAGACGCAGGCCGGCCGGGCGCTGTGGGACGAGTCGAGCGCCCGCATCCAGGAGGAGTTCAACGACTTCTGCACGGACGTGCTGCGCACCATGCACCTCGACAGCGGCGACGAGGAGTCCGACGGCCGTACGGAGACGCCCCATCCGCTGCTGCGTTTCCTGTTGCTGCGGCGGCTCGCCGCGGTCCCCGAGCCTGCGCCCGACGCCGGGTCGGGAGCGGCGGGGGCGGCAAACGGCGGTGGTGAGGGGACGGCTGGGATCCGTGGGCTGAGTGCGGTGCATGCCGCTCTGCGGGACCGCGCGAGCGCAGCCGGGGACGAGAGCGCCGCGGCCTATCACGCGCTGGCCGGCGGCGATCTGGCCGCGGCGGCCGCCTATCTGGACGACGTCTTCGACCGGATCACGCCCGAGGAGTGGTGCGCCGAGCTGTGCCGGCTGCGCCGCGCCCCGCTCGCCGAGGTGGGCGGGGCCCTCGACCAGCCGCTGTGGGAGCGCTACGAACGGCTGGTGGACCACCTCAACGACGGCGCCGTGGAGCAGCGGCTGCGGACCATCACCCGGCTGCTCGCCGCGGTCTGGATCGGTCCCGAGCCGCCCGACGACCCCCGTACGGACCGGGTCGGCGATCCGTATCGCGATCCGCTCGGCGATCCCGGCGCCGAGCTGTACGGCGAGATACAGGCCCGCTTCCACACCCTCGCGGTGCACGCCGACACCGTGCCCTGGACCGCCGCGCTGCTGCGGAAGGCGAAGCAGTACGGAAAGGAGCCGTGGCTGTGAGCACGCGCATCTTCGAACCGCCCAGACCGCCGCGGCGCTGGGGCCTGTGGATCGTCTCGGCGCTGGTCGTGGTGGCGGTCCTGGTCGGCGCCGCCGTACGGATCATCGACACGGCCGGACGGTGCGGGGACGGCGTCCGCGAGGCGACCGGGGGCGAGTGTGTGGGCGTCACGGACGGTGCGTACACCTTCGAGAACATGCACGGCCTGAGCGCCAAGATCCACACCGAGAACGACAACGTCGCCAAGTCCGGTGCGCCGTCGGTCGCCATCGCCTACATCGAGGCCATGTCGGGCGGCTCCGCGGACCGCGGACCGGAGGCCACCCGGCAGGCCGTCAGCGGCGCCTACCTCGCCCAGCGCGCGCTGAACGCCGAACGCTCGACACTGCCCAAGATCCGGCTGCTGCTCGCCAACACGGGCGGCGGCGACCGCCATTGGAGCCAGGTCGTCGACCAGCTCATCGCGATGAAGGACAAGGAACACCTCGTCGCGGTGGCCGGCTTCGGGCAGAGCAACGACCGGACGATGAACGCCGTGAAGCGGCTGCGCGCCGCCGGACTGCCGATGGTCGGCGCGACCGTGGCGGCCGACGGACTGAGCTCCCCGACGGCCGGCTTCTACCGGGTCTCCTTCCCCAACCGCGACCAGACCGCGGCCGCCGCCGGCTACCTCAAGGAGCAGCAGCGGACCCACCCCGGCTACCGCGTCCAGGTCATCAGGGACGGCAACGAGAAGGACGACTACAACACCTCCCTCTACGAGGACTTCTCCGCGGCGGCGCGGCGCGCGGGCCTGGACGTCGACGACGAGGTCATACCGTTCCGCTCCGGCGAGGGTGAGGAGGCCACGGCGGGCAATGCGCTGTCCCTGGTCGCCGACAAGGTCTGCGATGACCCGAAGCCGCCCGACGCGGTGTATTTCGCCGGCCGTGGCCGGGAGCTGCGCCGGTTCATAGAAGCGGCCGGTGAGGGCGGCCGGCACTGCCGTACGACGGTGCTCTCCGGCTCCAGCGCGCTGGGCGTCTACTTCGACACCGGGGGCGACCGGCACCGCGCCGAGCTCGCCAAGCTCGCCCAGCGCTGGAAATACAGCCAACTGACCGTCTACTACACGGCCTTCACGCACCCGGAGATATCCAAGAAGGTCTACGGCAAGGGCAAGAACGGCCCGTTCGCCGACTTCGAGCGCGCCTACCGCGACGAGGTCGGCGGACCCACCACCGCCCTCGCCAGCGGCCAGGCGATGCTCGGCCATGACGCCACGTACGCCATCGGCAAGGCCGCCCGGACCGCCGTCGGCGTCTACGGCACCCGCCAGGTCACCGCCCGTATGGTCCTGGCCATGCTGGAGCAGACCAACGGCCGGTCCCGGGTCCGTGGCATCAGCGGCCATATCGCCTTCGACCCCGACACGGGTGAGCCGGTGGACCGCCCGCTGGCCCTGGTGGAGCTCCGCCACCCGACGGACACGGGCGAGGCCGGGGACATCTACCGCTTCGTGGCCCCCTTGCACACCGACCGGTGAGGGGCGGGCGCGCGAGGCTCAGCCGCTGTAGAGCAGAAAGGCGTAGAAGCAGGGGAGGGGGCAGGCCAGGGCACCGAGCACGGCGAGGCGGTGCGGGAGCGGAAGCCGGCGGAATCCGGGGACGTAGAGCAGCGACACCAGCCCGGCGATCACCAGAACGGCCCAGAAGCCGAGCTTGAGCACGTCGCGCAGCAGCTCGGTCCCGGAGTACCCGGAGGCCAGGCCCCAGACGCCCACCATGGCAAAGACGACGGCGAGCAGCGCGAGCGCAAGCCCCGTGATCGCCCACAGAAGCGCGGCGACCACGATCGCGAACGTGTGGCCCGGCTTCTTGGGCGCGACGGGAGCGACGGGCGCGAGAGGCATGCCGGGTGCGACAGGCGTGCCGGGTGCGCCGGGTGCGACGAACGGGTGGCCGGGAGTGTAGGCCGGCCCGTACTGCGGGTTGGTCATACGCCCATCATCGGCGGGGGAGCGGCGCGGCGGCTGAGTACGCGTGCTCAACCGGCGGGCGCCGGTACTCAGTGGGCGTCGCTAATCAGCAGGTCCGCGCGGACGGCGAGCGCGCCCGGAGGCGGTCCCCACGGGTGTTGGGGCCGCCTCCAGGCACATCGCGCCGTCATCGCGCGGTGATCACGCCGTCCCTCACACGGCCGTCACGCTGCCATCGGGCGCAGCGTGGGAACGTGCTGTGTATCGAGGCCGTGGCGGGAATCGAACCCACGTAACTCGCTTTGCAGGCGAGTCCCTAAACCACTCGGGCACACGGCCGGGTTGCGGTGCGTTCCCGACTCTAGGCCGTGGGGTGGGGGGCCCGGCAAGGGTGCGGGGCGGGCTGCCATGAAGCTGCAACACGAGGCAACACGAGGCAACGCGAGGTTCATGAATGTCCCCGTGGGGCTGCTGGGCCGGGGCTGCTGGTCAGGAGTCCGGTGGGGTGTCGCGTACGGCGACCAGGCCGTGGTGGCTGTGGTGGAGCGAAGGGCGGCCGGTACAGCCCGCGCGCACGGGTGGCGCCGGGACAACCCGCGCGCCACGGGCAGCCGGGCTCAGCCCGCGTGCAGGAACTCCTCCACCACCGGACCGAACAGCTCCGGTTCGTCCACCCACGGATAGTGGCCCACCGCGTGCAGCGGCCGCACCCGCGCGTCCGGGAACGACGCGGCCACCAGCTCGCCCGCCCGCATACCGCACACCGCGTCCCGGTCTCCGGTCACCACCAGCACCGGGCAGTGCACCGCACGCAGCCCGGCCAGCAGCGCCAGCCGCGTCTGCTCGTCCACGCCCTGCCAGAACCCGGCCCGCGGCACCGGCCCCAACTGCGCGCCCTCCGCGGCGGCATGGGCCCGCTGCGCCTCCTCCCACCGCCCGTAGCCGAGCGGCGCCGCGGCGAACAGCAGCTCCCGCACCTCGCTCAGATCGGACGCCTCCATCAGCTGCTGCACCGCCACCGAGGCCTCCGGCCACCACTCCTCGTGGGCCCGCGACTCGAAGATCTCCCGTGCGTCGTCCGGGAGTTCGCCCTGCAGCCGGGAGCCGGGGCAGACCAGCACCAGCCGGGTCAGCCGCTGCGGACGGCCCGCCGCGTACGCCTGCGCGACCGCGGCCCCCGCGTTGTGCGCCAGCAGAGCGAACCGCTCCAGGCCCAGATGCGCGCGGAGCGCCTCCAGATCCTCGGCGAGCTGCGGAAAGGCGTACCGGGACGGATCGTCGGCGGCGGGCGAGGCGCCGGTGCCCCGGCTGTCCGGAATGATCAGCTGCCGGTGCGCGGCCATGCCGCCGAGGTCGCCCAGATACGCGGCGTCCCGCCCGGGTCCGCCGGCCAGGCACACCAGGGGCGGCAGCGGCGAGTCGGCCGGGCCGAGCACGCGGTAGTGAAGCTCGGCGTCGTCGTACGTATGGAAGTGCGGCATACGGTTCAGCATGCCCGACGCGGACCCTCGCCCGGCATGCGGCGGAGGAGGGGGCGCGGGCCGGCGCGGGCCGACGACGTAGGACCGACGACCGACCCGATCCCCGTCTCCCGACAGGGGCGCAGCCGCCCTACGGCTCTTACGCTGGCCCGATGACCGCTGACCGCCCCCACGACACGGACACCGGCGCCGACGTCGGTTCCGGCGCTGGTGCCGATACGGACGCCGACACCACCTACGTCGCCACGGACGCCGACACCACCTACGTCGCCACGGCCACCGACACCACCTACGTCGCCACGGCCACCGACACCGCCACCGAAATCGACGCCCACGCCCACGCCGGCGCCACCACCACCGACGGCGTCCTGAGCCGGACCCACCGTGCCCTGACCCTCGGCATCATCTCGGTCGTCTCGCTCGTCGCCTTCGAGGCCAGCGCCGTGAACACCGCGATGCCGGTCGCCGCACGCGCCCTGGACGGCATCGGCAGCTACGCCTTCGCCTTCTCCGCCTTCTTCACCGCGAGCCTGTTCGCGATGGCGCTCTCGGGCGAGTGGAGCGACCGGCGTGGTCCGCTGGCCCCGCTGTTCACCGGGATCGCCGCGTTCGGGGCGGGGCTGCTGATCGCGGGCGGCGCCCGGACCATGGGGATGTTCATCGCGGGCCGCGGGGTGCAGGGCATCGGCGGCGGGCTGGTGGTGGTTTCGCTGTATGTCGTCGTCGGCCGGGCCTACCCCGAGCGGCTGCGCCCGTCGATCATGGCGTCGTTCTCGGCGGCCTGGGTGGTGCCGGTGATCGTCGGTCCGCTGGTCGCCGGAACCGTCACCGAACAGCTCGGCTGGCGCTGGGTCTTCCTCTCCATCCCCGTACTGATACTGCTGCCGCTCGCGGTGATGCTGCCGGCGCTGCGCAAGCTGCCGCGTACACAGCCGGGTGCGCGCGCCGGAGTGCGGCACGTCCTGGGCAGCCGGCGCTGTCTGCTCGCGCTGGCCGTCGCCGTGGGCGCATGTCTGGTGCAGTACGCGGGCCAGCACCCGACCTGGCTCGCGCTGCTGCCCGCGGCCGCCGGACTGGCGCTGCTGGCGCCGGGCATTGTGCGGCTGCTGCCCCGTGGCACGTTCCGGGCGGCGCGCGGCCTGCCGGCCGTCGTGCTGATGCGCGGCCTGGCCGCCGGGGCGATGGTCGCCGCCGAGAGCTTCATCCCGCTGATGCTGGTCACCCAGCGCGGACTGTCCGCGACCCTCGCCGGCCTCTCCCTGACCGGCGGCGGACTGACCTGGGCGCTCGGCTCGTACGTCCAGAGCCGGCCGCGCCTGGAGCCCTACCGGGAGCGGCTGATGGGCCTGGGCATGGTCCTGCTCGCGGCGGCCATCGTCATGGTGCCGCTGGCCCTGATCGACGGGGTACCGGCCGGGATCGTGGCGGTGGCCTGGACGGTCGGCGGCTTCGGCATGGGCCTGAACATCTCCAGCGGCGGCGTACTGCTGCTGAAGCTGTCCCGTCCTGAGGAAGCCGGCAGCAACTCCGCGTCCCTACAGATGTCGGATGCGCTAGGGAATGTCACTTTTGTCGGTATCGGCGGTGTGTTGTTCGTCGCCTTCGGCGGCGGTTCGATCGCGGCGAACGGCCCGGCGGCCACCACTGCCGCCGCCTCGGCGAGCCATCCGGCGGCCTTCGCGGCCGTGTTCGCGGCGATGGCGGTGGTCGCGGCGGTCGGCGCGGGGGTGGCGGGCCGGTTGCGGCCCAAGGGGGCGTGAGGCGGGGTGCCGTGCCTCGCGCCCGGCGGCCGAGGGCTCCGCACGACGTGATGTGATGTGACCTCAGTCCCACCCCCGGGTGACCCGGCGCTGTAACCCCGGAGCGTGAACCGGCGCACCGGTAGGCTGACGCGGTTGCCGATCGCCGAGTTCAGCCGACGGAGACCGTGACTACCACCACCAGCGCCACCAACAACCATCACCTGTCCCCGGCTTTTCCGGGGCGGGCCCCTTGGGGTACCGCGAACAAGCTGCGTGCCTGGCAGCAGGCGGCCATGGACCGCTATATCCAGACCCAGCCGAGAGACTTCCTCGCCGTCGCGACACCGGGGGCCGGCAAGACGACATTCGCGCTCACGCTCGCCTCGTGGCTGCTGCACCACCACGTCGTGCAGCAGGTGACGGTCGTCGCACCGACCGAGCATCTGAAGAAGCAGTGGGCGGAGGCCGCGGCCCGGATAGGGATCAAGCTCGACCCGGAGTACAGCGCGGGGCCACTGGGCCGCGAGTACCACGGCGTCGCGATCACCTATGCCGGTGTGGGCGTACGGCCCATGCTGCACCGCAACCGGATCGAACAGCGCAAGACACTGGTGATCCTCGACGAGATCCACCACGCCGGTGACTCGAAGTCGTGGGGCGAGGCGTGTCTGGAGGCTTTCGAGCCGGCCACCCGGCGGCTCGCGCTCACCGGTACGCCCTTCCGGTCCGACACCAACCCGATTCCGTTCGTGACGTACGAGGAGGGCAACGACGGGATCCGGCGGTCCTCGGCCGACTACACGTACGGATACGGGAACGCGCTGGGCGACGGCGTCGTGCGCCCGGTCATCTTCCTCTCCTACAGCGGCAATATGCGCTGGCGGACGAAGGCCGGCGACGAGATCGCGGCCCGGCTCGGCGAGCCGATGACCAAGGACGCGATCTCGCAGGCCTGGCGTACGGCGCTGGATCCGCGCGGCGACTGGATGCCGAATGTGCTGCGCGCCGCCGATCAGCGGCTGACCGAGGTCCGTAAGTCCATCCCGGACGCCGGGGCGCTGGTGATCGCCTCCGACCAGGAGCAGGCGCGCGCATACGCCAAGCTGATCCGGGAAATCACCGGGCAGGGCGCCACCCTCGTCCTGTCCGACGACTCCGGCGCCTCGCAGCGCATCGACGACTTCTCGGACTCACAGGACCGCTGGATGGTCGCGGTGCGGATGGTGTCCGAGGGCGTCGACGTGCCGCGGCTGGCGGTGGGGGTGTACGCCACGACGATCTCCACGCCGCTGTTCTTCGCGCAGGCCGTGGGCCGCTTCGTACGGTCCCGTAAGCGCGGCGAGACGGCCTCGGTGTTCCTGCCCACCGTCCCGATGCTGCTCGGCTTCGCCAATGAGATGGAGGTCGAGCGCGATCATGTGCTCGACAAGCCGAAGAAGGACGGGGAGGAAGACCCCTACGCCGAATCCGAGAAGGAGATGGAGGAGGCGAACAAGGAGCAGGACGAGGACACCGGGGAGCAGGAGCAGTTCTCGTTCGAGGCGCTGGAGTCGGAGGCGGTCTTCGACCGGGTGCTCTACGACGGTGCCGAGTTCGGTATGCAGGCGCACGCGGGCAGCGAGGAGGAGCAGGACTACCTCGGCATCCCCGGACTGCTGGAGCCGGACCAGGTGCAGATGCTGCTGCAGAAGCGGCAGGCCCGGCAGATCGCGCACAGCAGGAAGAAGCCGGACTCCGAGGCGGACCTGCTGGAGATGCCGGCCGAGCGGCGGCCCGTGGTCACGCACAAGGAGCTGCTGGAGCTCAGGAAGCAGCTGAACACGCTGGTGGGGGCGTATGTCCACCAGAGCGGGAAGCCGCATGGCGTGATCCACACCGAGCTGCGGCGGGTGTGCGGCGGACCGCCGAGCGCGGAGGCCACCGCCGGGCAGCTCAGCGAGCGGATCAAGAAGGTACGGGAGTGGGCCACCCGGATGCGGTGAGGTGAGCCGTCGACGCGTCAGGTGGCGCCCCGCTTTTGGCGGGGCGCCACCTGTGTCACGTTCGCCCGTTCCCGTCACGGCGGGGTCACGCCATAGCCCTCGCTGAAGCGCAAGTTGACGCCATTGAGTGGACCAATGGGGATATTCCGGGCGGGAAAGACCGGATTCTGGACGGACTCTTCCGCTGACCGGACTGGCTCGCTACTGTCCCGGTCACGCACACGCCCCGTGGCAGCGCCGCCGCGGAGCGCAGCCGGTGCCATGCGGCCGGCGGCCTCTAGCGCGCGCTGCTCCGGGACTCGCAGCGCGTTGCGTCCGAGTGCCGCCACTCACCCAGGAGGGGCGTCGTGACCGCAGAGACCTCCCAGACACTCGACCGAGGGCTGCGCGTCCTCAAACTTCTCGCCGACACCGACCACGGGCTGACCGTCACCGAGTTGTCCAACAAGCTCGGTGTCAACCGCACCGTCGTCTACCGTCTGCTGGCGACGCTGGAACAGCACGCCCTGGTGCGCCGCGACACCGGTGGCCGGGCCCGGGTCGGCCTGGGGGTGCTGCGCCTGGGCCGTCAGGTGCATCCGCTGGTCAGAGAGGCCGCACTGCCCGCGCTGCGCTCGCTCGCCGAGGACGTGGGGGCCACCGCGCATCTCACCCTCGTCGACGGCACGGAGGCACTGGCCGTCGCCGTCGTGGAGCCGACCTGGACCGACTACCACGTGGCTTACCGGGCCGGTTTCCGTCATCCGCTGGACCGCGGGGCCGCCGGACGGGCGATCCTCAAGGCCCGGCAGGGCCGCACCCAGGACGCCGGACTCGCCCTGACGCACGGGGAGTTGGAGGCCGGCGCGAGCGGGGCCGCGGCACCGCTGCTCGGGGTGAGCGGCATCGAGGGCAGCGTGGGCGTGGTGATGCTCGCGGACACCGTCTCGGAGCGGATCGGGCCGCGGGTGGTCGACGCGGCCCGGGAGGTGTCCGAGGCGCTGCGGTGAGGCTTGGGGCCGATGGCGCCGATGGGGCCGTCGCCGTGCGGTGAGGCCCCGGGGTGTGAAGGGGCCGTGGCCGTGTGGTGAGGTCGCAGCGCCGTAAGGCCCTGGTGAGGCGGGGGTCAATTAGGGTGGCGGGGTGTCCTCACGCGCTCGCGCCCTGGCGGTCTGCACCGCCCTCGTCCTCGCCCTCCTCGTCACCGTGGCCCTCGCCCCGCTGCCGTATTCGGTGGCATACCCGGGCATGACGGCGAACGTCCTCGGCGAGGACAAGGGCAAGCCGGTGATCACCATCACCGGCGCCGAGACCCGCAGGACGAGCGGCGAGCTGCGGATGACCTCGATCGTCGCCACCGGCCCGGACGCCTCCGTCCGTCTGCCGGACATCGTCCGGGGCTGGTTCCACACCGATGAGGCCGTGATGCCGCGGGAGGCGGTCTACCCGGTGGGCAACAACACCGAGGAGATCGCCGAGCACAACGCGAAGCAGATGAAGGAGTCCCAGGACACCGCCACCTCGGCCGCGCTCGGGCAGCTCAACAAGTCCGAGAAGGACATCAAGGTCAAGCTGAGCCTCGCGGACGTCGGCGGGCCGAGCGCCGGGCTGATGTTCGCCCTGGGCATCGTCGACAAGCTGGACGGTGACGGCGCGGGCCACGACCTGACCGGCGGCCGGACCATCGCCGGCACCGGCACCATCAGCGCCGGCGGCAAGGTCGGCGCGGTCGGCGGTGTCCCGCTCAAGACGCAGGCCGCGCGCCGCGACGGCGCCTCGGTCTTCCTCGTGCCCCGTAAGGAGTGCGCGGATGCCCGGGCGGAGCTGCCGAACGGGATGCGGCTGGTCCCCGTCTCGACGCTCGACGGCGCGGTGGACGCCCTGAAGGCGCTGCGCACCGGGGGCAAGGTCCCCAGCTGCTGAGAGCCGGCCGCCGAACCGGCGCCGGGCACCCGCCCGCCGGGTCCGGCCGGCCCCCTCACCCCTCCTTGATGAAGCCCTCCTTCAGCAGCCAGTTCTTGGCGACGTCGTGCGGGTCCTGGCCCTCCACGTCGACCTTGCGGTTCAGCTCCTGGGCGACGGTGTTGTTGAGGGCCTTGGTGACCGGGGCCAGGACCTCGGCGATGGCCGGGTACTTCTTCAGGGCCTTGGCGTTGATCTCCGGGGCCACGTTGTAGTTGGGGAAGAAGTGCTTGTCGTCGGCCAGGACGTGCAGATTCATCGCCTTGATCCGGCCGTCCGTGGTGAAGACCTCGCCCAGCGCACAGGTGCCGTTCTCCGTCTCGGTGTAGACGACGCCGCCGGTCATCTTGCGGACATTGGAGGACGGCACCTGCATGCCGTAGGCCCGCGCCATGCCCGGCAGACCGTCGTTGCGGGTGGCGAACTCGTTCTCCACGCACATCGTCACGGCGCCGGGGTTCTTCTTCGACAGCGCCGCGACGTCCGAGAGATTGCGTACGCCCAGCCGCTTCTGGTTGGCGGTGTTCAGCGCCAGCGCGTAGGTGTTGTTCAGCGTCGACGCCGGCAGCCAGACGATGCCGTTCTTCCGGTCCTCGTCCCGGACCACCTTCCACTGCTCCTGCGGGTCCACGACCGGTTTGGTGTGGCCGAGGTAGGTGATCCAGCCGGTGCCGGTGTACTCGTACGCGGCGTCCGCCGTGCCGGACTTGACGGCTTCCCGCGCGCCGATCGACCCCTGGATGCTGGTCTTGTCGATGACCTTGGCGCCGGCCGCCTCGAAGACGATGCCCATGATCTGGCCGAGGACGATCTGCTCGGTGAACTCCTTCGAGGTCACGGTCAGCTGCGCCCCGGTGAGCGGACGGTCGGGGTAGCCGGCCGCCGGTCCGGGCTTCACGTTGTCGGTCATCGCGCTGCCGCTGACCAGGCCGCATCCGCCGGGCGCGACGGTGGCCAGCAGCGCGGCGGCGAGCAGGGCGGCCGGCCGCCGAAGCGGCCTCATGCGGCCACCTCCAGGCCGCGCGGCCGCAGCAGCAGTTCGGCGAGCGAGGCCAGCCATTCGACCAGCAGGGCGAGCGTCACGGTCAGCACGGAACCGAGGATCAGTACGGGCATCCGCTGGGTGACGATGCCCGCGGAGATCAGATCGCCGAGGCCGCCGCCCCCGCCGAAGGTGGCCAGCGTCGCGGTGCCGACGTTCAGCACCAGCGCGGTGCGCACACCGGCCAGGATCAGCGGTACGGCCAGCGGGAGCTCGACCTTGGTCAGCACGCCGGTGGGGGACATCCCGATACCGCGGGCCGCCTCGGTGAGCGTCGGGTCGATGCCGCGCAGCCCGGCGATGGTGTTGGCGAGGACCGGCAGCACGGCGTAGATGACCATGCCGACGATCGCCGAGCGGGCGCCGATGCCCAGCCAGATCACCAGCAGGACCAGCAGACCCAGGGCCGGTACGGCCTGGCCGAGGTTGGCGATGGCCATCGCGAGCGGAGTGGCCCGGCGCAGCTTGGACCGGGTCAGCGCGATGCCCAGCGGGATCGCGATGATCAGTACGAAGACGGTGGAGATCGCGGTGAGCGCGATGTGCTGGCGCAGCGCCAGCCACACCTTGCCGTTGTCCACCGCCTGATGGGCGATCGAGTCCAGGCGCGCCCCGCGGAACCACAGCCAGGTGGCCAGCAGCGCGGCGAGCAGAAAGGCCGGCATGAAGGTCCACTTCTGCCAGCTGATCCGGCGCTCGCCGGGGGCGGCGGACGGGGTGGGCGCCTCACCGGACGCCAGCTCCCGCTGCTCCATCTCGACGGTGTCGCGGAAGGCCAGCGCTTCGTGGTCGCCCGGCGGGCGCTCGCGCCGCGGCCCGCCGCTCCCGTCGCGGGGGCTCATGCCGTGACCCCTCGGCCGCCTTCGGCGCCGCCCGTGCCGTGCAGGCCCTCCTGTTCCAGCTGCATCTGGCGGGCGCGCTGCTCCTGGAGCTCGTGCTGATGCTCGGCGGCCTCCAGGCGGTCCGCCTCCAGGAGTTCATGGACGTTGTTCATCAGCGTCTCCATGTCGACCACACCGATGTACTCGCCGCGCCGCCCGGTGACCGCGACCCGGCCGGCGTTGTCGGTGAGCACCGCCTCCAGCGCGTCGCGCAGCGTGGCGTCCCGGGTGACCGTGTCGGCGACCAGGGTGCCGGCCCGTGCCAGCGAGCCCTTGGCGAGGGACAGATCGCCGCGGCGCAGCCATTTGTACGGCCGGCGGTTGCGGTCCAGCAGCAGCAGTTCGTTGTGGGAGCTGGAGCGCAGCCGGTCGAAGATGGACTGCAACGGGTCGTCGACCCCGGCGGTGGGGAAGTCGACGACGCCGACGTCCCGTACGCGGGTGAGGTTCAGCCGCTTCAACGCCGCTCCGGCGCCCACGAAGCCGGAGACGAAGTCGTCCGCGGGGTTGGTGAGGATGGCTTCGGGGGTGTCGAACTGGGCGATGTGCGAGCGCTCGCGGAGCACCGCGATCCGGTCGCCGATCTTGATGGCTTCGTCGAAGTCATGGGTGACGAAGCAGATGGTCTTGTGCAGCTCGTGCTGGAGCCGGATCAGTTCGTCCTGGAGGTGGTCGCGGGTGATCGGGTCGACGGCGCCGAACGGCTCGTCCATCAGCAGGACGGGCGGGTCGGCGGCGAGCGCGCGGGCCACGCCGACCCGCTGCTGCTGGCCGCCGGAGAGCTGGCGCGGATAGCGGCCGTGGAACTCGGCCGGGTCCAGGCCGACCAGGTCGAGCATCTCCTCGACCCGGTTCTTGATCTTCGTCCTGGACCAGCCGATCATCTTGGGCACCAGCGCGATGTTCTGGGCGACCGTCATGTGCGGGAAGAGGCCGGAGGCCTGGATGGCGTAGCCGATCTTGCGGCGCAGCTTGACCGGGTCCATGTCGGTGACGTCCTCGTCGCCGATCCGGATCCGCCCGGACGTCGGCTCGATCAGCCGGTTGATCATCTTCAGGGTGGTGGACTTTCCGCAGCCCGAGGGCCCCACGAAGATCACGATCTCGCCGGCCTTGACCTCCAGATTGACGTTCTCCACCGCGGGGTTGGGGCTGCCCGCGTAGACCTTCGTCAGGTTCTCCAGATGGATGCGCGCGCCGGTGGTGGCGCGGGTCTCGGGCGTCTCAGGCACGGATCCCCCTGGAGATGGTCAGGCGTCCGATCAGGACGTACACGGCGTCGAACAGGAGGGCGAGGATGGCGATTCCGAGGGTGCCCGCGAGCACCTGATTGAGCGCGTTGGCGCTGCCCAGCGAGGCGATACCGCGGAAGATCTCATTGCCCAGGCCGGGGCCGGAGGCGAACGCGGCGATGGCGGCGATGCCCATCAGCATCTGGGTGGCGACCCGGATGCCGGTGAGGATCGGCGGCCAGGCGAGCGGAAGTTCGACGCGGAAGAGCCGGGCCAGGCGCGACATCCCGATGCCCTTGGCCGCGTCGACCAGCGCCGGATCCACCCCGCGCAGCCCGACGATGGCGTTACGGACGACCGGCAGCAGCCCGTACAGGGTCAGCGCGATGACCGTCGGGGCGACGCCGAGGCCGACGATCGGGATCAGCAGACCGATCAGGGCCAGCGAGGGGATGGTCAGGACGGTGGCGGTCGTGGTGGTGGCGAGATTGCCCGCCCATTCGCTGCGGTAGGTGACGACGCCGAGGAAGACCCCCAGCAGGGTGGCGATCACCATGCACTGGAAGACCGCGCTGGCGTGCTGATACGTATCCGTCAGCAGCTGCGCGTGCCGACTGCCGACGTACTCCCAGAAGCTCACCCGTCGCTCTCCTCGGTTGGCCGGTCAGTCTCCCGATGCCTGCTTCACCAGCGGGATGATCCGCAACGGAACCGGATTTTCCATGACGATCGCCGTTGATGCCCGCACAATCCCATCAAAGCCCACAACCCGGTCGATCACCCGCTGTAGATCGGCGTTGGATCTGGCGACGAGCCTGCAGAGCATGTCCCCATGTCCCGTCGTTGTATGCAGCTCCAGCACCTCGGGAACGGTCGTCAAGTGCGCCCGTACGTCATTTCCTTGACCCTGTTTGATCTCCAGGGTTGCGAAAGCGGTCACGGGATAGCCGATCGCCGCCGGGTCCACATCCGGCCCGAAGCCCCGGATCACTCCATTCGACTGAAGCCGGTCGAGCCTGGCCTGGACCGTTCCGCGCGCCACCCCCAGCCGCCGGGACGCTTCCAGAACGCCGATCCGCGGCTCCTGGGCGAGCAGCTCCAGCAGCGCCCCGTCCAAATGATCGATCGTCATCGTCCGCTCCTTCGATTTCGATGGTCATCATGTACAGATAGCCCGGCGATGCCGTCCTCTCGCTATGCATAATGCCCAGGAGATTCGCGAACTATTGCGCACCTTGTGGATCGGAGGGACTCTGCGACCATGGCAGACACCACGATGCACACCCAGCCCACCACCCCCAGCTCGGCCCGGCAGGCGGACCCCTTCCCGGTCAAGGGGATGGACGCGGTCGTCTTCGCCGTCGGGAACGCCAAGCAGGCCGCGCACTACTACTCGACCGCCTTCGGCATGCGGCGCGTCGCCTACTCCGGGCCGGAGAGCGGCAGCCGCGAGACCGCGAGTTATGTGCTCGAATCCGGCGGCGCCCGGTTCGTGTTCACCTCCGTCATCAAGCCCACCACCGCCTGGGGCCACTTCCTCGCCGAGCATGTCGCCGCCCACGGCGACGGCGTCGTCGACCTCGCCATCGAGGTCCCCGACGCCCGCGCCGCCTACGAGTACGCCGTCGCCCACGGCGCCACCGGCCTGGAGGAGCCCTACGACCTCAAGGACGAGCACGGCACCGTCGTCCTGGCGGCCATCGCCACCTACGGACAGACCCGGCACACCCTCGTCGAGCGCACCGGCTACGACGGCCCCTACCTGCCCGGCTTCGTCCCCGCGACGCCTGTCGTCGAGCCGCCGAAGAAGAGGTTCTTCCAGGCCATCGACCACTGCGTCGGCAACGTCGAACTCGGCAGGATGAACGAGTGGGTGGCCTTCTACAACAAGGTCATGGGCTTCACCAACATGAAGGAGTTCGTCGGCGACGACATCGCCACCGAATACTCCGCCCTGATGTCGAAGGTCGTCGCCGACGGCACCAAGAAGGTCAAATTCCCGATCAATGAGCCGGCGATCGCCAAGAAGAAGTCGCAGATCGACGAGTACCTGGAGTTCTACGGCGGCCCGGGCGTACAGCACATCGCCCTCGCCACCAACGACATCGTCGCAACGGTGCGGCAGATGCGCGCCGCGGGCGTCGACTTCCTCGATGTGCCCGATTCGTACTACGACACCCTCGGCGAGTGGGTGGGCGACACCCGCGTACCCCTCGACGAGCTGCGTGAGCTGAAGATCCTCGCCGACCGGGACGAGGACGGCTACCTCCTGCAGATCTTCACCAAGCCGGTCCAGGACCGCCCGACCGTCTTCTTCGAGATGATCGAGCGGCACGGCTCCCTGGGCTTCGGCAAGGGCAACTTCAAGGCCCTCTTCGAAGCCATCGAGCGCGAGCAGGAGCGCCGCGGCAACCTCTGAAGGCCGCCCGCCCGCCCGTCACCCGACCTCCACCCCCAGAAGACAGCGCTACGCGCAGACTGGACCCGTGGGCCGTACACGATCTTCCGTGTGCGGCCCACGGATGCGAGGCTGGAGGCATGGACCTCATCGCACGTCTGCGCGCCGGACTCCCGGGCGAAGCGATCCTCACCGACCCCGACGTCACCGGCTCCTACGCCAATGACATGGCGAGCTTCTGCGAGGCCGGCACGCCCGCCGTGGTCGTCCTGCCGCGCACCGTCGAACAGGTCCAGCACATCATGCGGACCGCCACCGAACTCCGCGTGCCGGTCGTCCCCCAGGGCGCGCGCACCGGCCTGTCCGGGGCCGCCAACGCCTCCGACGGCTGCATCGTGCTCTCGCTCGTCAAGATGGACCGGATCATCGAGATCAACCCCGTCGACCGGATCGCGGTCGTCGAACCGGGCGTGATCAACGCCGTCCTCTCCCGCGCCGTCAACGCACACGGCCTCTACTACCCGCCCGACCCCTCCAGTTGGGAACAGTGCTCCATCGGCGGCAACATCGGCACCGCCTCCGGCGGCCTGTGCTGCGTCAAATACGGCGTCACCGCCGAGTACGTCCTCGGCCTGGACATCGTCCTCGCCGACGGACGGCTGCTGACGACCGGCCGGCGCACCGCCAAGGGCGTTGCCGGCTACGACCTCACCCGGCTGTTCGTCGGCTCCGAGGGGAGCCTGGGCATCGTCGTACGCGCCGTCCTCGCCCTCAAGCCGGAGCCGCCCGAGCAGCTCGCGCTGGCCGCCGAGTTCCCCTCCACCGCGGCCGCCTGCGAGGCCGTCTGCGAGATCATGGCCCGCGGCCACGCCCCCTCACTGCTGGAACTGATGGACCGTACGAGCGTCCGCGCCGTCAACGACATGGCGCAGATGGGACTCCCGGACACCACGGAGGCGCTGCTGCTGGCCGCCTTCGACACCCCCGAGCCGGCCGCCGACCTCGCCGCCGTCGGCGAGCTGTGCACCGCCGCCGGCGCCACCCAGGTCGTGCCCGCCGAGACCGCCGCCGAGTCCGACCTGCTGTTGCAGGCCCGCCGGTTGACCCTGACCGCACTGGAACGGGTCAAATCCGCCACCATGATCGACGACGTCTGTGTACCGCGCTCCCGGCTCGCCGAGATGCTCGACGGCACCGCCGCCATCGCCGAGAAGTACGGCCTGACCATCGGCGTCTGCGCACACGCCGGCGACGGCAACACCCACCCCACGGTCTGCTTCGACGCCGCCGACCCCGACGAGTCCCGCCGGGCCCGCGAATCCTTCGACGACATCATGGCGCTCGGCCTCCACCTGGGCGGCACGATCACCGGCGAACACGGCGTCGGCGTACTGAAAAAGGAGTGGCTGGCGCGCGAACTGGGCCCGGTGGGCCTGGAGTTGCAGCGCGGCATCAAGCAAGTCTTCGACCCCCTGGGCATTCTCAACCCCGGAAAGTTGTTCTGAGGACCACAGGGGGCGCACCTCCCTGTCGTGTCCATGGCCCCAGCCCCACGAGCCGCACCCACCGCCTCGTAAGGTTTCCGCATGGACTCCTTGCTCCCCGGAATAGCCCTGCTCGTGATCGCCCTCGCCATGGTGGCCTCGTCCACCGACCGCCGCTCCAAGACCCTGGACCGCCGGCTGCAGCGGCTGGAGCGGAAGGTGGACCTGCTGCTGGCGCACGCCGGCATCGAGGAGCCGCAGGACGCCAGGATGGCCGAGATCGACGAGCTGCTGGCGCAGGGCAAGAAGATCCAGGCGATCAAGGTGCACCGCGAGCTGACCGGCTCCGGCCTCGCCGAGGCCAAGGAAGCGGTCGAACGCCGGATGCGCTGACGCCGCAGTGGGCAGAGGATGGCCAGAAGGACCACCGGGGCCCACCGGGCCACTCCTGACCGCGCAGGGAGCGAGAGCCGATGGCAGCGACCGAAGCGACCAAAGCCGCCGATGATGCCTATGACGTCATCGTGCTGGGGGCGGGTCCGACCGGTGAGAACCTCGCCGACCGGGCGCATGCCGCCGGGCTGAGCGCGGTGATCGTGGAGAGCGAGCTGGTCGGCGGCGAATGCTCCTACTGGGCGTGCATCCCCAGCAAGGCCCTGCTACGCCCGGTCACCGCCCGCTCCGAGGCGCGCCGGGTGCCCGGTCTCAGTGACGCGGCGGACGTCGCGCTGGACTCCTCCGCCGTGCTCGCCCACCGTGACGCGTTCGCGGCCTACTGGAAGGACGACGGGCAGGTCCGCTGGCTGGACTCGGTCGGCATCGACCTGGTGCGCGGGCAGGCCCGGCTGGCCGGGCCCCGGCGGGTGGTCGTCGACGGCGGCCGGGTGCTCAGCGCGCGGCACGCGGTCGCGGTGTGCACCGGCAGCCGCGCCGTACTTCCCAACATCCCGGGACTTGCCCAGGCCAGGCCCTGGACCAGCCGCGATGCGACCAGCGCGAAGAAGGTGCCGGGCCGCCTCGTGGTGGTCGGCGGCGGCGTGGTCGGCGTCGAGATGGCCACCGCCTGGCGGGCGCTGGGCGCCTCCGTGACACTGCTGGTACGCGGCGACGGACTGCTGCCCCGGATGGAGCCGTTCGCCGGCCACCTCGTCGCCGAATCGCTCGCCGAGGCGGGCGTCTTCCTGCGCACCGGCGTCGAGGTGCGCGAGGTACGCCGGGAGGCCCCGGGCGGCCCGGTGACCGTCGTCCTGGACTCTCCCCCTGGGCCTGGCGGCCCGGGAGGTACCCCCAGCGACGAGATCATCGCCGATGAACTCCTGATCGCCACCGGCCGGGCCCCGCGTACCGAGGACCTCGGCCTGGAGACGGTCGGCCTTACGCCCGGCTCCTGGCTGGACGTCGACGACAGCTGCCGGGTGAAGGGGGTGACCGGCGGCTGGCTCTACGGCGTCGGCGACGTCAACCACCGCGCGCTCCTGACCCACCAGGGCAAATACCAGGCCAGGATCGCCGGCGCCGCGATCGCCGCGCGCGCCCGGGGCGTCCCGATCCTGGAGTCCGACCGCTGGGGCGCACACACCGCCACCGCGGACACCCTCGCCGTCCCGCAGGTCGTCTTCAGCGACCCCGAAGCCGCCTCGGTGGGCCTGACCGCCGCCGCGGCCGAGCGGACCGGGCACCGGATCCGGGTGGTCGACCAGGACCTGGCGGCGGTGGCCGGGGCGTCCTTGTACGCGGACGGCTACCGCGGCCGCGCCCGGATGGTCGTCGATCTGGACCGTGAGGTGCTGCTCGGCGCGACCTTCGTCGGCCCCGGAGTCGGCGAACTGCTGCACTCCGCGACGGTCGCGGTGGCCGGCGAGGTCCCCATCGAGCGGCTGTGGCACGCGGTGCCCGCCTTTCCGACGATCAGCGAGGTCTGGCTGCGGCTGCTGGAGGCCTACCGCGGCTGACCGCCCGGCATTCGGACCGGTCGTCAGGTCCGTGCGCCAAGGCCGCTCGCGCTCAGACGCCGTCCGCACCCAGCGCCGCGGCGATCCGCAGCTGCCCGGCGGCCTCGGCGGCGCGGCCCTGGCGCTCCAGGGTGCGGCCGAGCATCAGATGGGCGTACGACTCCACCGGGTCGCGGTCCAGTACGGCCCGCAACTCGGCCTCCGCGCGCCGCAGTTGGGCGGAGTGGTAGTAGGCGCGGGCGAGCAGCAGCCGCGGCGCGACCGGCTGCGGGTCGTCGTCGACCAGGCCGCGCAGGATCCGTGCCGCGGCGTTGAAGTCCTTCGCCTCGAAGAAGAGCTGGGCCCGCGCCCAGCGGTCGGCGGCGGCGCCGTGCTCGTAGTAGCCGGCGTCATACGCCGCGGAGCCGGAGTCGTACGTCGTGACAGCGGTGTCGTACTCCGGAAGCTCGGTCTCGTGCCCCGTACGTGTGCGGCGGTTCTCGGTCATGCCGGCTCCAACACCACGGCTTGGTTGAACATTCCACAAGTCTGGCCGGCGCGGCACATGGCTGCGCCGGCCTCCCCGTCCAAGGCCTAAGGCCGCACCCCCGGCGGGCTCCCCGGGCACCCCTTACGCCCCGGGCTCCGGCGACTCGTCCGAAGGACGGCCGTCACCGGGCCACAGGTCTTCCCGCGACGCCATGGCGAACAGTTCGCCCAGCCCTTTGTCGAGGCCCAGATGCCGCTGCTCGGACCCCGGCGGGACCAGCCGCAAGGTGCGCTCCAGCCACGCCGACACCGCCGCGGCCGGCGCCTGCAGCAGCGCCTCGCCGTCCGGCGAGTTCAGCGCCATGCAGACCAGGCTGCGGCCGTCCACCTTCATCGGCCACACCCGCACATCGCCGTCGCCGCACGGCCGGAACACGCCCTCGACGAGCAGTTCGCGGGCGAAGGTCCAGTTGACCGGGGAGTCCGAACCGATATGAAAGGTGACATGGACGGCGTACGGGTCATCCGACCGGTACGCCAGCCGGGCCGGCACCGGAATGCTTCTCTCCGGCGACAGGACCAGGCCCAGTTCGAGCTCTCGTTCCACCACGGTGCGCATGACGTCCGCCTCTCTTCGTTCCCTGCGGACACCCGGAAACGGGCCCGCACAGAGTAGAGAGGCGCCCGGTGCCGGACCCTTACGCGACTTCGTACAACTTTTTTCCCGGGCCTCTTCCAGGTGGTCGTGGGCGGGCATGGGCACCGATGCGACCCGGGGTCTGATAGATGTGGACGCTGCGTTGCGGCAGACTGCACCCCAACACCCACCAGGCCGAGTACAGATACGGGACTTCGGACATGAGCGCCCCTACCTCAGGATCCGCCGGCGGCAGCCCCACGCCAGGCTTCTACCCGGACCCGTCCATCCCCGGCTACATCCGGTACTGGAACGGTGCCGCATGGGTGCCGGGCACCAGTCGGCCGGCCCCGGCCGAGGGTGAGGCGATGCCCGCACCGCCGCCCGGCGCGGCCCCACCGTCCGCGCCCGCCGTCGAGGAGACCGGGCCGGTCTTCTTCGACGAGGAGGCGGCCGGCGACGCCGCGTTGCCGGCGGTACGCCGGAGCGGCGAGATCGAGACCCGGCCCGCCGCCAGTTGGGACGACCCGTCCCGGCTGCACGGCACCAGCCCGGAGGCGGCCTCCGCCTGGCAGGCCGACGCCTCCCGGCAGGCCGGCTTCGGCGGTGAGACGGACCGCCGGATCTCCTGGGGTTCGCCCGACCAGGCACCCTCGGGGGCGCCGTCGGGCGCCGCCTCGTGGGGCTCGGTGCCGCCGCAGCGCGACGAGCAGGGCGACGGGTCCGCGTCCGGCGATCTGCCCGGCACGTCCTCGTCCGCCTCGCCCGCCCCGGGCAAGCCCGGCGTCCCGGCCGACGGGACGGTCGCCATCCGCGCGGTCAACCCGGCCGCGCCCCGTGGCGGAAACTCCGGCGACCAGGGCACCACCGCGATCCGTGCGGTACGGCCGGACGCCAACAAGCCCGCCAAGCCCGCCAAGGCCAACGAGACGATGGCGATCCGCGTCGCGGGCGGCGCCGGGACGCCGTCCGCCGGGTCCGGCACCGGCACCCCGCAGTCGCTCCCGTCCGTCGGCGCCCAGCAGAGCCGCCCGGCACCGCAGCACCAGGCGCCACCGCAGCAGACGCCACAGCATCAAGCGCCGCAGCACCAGGCGCCGCAACACCAGACGCCGCAGAACCCGGCGCCACAGAACTCCGCACCGCAGAACCCGGTGCAGCAGCACCCCGGTCAGCAGTCGCCCGCACCCTCGGCCGGCTTCCCGTCGCAGGGCGCTGCCGCGCCCGGACCGCAGGGCGCGGGCGCCGAGGGCGTCATCCCCTGGAAGCCGCCGGCCGCCGCCGACCCCTTCTTCGCGGCCGCGCAGGCCGCACAGAGCCACCCGGCCGGGCTCGGCCGCAGGCTCGCGGCCCGGCTGATCGACACCCTGGTGCTGGGCGCGGCCACCGCCGCGGTGGCCGTCCCCATGTGGGGCACGGTCACGGACCACATCGACGCGAAGGTCGAGGCGGCCAAGCAGTCCGGCCGCCAGGTGACGGTCTATCTGATCGACGGCACCACCGCACCGGTCTTTGCCACGATCCTGGCCGTCCTGCTGATCGGGGGCGCGCTCTACGAGGCGCTGCCGACCTTCAAGTGGGGCCGCACCCTGGGCAAGAAGCTGTGCGGCGTGCGGGTGCTCGACATCGAGGGCCATGACACCCCGCTGCTGGCCGCCGCGCTCAAGCGCTGGTTCCTCTACAGCGTCCTCGGCATCCTCGCCGTCGGTGTGCTCAACGTCGTCTGGTGCCTCTTCGACCAGCCGTGGCGCCAGTGCTGGCACGACAAGCTGGCGCGGACGTTCGTCGCCGCGGACAAGACCTAACCGCCCGGCCGCCTACCAGCGATATCTCGTTCGGCCGATCCGCCGGGCGCCATCGGTCCCCCGAACGGACTTCGCCGGATGCGCCCGGCCGTGACAAGGGGTCGACTCGGGCCATGAGTACCGACCAGCCCCGGCCCGGCCCCGGTGAGCCGCCGGAGAACGATCCGTTCCTGAAGAAGCCGCAGGAGCCCCCGGCGGGCGGCGCTCCTCGCAACAGCTCTCCTCGTAGCAACGGCTCCCCTCGTGACGACTCACCGCAGGGCGGCGGCACGGGCGGGGGTGAGGGCGGTACGCCACCCCCGGGCGGCACACCACCCCCGGGCGGTACGCCACCCCCGGGCGGCACACCACCTCCGGGCGGCACACCACCCCCGGGCGGTACGCCACCGCCCCCTCCGGGCGGTACGCCACCCCCAGAAGGCCCGCCGCCTCCCGGGGGCACGCCGCCCTATGGAGGAGCCCCGCCGTATGCCGGCGATCCCTACGGGGGGCAGTACGGGCCGGCCGATCCGCTGGCCGGAATGCCGCCGCTGGCGAACCGGGGCCGCCGGCTGGTCGCGCGCATCATCGACGCGATTCTCATCGGTGTGCCGGTGTCCTTGATCATGACGGTGATCGTCGGCGGGGTGGACTACTTCAGCACCAGCAACGTGGAGGCCGGCAAGCAGTCGACGGTATCGGGCGTCACGATGCTGGTGTATCTCATCTACGAAGGGCTGATGCTGACCAGTCGCGGCCAGACCGTCGGCAAGATGGCGATGAAGATCCGGGTGGCGATGCTCGCGAACGGCTCGATCCCGACCGCCCAGGCGGGCTGGATCCGGGCCGCGGTCTATACGCTGCCGGAGATCGTGCCGTGCTGCGGCTTCATCTTCTGGCTGGTCAACGTCCTGTGGTGTACCTGGGACAAGCCGTATCAGCAGTGTCTGCACGACAAGGCGGCCAAGACCGTGGTGGTCTCCACGGAGCCTGCGTAGCGCGGGTGTTCCCCCTGCGCGTGCCCGTCGGGGTGTCCCCGTGCGCGCGCCCGTCCGGGTGCGCGGTGGTGCGCGCGCTCGTCGGCGCGCGTGCTCGTTGGTGAGAGTTGCGCGTCAGTGAGAGTGCTCGCCGACCCGTGCCTCGACGGCGGCCGGCTCGGTGAGCCGGGCCCGCGGCATGCGGTCGGACGGCGCCGGTACGGGCCTCAACGGGGCGGGCGCGGCGGACGACTTGGCGCGTACGACATGCCGGCGGACCACGCGTGACACCCCCGGCATCGGTGCCGTCATGGCGACGAGCAGACCGAGCCCCAGCCCGGCGATGGCGATGACCGCGACCCCGATCCCGGTCTGCGTCTGTGAGAGCAGCAGCATCGCGAGGGTGGAGAAGAAGACGGTGGCCGAGCCGTAGGCGAGCTGGGTGGCAGTCGGACGAGGCATGGCGAAATCCGTCCTCGGAGGGTCGGCAGGGGGTGTCGGTCAAAGAGGCGCCATCAAACGAGCCTACGGTCCTTACTGCCCGAGCGGAACGCCAAGTAAGCGTGACCTAACCCACGGAGCGGTGCACAGGGGGCGCACGAACAGTCGCTCGGTCGAACGCGCGTTGCCGTCATGGCTGTTGAGGGCGGGGGCGCATGCCCCGCAGGCATATACGCCCGGGTCCTGCCCGCCCAGGGGGAGTACCGGTACGGCATGGCCGTCCGGTGTCCGATAGCCGAAACCAGCGGATCGAGAAACGTACTTCGCTGACGTGCGCAAGTCAAGATCTGTCTTTTCCCCTGTATTTCCGGTCGAATGCCCTTCGACCAGTGGGACCGCTCAAAGGGGAGGACAGCGCCAAGTGAGAGACAACAGAAGGGTGTTCAGATCGGCCGCCCTGGCCACGGCAATCGCCGCGATCGGGGCGGCCGCTTTGTCTTCGGGGGTGGCGACGGCCGACGCACAGGGACCGTCGCCCGTCGCCAAGCGCCAAGACCCGGCCCCCGAGCGGTCCGTGGACCACGACCTGGCGGGCCCGTTCAGCGAACGGCAGGCGGCCGAGCGCAAGGAAGCCCTCCAGCAGGTCATGTCCGGCGACGCCAAGGCGACCGAACGGGGTGGTTCGAAGGTCGTCAAGCTCGGCAGGAGCAAGTACGTCGAGCTGGCCCGGCAGAAGACCGACAAGATCTTCACCGTCCTCGTGGACTTCGGCGACAAGGTCGACGACACCACGATGTTCGACCCGGACGGCGACGGCCCCAAGCCGCCGGTGAAGAAGTACGGCGGCGAGGCCGGCCCGGCGCACAACCAGATAGCCGAGCCGGACCGTGCCAAGGACAACAGCACGGCCTGGCAGAAGGACTACAACCAGAAGCACTTCCAGGACCTCTACTTCTCGCACGACAAGAAGAAGCAGTCGCTGGCCAAGTACTACGAGAAGCAGTCCTCGGGCCGCTACTCCGTCGACGGCGAGGTCTCCGACTGGGTCAAGGTCGACTCGAACGAGGCCCGGTACGGTTCCAACTACTGCGGCCAGACCAACTGCGCCAACGCCTGGGACCTGATCCGCGACGGCGTCAACCAGTGGGCCAAGGACCAGAAGGCGGCCGGCCGTACCGACGCGCAGATCAAGGCCGATCTCGCCAAGTACGACCAGTGGGACCGCTACGACCACGACGGCGACGGCAACTTCAACGAGCCTGACGGCTACATCGACCACTTCCAGATCGTGCACGCCGGCGAGGACGAGTCCGCGGGCGGCGGTGTCCAGAAGACCAACGCCATCTGGGCGCACCGCTGGTACGCGTACGGCACCGACGCCGGCAAGACCGGACCGGGTGAGAACAAGGCCGGCGGCACCCAGATCGGCGACACCGGCATCTGGGTCGGCGACTACACCATGCAGCCGGAGAACGGCGGCCTCGGCGTCTTCGCCCACGAGTACGGCCACGACCTGGGCCTGCCGGACGAGTACGACACCACCGGTACCGGCGAATCCTCGGTGGACTTCTGGTCGCTGATGTCGGGCGGCTCCTGGCTCGGCAGGGGCAAGGACTCCATCGGCGATCTGCCCGGCGACATGAGCGCCTGGGACAAGCTGCAGCTGGGCTGGCTCAACTACGGCAAGGCCAAGGCCGCCGGCAAGTCGACCCACAAGCTGGGCGTCGCGGAGTACAACACCAAGGACAAGCAGGCGGTGGTCGTCGAACTGCCCGCCAAGGCGGTCAAGACCGACATCGTCCAGCCCGCGGAAGGCTCCAAGCAGTGGTGGAGCGACATGGGCAACGATCTGAAGAACACCCTGTCCCGGCCGGTGGACCTCACCGGTAAGGCCAAGGCGTCGCTGACGCTCAAGGGCTGGTGGGACATCGAGAAGGACTACGACTACCTCTACGCCGAGGTCTCCACCGACGGCGGCAGCAACTGGACGGCCCTGGACGGCACCGCGAACGGCAAGGCCATTTCGCGGGACGGCAGCGACAAGCCCGCACTGACCGGCACCGTCGCCGCCTACCAGGACCTCGCCTACCCGCTGGACGCCTACGCGGGCAAGAAGATCGACCTCCGCTTCCGGTACCAGACCGACGGCGGCGCGGCCCAGAAGGGTTTCGCGGCCGACACCGTCAGCGTGGTCGCCGACGGCAAGCCGCTGTTCAGCGACGACGCCGAGGGCGACGACAACGGCTGGACCAGCAAGGGCTTCTCGCGCATCGGCGGGTCCTTCACCAAGGACTACCCGCAGTACTACATCGCCGAGAACCGCCAGTACGTGTCGTACGACAAGACCCTCAAGGTCGGCCCGTACAACTTCGGCTGGACCACCGACAAGCCGAGCTGGGTGGAGCACTTCCCCTACCAGAACGGTGTGCTGATCTGGCTGTGGGACACCTCGCAGCCGGACAACAACGTCGGCCAGCACCCCGGCCACGGGCAGATCCTGCCGGTCGACGCGCACCCCAAGGCCGAGCGGTGGGCGGACGGCAAGCTGATGCGCAACCGCTTCCAGTCCTACGACTCGACCTTCACGCGCTACGCGACCGACGCCCTCACCCTGCACAGGGACGGCAAGCCGGTCACGATCACGTCGAAGAAGGGCGTGACGCTCTTCGACGACCGCAACGGCGTCTACTACGACAAGGCGAACCCCACCGGTGGTGTGATCGTTCCTGACACCAACACCCGGATCAAGATCACCAAGGAGGCCAGGGACGGCTCCTCGGTGACGGTTCAGGTCGGCCCCGCCGGTAAGTAAAAGGTAAAATCGCAGGTCAGAAGGCAATCGGCCGTCGCCCCCTAGCGGGCGGCGGCCGATTCGCGTTTGATGCGTCCTACAGTTCCTTGTTGACGCCGAGTCTCACGGGGGAGATATGACGATGTCCGGTGGTGGCTTCATCAGGCTTCCTGACGGAAGCGTGGTGGTCGCCCTCGCGCTGCCCAGACCGAGCCATGGCCCGCTGTCCGGCCCGTACGACTGCGGCTGCCGGGTCCGGGTCCTGGTCCATGCCGTGAACCGCCAGCGCGCCCTGACCAGGCTGCGCAACCTCGGGCTGCGGCGGGTCTACCTGCGCGGCAACACCGTGCCGCCCACACCCGACGAGATCACGGCCGTACTGCATCACCCGGACGGCCTGGTCTGGCGCGAGACCCCGGACGACGACACGGAGTCCTGGCATCCGATACGGGCCCTGCTGCGGCCGCAGGCCGTCGCTCCGGCACCTCCGGCCCGTCTGGGGGTCGCCCCGGCGGAGCTGGGGGAGTTCGAGGACACGCTGGCCGAAGGCCACGGGCGCGCCGCGCCGGCCGCGTAACGCGGCTCACCCGCCGACGAGCACCGGCTTACCGGTCAGCTCGGCGCCCGCCGCCCGCAGCTCGTCGAGCGCCTGCTCGGTGGTGCGGGCGGCGACCCCGGCCGTCAGATCCAGCAGGACATGGGTGCGCAGCCCGGCGCCGATCGCGTCCAGGGCGGTGGCGCGTACACAGTGGTCGGTGGCGATACCGACCACATCGACCTCGGTGACGCCGTGCTGGTGCAGCCAGTCCGCGAGCGGTGTGCCGTTCTCGTCCCTGCCCTCGAATCCGCTGTACGCGGCGGTGTGGGCGCCCTTGTCGAAGACCGCGTCGATCGCGCCGGAGGCGATGGCCGGGGCGAAATTGGGGTGGAAGCCGCTGCCTTCCGTGCCGGCCACGCAGTGCACCGGCCAGGAGTGCTCGTAGTCCGGGTGGTCGGAGAAGTGATCGCCCGGGTCGATGTGGTGGTCCCGGGTGGCCACGACATACCGGTAGCAGCCGCCGGCCGTCTGCCCGATCAGATCGGTGATGGCCGCCGCGACATCCGCACCTCCCGCCACCGCGAGGCTGCCGCCCTCGCAGAAGTCGTTCTGCACATCAACGACGATCAATGCCCGGTGCATGGTGCGTGCCTTCCGGCTGGGAATCGGAGGGGGAGGGGCGCGAAGTGGTGGTGTGACCGAGGGTAGCCACTGGAGGGGGATTGCGGGAGTGGGGCGGAGGTGTACGCGCCGGCCGCAGGCGACGGCCCGTACGCCCCGCCCTCCCCTGAATCCGTACCGGGCTCAGACGTACTCGGTCGGCAGCACGGCCTCACCGCGCGAGAGCTGCGTCGCCGACAGCGGCAGCTGGGCGCGGGCGGCGATATGCCGGTCGCGGGCGGCGTCCAGCGGTTCGCGGGCCACCACGTCGCCGGCGCTCACCAGCGGCACCTGGAGCTGCCGGTCGGCCAGCTCCGCGGGGACCGGCCCGGTGCCGACGACCTCGGCCTCGGCGATGCCGTCCCCGTCGAGCCGGCGGGCGGCCCACTTGCGGCCGCCGATCGAGGTCTTGGCGCCCATCGACTTCTTCGCGACCGGCCGCAGCGGGGCGCCGGGCGCGTCGCTCTCGGCCCGGGCGACCAGCTTGTAGACCATCGAGCAGGTCGGGTGGCCGCTGCCGGTCACCAGCTGGGTGCCGACGCCGTACGCGTCCACCGGCGCGGCGGCCAGCGAGGCGATGGCGTACTCGTCCAGATCGCTGGTCACCACGATCTTGGTCTTCTCGGCGCCCAGCTCGTCCAGCTGCTGGCGCACCCGGTGGGCGATCAGCAGCAGGTCGCCGGAGTCGATCCGGACGGCGCCGAGGCCGGGCCCGGCCACCTCCACGGCGGTACGGACCGCCTCGGTGACGTCGAAGGTGTCCACGAGCAGCGTCGTGCCGCTGCCGAGGGTGTCGACCTGCGCGGTGAAGGCGTCCCGCTCGGTGTCGTGCAGCAGGGTGAAGGCGTGCGCACTGGTGCCGACGGTGGGGATGTTGTAGCGGAAGCCGGCCGCCAGATCCGAGGTGGTGTGGAAGCCGCCGACGTACGCGGCACGGGCCGCGGCCACCGCCGACAGCTCGTGGGTGCGGCGGGCGCCCATCTCCATCAGCGGGCGGTCGCCGGCCGCCACCGCCATCCGGGAGGCGGCCGCGGCCACCGCGGAGTCGTGGTTGAGGATCGAGAGGATCACCGTCTCCAGGAGCACCGCCTCGGCGAAGGTGCCCTCGACGCGCATGATCGGGGAGCCGGGGAAGTAGACCTCGCCCTCCGGGTAGCCCCAGATGTCGCCGCGGAAGCGGAAGTCGGCCAGCCACTTCAGCGTGGGCTCGTCGAGGATGCCGCGCTCGCGCAGGAAGCCGAGGATCGTCTCGTCGAAACGGAAGTTCTCCACCGCGTCCAGCACCCGGCCGGTGCCGGCCACCACGCCGTAGCGGCGGCCCTCGGGCAGCCGGCGGGCGAAGACCTCGAAGACCGAGCGCCGGTCCGCGGTGCCGGACCGCAACGCGGCCTGCAGCATGGTGAGTTCGTACTGGTCGGTGAAGAGCGCAGTCGACGGCACGGCCACCGGCAGCCCCAGGTCTGCTGTGTTCATGAGGGAGATGCTACCCCCATTACTCGTCACTTTGACGATAGTGGGTGGGTGCTGCCGGAGGCGCTCCGGAGCGGGGGCGCGCGGCTCGCCGACGCGACCGTAGGAGGGGCATTTGTGCGCCGCCCGCCCCCGGGTGGCAGCATGGGGCCTGTGAGCGCCCACCCGTCACCCACGATCACGCCTCGGCCGCATCACTGCACGCTCAGTGTCCCGGTCGAGATCGAGCGTCCAGAGTCGAGCGAGGCTCCCTTCGAGGTACCCGAACCCGACGTCCCGTGGGTCACGATCGTCCACAACGACCCCGTCAACCTCATGAGCTACGTCTCCTATGTCTTCCAGACGTACTTCGGTTACTCCAAGGACAAGGCGCACCAGCTGATGCTCGACGTCCATCACAAGGGCCGCGCGGTCGTCTCCAGCGGCAGTCGCGAGGAGATGGAACGCGACGTACAGGCCATGCACGGCTACGGCCTGTGGGCGACCCTTCAGCAGGACCGCCGATGACCGGTCACTTCGAGCCGCTGCCCGACGGCGGCGCCGCCGTACCGCTCGACGAGATCGAGATCTCCATCCTGCGCAGCCTCGCCGTCCAGCTGATCGAGCTGCTCGGTCCGGGCGAGGAGGCGGGCGACAGCGAGAGCGACGACCTGCTCGCCTCGATCTTCAACGACGGCCCCAGTGAGCCGCCCGCCGACCCGGTCCTGGCCCGGCTCTTCCCCGACGCCTACGGCGGCCCCGACCTCGTCCCCGACGACGACGTACGCGCCGCCTCCGCCGAGTTCCGCCGCTACACCGAGAACGATCTGCGCTCCCGCAAGCGCGAGGACGCCCTCGCGCTGATCCGCGCGCTCGACACGCTCTCGCCCGAAGGCGGCAACGCCCAGCTGCGGCTGAAGCCCGACGAGTGCCGGCGGTGGCTGGGGGCCCTCAACGACCTCAGGCTGGCCATCGGGACCCGTCTGGAGGTCACCGACGAGGAGGACGGCGGCGAGCTGCTGCGCCTGCCGGACAGCGATCCGCGCAAGCCGATGGTGATGGCCTACCTCTGGCTCGGCGGACTGCAGGAGACCCTCGTCGAGTCACTGATGGGCTGATATCGGGGCGTACCGTCCCGATTGTTTGCGTACTGTTCGCTCAGCGGATGCTCAAATCCGCATAACGATCGCGTCACCACGCCTGTGTGTTGTGCTGCCGCTTTTGGCCTTTGTCCTATTTTCCCCGTGGTCCCCCTCACGGCCGTACTAGTCGATCTTTGAACGGCCGTGATAAATGTTCACGACCTGCCGTGAGTGACACCACCCCTGTCGCTGCGGGAGCGCTTAGCCGGCCGACCGTCGGCGTGCAGGAACTCCATCCGGGGGGTCGGGACCCGACCCGGACAGACCGGGTCGGTATGGAGAAAGGCGCACCACTCATGACCTCTGTGCAGGTCGACAAGCAACACGACGGCAACGAGGCCGCTGGGCCCGCTCCTGAAGAGGGCTACCAGCGGGGTCTGGGAAACCGCCAGATCCAGATGATCGCCATTGGTGGCGCCATCGGTACTGGCCTGTTCCTCGGAGCGGGCAAGGCGATCTCCATGGCCGGGCCGAGCATCATCCTGGCCTACGCCATCGTCGGTCTGGTCATCTTCTTCATCATGCGGGCCCTGGGCGAACTGCTCATGTACCGGCCCGTATCCGGCTCCTTCTCCGAGTACGGCCGTGAATTCCTCGGCCCGTTCATCGGCTTCGTGACCGGCTGGACGTACTGGCTTTTCTGGGTCGTCACCGGCATCACGGAAGTGACTGCAGCGGCCACCTATGTGCAGTACTGGAACCAGGGCATACCGCAATGGGTCTCGGCACTCGTCTTCACGTGTGCGCTCTTCGGTATCAACCTGATCTCCGTAAAGATCTTCGGTGAGCTGGAATTCTGGTTCTCGATGGTCAAGGTCACCGCGATCATCGGCATGATCCTGATCGGCCTCGGCGTGATCACCCTCGGCTTCTCCAACGCCGGTGACACCGCCTCCTTCACCAACCTGTGGTCCCACGGCGGCTTCTTCCCCAAGGGCATCGGCGGCACGCTGATGACGCTGCAGATCGTGATGTTCGCCTTCCTCGCCGTCGAACTCGTCGGCGTCACCGCGGGCGAGGCGAACAACCCGAAGAAGGTCCTGCCCCAGGCCATCAACACCGTGCCGTGGCGGATCGGCCTCTTCTACATCGGCGCGCTGATCATCATCCTGTCCGTCGTCAGCTGGACGGTCTTCAAGCCGGGCGTCAGCCCGTTCGTCGCCGCCTTCCAGCAGATCGGCCTGCCGGCCGGCGCCGGCATCGTCAACTTCGTCGTGCTGACCGCTGCGCTCTCCTCCGCCAACTCCGGCATGTACTCCACCGGCCGGATGCTGCGCGACCTCGCGCTCAACGGCCAGGGCCCGAAGCTCTTCACCAAGCTCAGCAAGAACGGCCTGCCCACCTGGGGCACCGGAGTGTCGGTCGGCATGATGCTGTTCGGCGTCTGGATCAACTACCAGTGGCCGGGCGACGCCTTCAACTACGTCGTCTCCTTCGCCACCATCTCCGGTATGTGGGCCTGGATCGTCATTCTCGCCTCCCAGCTGCGCTACCGCGCCAAGGCGAACCGCGGCGAGCTGCCGCAGTCCGAGTTCAAGGCTCCCGGCAGCCCCTACACCTCGATCTTCGCTCTGGCCTTCATCGCCATGGTGATCGTGATGATGGGCGTCGACCCGGACGCCCGGATCTCGCTCTACGCCGCCCCCGTGTGGGCGCTCATCCTGGGCGTGGGCTACCTCTGCATCAAGCGGCGGGAAGCGGCGAACGGCCTGGCGGCCGACGCTGCCCCGCAGGAGGTCCCCGCCAAGGACGCGAAGAACTGAGGCCGCGGCCGGGGTGGGCCACCACCCCGGCCGGACGGGCTGATTCCGTTCAGCTGTCCAGCATGCGGGCCCGTGCGTACCATCCCTCGGTACGCGCGGGCCCGCATGCTTATTCTTGGCGCCATGCTGACCCTTACCAAGGCCCTCTACGACCAGATCGTCGAGCACTCCCGCCAGGACCACCCCGACGAGGCCTGCGGTGTGGTCGCGGGCCCGGCCGGCAGCGGCCGTCCCGAGCGGTTCATCCCGATGCTGAACGCCGCCCGCTCACCCACGTTCTACGAATTCGACTCCTCGGACCTGCTCAAGCTCTACCGCGAGATGGACGACCGGGACGAGGAGCCGGTGATCATCTACCACTCGCACACCGCCACCGAGGCCTACCCCTCGCGTACCGACATCTCGTACGCGAACGAGCCCGATGCCCACTATGTCCTGGTCTCCACCGCCGACACCGACGACGCCGGACCCTTCCAGTTCCGCTCGTTCCGTATCGTCAACGGCGAGGTCACGGAGGAAGATGTCGAGGTCGTGGCGGCGTACTCCTGATCGCGTCCCACCTGGCGTACACCGATCGTCCGCATCATGGGACGAGGTTCCAATACCCGGACCGGGAATCGATACGATGACCGCATGGTTGACCACGACGTGAGCGAGAAGAGGCCGGGCATGATGCTGCTCGCTCCGCTCGCCACGCGTCGCTCCGCATCTGCCCTGCTGGGCGCGTTCGGCTGCGGAGCCGCACGGCTGCACGTGGATCTGTGCCGCCTTTCCAGCGCCATCTGTCCGCGCTGCGCCGCCGCCTGACCCGGGCCCGCACCGGGCGCGGCGCGCGCCGGTCCCCGCCCCGCACCTTCCGCGTCACCCGACGCCCCCCGGCACGCCGTACCGCCGTGCACCCGGGACGCACCAGCCCCGCCACCGCACTCACTCCGACAGGAGCACTCCCCATGGCCATCGAGGTCCGAATCCCCACCATCCTGCGCACCTACACCGACGGCCAGAAGGCCGTCGAGGGCAGCGGAGAGACCCTCGCCGACCTCTTCACCGACCTGGACAGCCGGCACACCGGCATCCGTGAGCGCCTTGTCGACGGCGAGCAGCTGCGCCGCTTCGTGAACGTCTACCTCAACGACGAGGACGTGCGCTTCCTCGAAGGCATCTCCACCAAGCTGGCCGACGGCGACAGCGTGACGATCCTCCCGGCCGTCGCCGGCGGAATGGTCTGACAGTGCGGTACGACTCCCCGCTGGCGGCGGTCGGGAACACCCCTCTCGTCCGCCTCCCGCGCCTCTCGCCCTCCGAGGACGTCCGCATCTGGGCGAAGCTGGAGGACCGCAATCCCACGGGCTCGGTCAAGGACCGGCCCGCGCTGCACATGGTCGAACAGGCCGAGAAGGACGGCCGGCTCACCCCCGGCTGCACGATCCTTGAGCCGACCAGCGGCAACACCGGCATCTCGCTCGCCATGGCGGCCAAGCTCAAGGGCTACCGCATGGTGTGCGTCATGCCGGAGAACACCTCGTCCGAACGGCGGGAGCTGCTCGCCATGTGGGGCGCCGAGATCATCTCCTCGCCCGCGGCCGGCGGCTCCAACACGGCCGTCCGGGTCGCCAAGGAGCTCGCCGCCGAGCACCCCGACTGGGTGATGCTCTACCAGTACGGCAACCCCGACAACGCCGGTGCGCACTACGCCACCACCGGCCCCGAGATCCTCGCCGACCTCCCCTCCGTCACCCACTTCGTGGCCGGTCTGGGCACCACGGGCACGCTGATGGGCGTCGGCCGCTTTCTGCGCGAGCGGGTCCCCGGCGTCCAGATCGTCGCCGCCGAACCGCGCTACGACGATGTCGTCTACGGCCTGCGCAACCTCGACGAGGGCTTCATCCCCGAGCTCTACGACGAGTCCGTGCTCACCACCCGCTTCTCGGTCGGCTCCGAGGACGCGGTCCGCCGCACCCGCGAACTCCTCGCCGAGGAAGGCATCTTCGCGGGCATCTCCACGGGCGCGGCGCTGCATGCCGCGATCGGCGTCGGCAAGAAGGCGGTGCGCGCCGGACAGAGCGCCGACATCGTCTTCGTCGTCGCCGACGGTGGCTGGAAGTACCTCTCCACCGGCGTCTACACCGCCGAGACGACGGAAGCGGCGATCGCCACGCTGCACGGCCAGCTCTGGGCATAACCGCCTGCCGGCGGGCTGCGCCGACTATGCCCGGGGGTGTCCCAGTAACGCTGGGGCGCCCCCGCAGAACTTCAGACCGCATGGCGATTCAGCCACGGCGCCGCGGGCCCCGCAGAATGGATGCGGCAGCGGCCACTACGTACGGGCGTACGGGGCGTCAGCCCGGACTGGTGATTCCGCCCACAGCTCGCCCCGCTGGAGGCGCCACAGGACCTTTTGCGCCTTACGCTCGTGGGCACCGCACAGACCGCCCAGGACCCGGCACAACCCGGCACGGCCCCGCCGGGAAGACCCGCCGGCCGCCGGCCGCCGCCCCCGCCCACGGAGGTTCACGCCCGTATGAAGCTCACTGTCGTCGGATGCTCGGGGTCGTTCCCTTCCATGGAATCGGCCTGCTCGAGCTACCTCCTGGAGGCCGACGGCTTCAGGCTGCTCCTCGACATGGGCAACGGCGCCCTGGGCGAGCTGCAGCGCCACTCCGGCCTCTATGACCTGGATGCCGTACTCCTGTCGCATCTGCATGCAGACCACTGCATCGATCTGTGCGGGTACTTCGTCGTGCGGTACTACCGCCCGGACGGCGGCCGTTGCGCGCCGATGCCGGTCTACGGGCCGGCCGGCACCGAGCAGCGGCTGACCGTGGCACACGCCGATCTGCCGCACGAGGGCGCGATGAGCGAGGTCTTCGAGTTCCGCACCCTGACGCCGGGCACGTTCACCATCGGGCCGTTCACGATCCGTACGGAGCGGGTCAGCCACCCGGTGGAGGCGTTCGGCTTCCGTATCGAGCACGACGGCAGGTCCCTGACGTACTCCGGGGACACCGGCGTCTGCGACGCGCTGGACACCCTCGCCGCGGGCACCGACTTCTTCCTGTGCGAGGCGTCCTTCACCTACGGCAAGGAAGACATCCCGGATCTGCACCTCAACGGCCGGGAGGCCGGCGAGCACGCCCGGCGGGCCGGGGCGGGCCGGCTGGTGCTGACCCATATCCCGCCGTGGACCGACCCGGACATCAACATCCGCGATGCGCAGAAGGTCTACGACGGGCCGGTCGAGGTCGCCAAGGCGGGCGCGGTGTACGAGATCTGAGGCGGCCGCCCCCAATCTGAGCCGGCCGTCCCTTCGTACGACGAAGGGCCCCGGTCATACGACGAAGGGCCCCGGAACCGTGGGTACGGTTCCGGGGCCCTTCGTGTGCCATGGGCCTGTGCGGCCTTGCGGCCTTGCGGCCTACGCCTTCGTCAGGTCCTCGACCTCTTCCTCGGGCTCCCGGCCCGGGGTGGTGAGGTTGAACTTGGTGATCGCGAAGCGGAAGAGCAGGTAGTAGACCGCCGCGAAGACCAGGCCGATCGGAATGATCATCCAGGGCTTGGTGGCCAGGTTCCAGTTCAGCGCGTAGTCGATGAAGCCCGCGGAGAAGGTGAAGCCGTCGTGCACGCCGAGCGCCCAGGTGACGGCCATCGAGACGGCGGTCAGCAGCGCGTGGATCGCGTACAGCACCGGCGCGATGAACAGGAACGAGAACTCGATCGGCTCGGTGATACCGCAGACGAAGGAGGTCAGCGCCAGCGAGATCATCATGCCCAGGACGGCCTTGCGGCGCTCGGGGCGGGCGGTGTGCGCGATGGCCAGCGCGGCGGCCGGCAGACCGAACATCATGATCGGGAAGAAGCCGGACATGAACTGTCCGGCGGACGGGTCGCCGGCGAAGAAGCGGCCGATGTCGCCGTGCGCGACCTTGCCCGCGGCGTCGGTGAAGTCACCGAGCTGGAACCACGAGACGGTGTTGACGAACTGGTGCATACCGATCGGCAGCAGTGCGCGGTTGATCAGGCCGAAGAGGCCCGCGCCGCCCGCCCCCAGGCCGGTCATCCACTCGCCGAAGCTGGAGATGCCGCTGCCGATGGGCTCCCAGACCAGCAGGAAGAGCACGCCGACGGCGGTGCCCACGAACGCCATGATGATCGGGACGAGCCGGCGGCCGTTGAAGAAGCCCAGCCAGTCCACCAGCTTCTTGCGGTGGTAGCGCTGCCACAGGATCGCGGACAGCAGACCCATCACGATGCCGCCGAGGACACCGGGATTGTTGACGACCGGTTCGACCCACTTGCCGGCCTCGATGTGGCCTTCGGTGACCGGGAACGCCTTGAGGACATTGCTGTAGACCAGGAAACCGACCAGGGCGGCGAGCGCCGTCGAGCCGTCGGACTTCTTCGCGAAGCCGATGGCGACGCCTATGCAGAACAGCAGCGGCAGATTGTCGAAGACGGCGCCACCGGCCGCGGCGAAGACCTTGCTGACGTCGATCCAGCCCAGGCCCTTCTCACCGAAGACGTCCGGCTGGCCGAGGCGGTTGAGGATGCCCGCGGCGGGCAGTACGGCGATCGGCAGCTGGAGGCTGCGGCCGATCTTCTGCAGGCCCTGGAACAGGCCGGAGCCCCGCTTCTTCGCGGGGGCCGCCTTCGTGGCGGTGGCCGAACTCATCGGATTCCTCCTGGTGAGGCGGGCACTCGGGGAAGGGGGGACGGCCCGCTGTCTGGTCTACACCTTGGTCTACACCACTGGTGGTTTAGACCATTCTTAGCATGTAGTCCGGGCATAAAGGAATCCATTCTTCCAAGTGGTGTGGACCACACGACGACCGGCCCCCGAGTCCCAGGACTCAGAGGCCGGCAGATGCGGCACAGAAGGCCAGGTGGGGGCCGTAACGGCTGCTACCGGCGCGGGTTTCCCGCGGGCGGTCCGCTCACCTACTTGATGTTCTCCCGCTCCATCGCATCGCCCACCTCGTCCGGCTCGCGGCCCGGAGTCGGCAGATTGAACTTCGTGATCACGAAACGGAAGAGCGCGTAGTACACCGCTGCGAAACACAGTCCGATGGGAATGATCAACCAGGGCTTGGTCGCCAGCCTCCAGTTGATGACGTAGTCGATCAGGCCCGCCGAGAAAGTGAAGCTGTCGTGCACCCCCAGCGCCCAGCTCACCACCATCGACACACCCGTCAGCAGGGCATGAATCGCGTACAGCACCGGCGCGATGAACATGAACGAATACTCGATCGGCTCGGTCACACCCGTCACGAACGACGTCAGACCGACCGACAGCATCATGCCCGCGATCTCCTTACGGCGATGAGGCTTGGCGCAGTGCGCAATCGCCAGCGCCGCGGCCGGCAGCGCAAACATCATGATCGGGAAGAACCCGGTGGTGAACTGCCCCGCATTCGGATCGCCCGCAAAGAACCGGTTGATATCACCGTGGACGACCGTGCCGTCCGGCTTGGTGAAACTGCCGAACTGGAACCACACAAAGACGTTCAGGAACTGATGCAGGCCGATCACCAGCAGCGCACGGTTGGCGACGCCGAAAATCCCCGAACCCCACGCACCCAGCGCCGACAGCCACTCACTGAAACTCGTCAGCGCAGCACCGATCGGGGGCCAGACGAACAGGCACACCACCGCGAATGCCACACCGACAAAGGCCATGATGATCGGCACGAGCCGGCGGCCGTTGAAAAAGCCCAGCCAGTCCACCAGCTTCACCCGGTGAAAGCGCTGCCAGAGCCAGGCGGACAGAAATCCCATGACGATGCCGCCGAAAACACCCGGATTCTGGAAGGCGGCCGGGGTGACCGTGAGGCTCTTGTCCACGCACACCCCGCTCCACAGGCCCGCCTGTGTGTACGTCTGCCCCGGGACGCAGCTCGACGGGAACGCGTGCAGCACCGAGTAATAGACGAGAAAGCCGGCCACCGCGGCCAGCGCCGTCGAACCGTCCGCCTTCTTGGCCATCCCGATCGCCACACCGATACAGAACAGCAGCGGCAGACCGAGCCCCGAATCCAGCAGCGCACCACCCGCGGCCGCGAACACCTTTGCGACGTCGGTCCAACCCAGCCCCTTCGCGCCGAACACATCCGGCTGGCCAAGACCGATGAGAATGCCCGCAGCGGGCAGGACGGCAATCGGCAACTGCAGACTGCGCCCCATCTTCTGCAGGCCCTGGAAGAGACTCGATGCCCAGCTCTTCCCCGGTGCCGCCGCCGCTGCGTTCGAGCTCATCCACGTCCTCCCGGCAGTCGGCCCGTCGACAACCGGCCCGGTGCTTGCCGCATACTGGTGGTGTAGACCACTTGTGGGTGCGCGCCGGCCGCCGTTGCGGCCGTCCGGTGCGCATTCCGGTGATCGCCATCCTTCGTCAGACAGCGGACAAACGCCCACATAGTTGGGCTGAACGTGCGTTACGGTGTGAAAACCGCACGGCATAACCGCCGGCGGCCGAGACAAGCAGGAGTGGACATGGCCAGCAAGGCTGAGAAGATCGTCGCCGGGCTCGGCGGACTCGACAACATCGAAGAGGTCGAGGGCTGCATCACCCGCCTCCGCACCGAGGTCGTCGACTCCTCCCTCGTCGACGAGGCCGCCCTCAAGGCCGCCGGCGCCCACGGCGTCGTGAAGATGGGCACCGCGATCCAGGTCGTCATCGGCACCGACGCCGACCCCATCGCCGCCGAGATCGAAGACATGATGTGAGCTGACGAGCCGCCCTCAGGCCGCTCCCCGAAGGCCCCGCACCGGACCGTCCACCGCCCGGAGTGGGGCCCTCGCCATTCCCGATAGGGTCTACGCCATGTCTCGCATCGACGGCCGCACCCCCGAACAGCTCCGACCGGTCACCATCGAACGCGGCTGGAGCAAGCACGCCGAAGGCTCCGTCCTCATCGCCTTCGGTGACACCAAAGTCTTCTGCACCGCATCCGTCACCGAAGGCGTTCCGCGCTGGCGCAAGGGCACCGGCGAAGGATGGGTCACCGCCGAATACTCGATGCTGCCCCGCTCCACCAACACCCGCGGCGACCGCGAATCCGTACGCGGCAAAATCGGCGGCCGCACCCACGAAATCAGCCGCCTCATCGGCCGCTCCCTGCGCGCCGTCATCGACTACAAGGCCCTCGGCGAAAACACCATCGTCCTGGACTGCGACGTCCTCCAGGCCGACGGCGGCACCCGCACCGCCGCCATCACCGGCGCCTACGTCGCCCTCGCCGACGCCATCACCTGGGCCAAGGGCAAGAAGCTCATCCGCCACGGCCGCCAGCCCCTCACCGGAACCGTCTCCGCCGTCAGCGTCGGCATCGTCGACGGCACCCCCCTCCTCGACCTCTGCTACGAGGAAGACGTCCGCGCCGAAACCGATATGAACGTCGTCTGCACCGGCGACGGCCGCTTCGTCGAGGTCCAGGGCACCGCCGAAGCCGAACCCTTCGCCCGCGAGGAGCTCAACTCCCTCCTCGACCTCGCCGTCGCCGGCTGCGCCGAACTCGACGGCGCCCAGCGAGCGGCACTGGCACTGACCCTCTGACAGCACGACAGCACGACAGCACGACAGCACGACAGCACGCCAGCAACGCAGCAACACAGCACGAGACCAAGACGCCACGAGAGCACGACAGCGGGGCCCAGGGCGCGAGCGCGGACACGCGGCACACCCCCACCCACCCGCGCCCGCCCCCTGTCACCCTCATCGCCCGTGTCCGAACCTCGCCCCCGGCCACACCCACCGGGCAACCAAACAACCCCACCCCGCGTTTCTTCCTTTGCCCGAGCATGACCCAACGGAAGGAACCGCTCCATGGCCCCCCGTACGCGCCGGCACCGCCGCCCCGCCACCACCGCACTCGCCGCGTTAGCCGCCGCCACCCTCGCGATACCGCTGCTCTCCGCCTGCGGAGCGGTCCAGAAGGCCATGGATTGCGCCAAAACCGCCACCGCCGTCGTCAACGCCGTCGACAAACTCCAGCAGGCCGCGGACAACGCCCTCCTCGACCCCGACAAAGCCGAAGAGGCCCTCGACAAGATCGACACGAGCCTGAAGAAGGTCAGCACCGAGTCGAGCGACCCGGACCTGTCGAAGGCCATCGACAAGGTCAACAACGGCATCAAGGACGCCCGCAAGGCCATCAAGGACAAAAAGGCCCCCGACATCCGGCCGATCGTCGACGGGACCGGCGAGATGACCAAGATCTGCACACCGGGATAATCACTCCCCATGCAGCCACGAACCGGCGGGCGCCCCGCAACTCCCCGCCTCATCCTCGCCACCCGCAACGCCGGCAAGGTCAGCGAACTCCGCGCCATCCTGGAAGCAGCCGACCTCGACGTCGAACTCGTCGGTGCCGACGCCTACCCCGACATCCCTGACGTCAAGGAGACCGGCGTCACCTTCGCCGAGAACGCCCTCCTCAAGGCCCACGCCCTCGCCCGGGCCACCGGCCACCCCGCCGTCGCCGACGACTCCGGCCTCTGTGTCGACGTCCTCGGCGGTGCCCCCGGCATCTTCTCCGCCCGCTGGGCCGGCACCCACGGCGACGACCGGGCCAACCTGTCCCTGCTCCTCGCCCAGCTCGCCGACATCTCCGACGAACACCGCGCCGCCCACTTCGCCTGCGCCGCGGCCCTCGCCCTCCCCGACGGCACCCAACGCGTCGTCGAGGGCAAACTCGAAGGAACCCTCCGCCACGCCCCCTCCGGCACCGGCGGCTTCGGCTACGACCCCATCCTCCAGCCCCTCGGCGACACCCGCACCTGCGCCGAACTGACCCCCAACGAAAAAAACGCCATCAGCCACCGAGGCCAGGCCTTCCGCGCACTGGCACCGGTGGTACGGGAGTTGTTGGGCTGAGGCTGCACAGCAAAACGGCCTCCCTGTCCAAAGACAGGGAGGCCGTACGCGTAGGTGGGCCCGGTGGGACTCGAACCCACGACACACCGGACCTAAACCGGCGCCCTCTGGCCAGCTGGGGTACGGGCCCGCCGCGCTTACTTTACTGTGCTCGGCCGCGACGCTGCGAAGGGATGGGCATGTGCGGTGAACGGCGGGAGAAAGTCCTGGTCTGGCTGTGGCAGGAGGGGCACAGGTAGCGCAGGTTGGTCAGGCGATTGTCCAGCCGATCACCGTTGATGTGGTCAATCTCCAGGACGAGCCGCCGGCCCTGCCAGGTGTCCCCGAGCCGGCACTCGGCGCACTCGTGGACCACCCCCTTCTCATCGAGGGCACGGCGCAGAAGTACGGTCTTCTCCCGGCGGGAACCTGGTTCGAGACGCCGCAGGATGTCGTCCGCCGGCCTGCGGGCCGGGGAAGGCAGGCCACGCCGGTGTGCCTGGCCGGTGAAATGCGCGGTCGACAGGCCGTACACCTCGATGCTGTTCTTCACGGCTCTTCGGGACACGCCACTGTGGGTCCGGGTGAGGCGGCTGAGAGCCTCGGCGAAGCTCCGCGAGGCGGCCACGGCCTTCGCCGCTTCACCGCGTGGGAGGAGAGAGCTCTTTCCGCGGCTGGTGAAGTGCGGGGTTTCGATGCCGAACTGGTCCAGCTTCTTGCGGAGGTAGCTGTACGCGCTTCCGTACGGCGGAACTTCCAGGTACTCCAGCATTTCCCGGATGCTGTGGGAATGAGAGGCGGCCTCTCTCAGCAACGCTTCAGTGTATGAACGGCGTTGACGGTGGGGGAGTGGCTCGTCGACAAAGTGCATGGTGTTGATGTCGTAGTGCTCAAGCCGGGCACGTAGATATCTGCGGGGACCGCTGCCCAATGGTGTGCCGAGTCGGTGCAGCATGTCGACCAGACTGGTGGAGACGGCCGCTGTACGGGTCAGCAGGTCTCGGCTGTAAGTGACGCGCTGGGGCATCGCCGACACGTCACTTCCGACGCGGCTTGCGGCCGCGGTAAGTGTCCGTCACCGCATGGCAGTTGGGACACAACAACCGTAAGTTGTCCGGGCGGTTGTCCCACCAGTCACCGTTGCGATGGTCGACTTCCAGTCGTAGCGGTTTCCCGCGCCACACCGTGCCCGTGCTGCACATCGCGCACCGTTCCGGAACTCCCTGCCGCAGTAATTCCTTACGAAGACGCTCTCCCTCGATGCGGCCGTCGGCTGGTGACCCCAGAACCAGACGATGCCCCGTCGCAATACTGGGGCGCCGCTCGGGTGCGGCGGTGAAGTGGGAGGTATCAATGCCCAGTTCGGCAATACGCCGGCCGATGTGTGTCTGATTCCCGCCGACCGGACTGATGCCGAGGCGGCGTACGACCTCGGCGATGCTGTGTGAGCAGGCCGCCAGTTCGCGGAGGGTGGCTTCGGTGTGGCGTACGCCGCCCAAGGTGAAGTGCGAGGTGTCGATGGCTTCCGCGGTCATCCTGGCGCGCAGATAGCGACGGCTGCCCGGTGTGGGCGTCCCCCCGAACCACCGCACGGCGTCGTCGTACGACGACGATGCGCGCGCCGCTGCCGCCAGCCTCTCGCGGGTGTATTTGACCGGCATGCTTCCCCCGTCCCGCGCACCAGGCCCACCCCCGTGCGCTTCCTCGAACTGAACAACGATCGAACGTGGGGGCGGTTACGCGGGGCGAGGGAAAAGAGGCCCCGGGGGCGGTGGCCCCGAGGGCTCGGTTGTGGCGAGGCGCAGGTCAGAAGCGTGGTTCCGGGGTTTGGGCTGTGATGAGTTCGATGGCTTCCTGCTTGGTGGCTACGGAGGGTGGGGAGCCTTCGAGGGGCTGTTGGGCGGTTTCCTTCATGAAGGTGACGGCGATGACGCCTACGAGGGCGGCGGCCATCGTGTAGTAGGCGGGGACCATGGCGTTCTTGTCGAAGGCGTCCATGAGGGCGGTGATCACCAGGGGGGTGGTGCCGCCGAAGAGGGAGACGGCCAGGTTGTAGCCGATGGAGAGGGAGCCGTAGCGGACGTTGGTCGGGAAGAGGGCGGGGAGGGCGGCGGACATGGTGCCCAGGAGGCAGACCAGGGAGAGGCCGAGGAGGGCCATACCGCCGCAGACGGCCGGGATGCTGCCCTGTTTGACCAGGAGGAAGGCCGGGATCGCGAGGATGAAGAAGCCGAGCATGCCGGCCATCAGGAGGGGCTTTCGGCCGTAGCGGTCGTTGAGTTTGCCGACGGTGCTGATGACGCACATCAGGGCGATCATGGTGCCGAGGAGGATCAGCAGGCCGTGGGACTCCTCGTAGTGGAGAGTGTCCGTGAGGTACGTCGGCATGTACGACAGCAGCATGTAGTCGGTGATGTTGTAGGCGCCGACCAGGGCGATGCAGAGGATGAGGGTGGGCCATTGCCGGGCGAAGATCTCGCCCAGTTTTTTCTTGGGGGCGTTTTCGGAGAGGTGGGAGAACTCCGCTTCCGCCTCGACGACGGAGCCCGTCGCGCTGTGGGTGTGGGCCGCCTCGAACTTCTGGAAGGCGGGGGTCTCGTCGAGCTTGATCCGGAGGTAGAGGCCGACGAGGCCGAGCGGGCCGGCGATGAGGAAGGGGAGGCGCCAGCCCCAGGCGAGCATGGCGTCGTCGCCGAGGGTGGTGTTGAGGAGCAGGACGATGCCGGCGGCGCCCGTGTAGCCGATGAGGGTGCCCAGTTCCAGGAAGCTGCCGAAGAAGCCGCGCTTCTTGTCGGGGGCGTATTCGGCGATGAAGGTGGAGGCGCCGCCGTATTCGCCGCCGGTGGAGAAGCCCTGGACGAGGCGGAAGGCGATGAGGAGGGCGGGGGACCAGAAGCCGATGGCGGCGTAGGAGGGGATCAGGCCGATGCAGAAGGTGCCCAGCGCCATCATGATCATGGTGAGGGCGAGCACCTTCTTGCGGCCGACCCGGTCGCCGAGCGGGCCGAAGTAGGCGCCGCCGAGGGGCCGTACGAGGAAGGCGACGGCGAAGGTGGCGAAGGACGACAGCAGGCTGGTGGTGTCGCTGCCGCCGGGGAAGAAGACCTTGCCGATGGTGACCGCGAGGTAGCTGTAGATCCCGAAGTCGAACCATTCCATGGCGTTACCGAGGGCGGCGGCCTTCACGGCGCGCTTGACGACGCGTTCGTCGGTGACGGTGATGTCGGTGCGCCGTAGTTTGGGGTTCCGGCGGCGGGCGACGGCGCGGAACAGCGCCCGGTGGCGCTTTTGCGCTTCGCGGTCCAGCTCGGAAGCGGGGTCGGCTTCGGTGCTGCCCATCGGCACGAGGCGGTCCTCTCGGTCGGTCGGCGCGCGATGCGCGGTGGGGTACGACGGATACGACAGGTGCGCCTGCGCAGTTGAGCGCGGATCAAACCCCTTCGGCGGGACGAAGCGATGTACGTCACGACGTCACGACGTCATGCGAGGCTGCGCCGTCCGGATCACCGGGACGGCCGGGCACCGGGACGGCCGGGCACCGGGAGGGCGGGACGGCGGGGGCACCGGGTCGGCGCGAGTGCTGGACTAGCGGCGCACCAGAGGTGTGGCGAGGCTTGTTACAGGACTGGTACACAGCCGCGCGGTCACCGCAGTATTCGGGCAATCAGCCTGTGTGGCGGGGACGGGAGAGTGGCATCGCCGGGCGCGGCATTCGTGTTTGCTGGTGGGGGTACGGGGCGTTGTCCCCGGGAGGAGATCGTGATGACCGACCGCGAGGGGTCCCGCTGGGTTCGGGGCCGTACCGCGCTGGTGGCTTTCGTCGTGGTGACGGCGCTGGCGGCCGGCGGGGTGTGGTTCAGCCAGGCGTCGGACCAGGCGTCGGCGGTGGATGCGGCACCGAAGACGTCGGCGGTGCAGGACATCAAGGAGGACGCCAAGCAGACCGGGGGGCTGCCGGGGGTGCGGGACTGCGGGTTCGGCGAGCCCGAGATCAAGCCCCAGGTCATCACGCTGACCTGCGCGGACAAGGGGATGGTGGCGACCGCGATCACATGGAAGAAGTACGGGTCGCGGGATGCGTTGGGGGTCGGTGTGGTGCAGGTGGAGAAGACGGCGGCGGGGGTGGGGACGGATTCGGGTTTCCCGGCCACCTTTCGGCTCTACGGGCCGAAGCCGGTCGACGGCGGGCTGGCCTTCACGGGGCTAGAGGTGACGTACGAGGGCTCGACGCCGCTCGGTGACACGACGGAGATGTACAACCTCGCGTGATGGGCATTCGAGGCCGGATCGCCCTGGCCATTTCATGTATGACGGCGCTGGCTGTGGTGGTGCTCGGGTTTGCCGTGCACCACATAGCGGACGCGGAGCGCGAGCGCTCGGCGCGGGCGTATCAGGACGACCGGCTGAGTTCGGCGCTGCAGATATACGAGCGGGACGGCACGCTGGCGCTGGGCGCGCAGCTGGACGATGCGACGTTGCCGTCGCCGCTGCGGGAAGCGGTGTTCAAGAACCGGTCGGGGACGTATGTCAGCGGCGGTGAGGATCCGCGGGTGTGGGCGGCGACCGGGGTCGGTGACGGTGGCGGGCGCGCCCCGGCGCGGACGTTGTCGGTGTCGGCGGCGTATCCGGACGACGATCCGGCGCAGGTGGCGCTGGACCGGGCGCTGCTGATCGCGGGGTGCGGCACGGTCACATTGATGGCGGTGGTGTCGTGGTTCGTGGCGCAGCGGCTGTCGCGGCGGCTGCGGCTGAGTGCGGCGGCGGCGCGGCGGATCGCGGCGGGTGAGGCGCCGGACGCGGATGCGCTGGCGAGCCATGGCCGGGACGAGGTGGCCGAGTTGGGCCGCAGTGTGCATCACATGGCGACGTCGCTGGCGGCCCAGGCGCAGGCGGAGCGGGAGTTCACCGCGGATGTGGCGCATGAGCTGCGGACGCCGGTGGCCGGTCTGGTGGCGGCGGCGGAGCTGTTGCCGCAGCCGCGTGCGGTGGAGTTGGTGCGCGACCGGGCGCAGGCGATGCGGCGGCTGGTGGAGGACCTGCTGGAGGTCTCGCGGCTGGACGCGGGGGTGGAGCGGGCGGATGTGGACGCCTGTGAACTGCCGTCGCTGGTGCGCGGGATCGTGAAGCGGGCGGCGCGNTGTGAACTGCCGTCGCTGGTGCGCGGGATCGTGAAGCGGGCGGCGCGGCAGCGCGGGGTGGACGACGGGGTGGACGAGGTGTCGGTGACCGTCGAGGGCGAGCCGCGGATCGTGGAGACGGACCGGCGGCGGGTGGAGCGGGTGCTGGTGAATCTGCTGGCGAACGCGGCCAAGCACGGGAAGCCGCCGATCGAGGTGGTGGTGGCCGGGTCGCGGATCGTGGTGCGCGATCACGGTCCGGGCTATCCGGCGGAGCTGTGTGCGGAGGGGCCGCGGCGGTTCCGTACGGCCGCGCCGGAGCGGGGGACCGGGCACGGTCTGGGTCTGACGATCGCGGCCGGTCAGGCCGATGTGCTGGGGGCGCGGCTGGACTTCGGCGCCGCCGCGGAGGGCGGCGCCGAGGCCGTGCTGGAGCTGCCGGACCGGGCGCTTACAGGCCCAGGTCCTTGATGATCTTGGCGACGTGGCCGGTGGCCTTGACGTTGTAGAGGGCGCGCTCGACCTTGCCGTCCTCGTCGAGGATGACGGTGGAGCGGATGACGCCGGTGACGGTCTTGCCGTAGAGCTTCTTCTCGCCGAAGGCGCCGTACGCGGTGAGGACCTCCTTGTCGGGGTCACCGAGCAGGGTGACCTTGAGGTCTTCCTTCTCCCGGAACTTGGCGAGCTTCTCCGGCTTGTCGGGGGAGATGCCGATGACGTCGTAGCCGTGGCCGGCGAGGAAGTCGAGGTTGTCGGTGAAGTCGCAGGCCTGCTTCGTGCAGCCGGGGGTCAGCGCGGCCGGGTAGAAGTAGACGATGACCTTGCGGCCCTTGTGGTCGGCGAGCGAGACCTGCTTGCCGTCCGCGTCGGGCAGGGTGAAGGCGGGGGCGGTGTCGCCGGGCTGCAGTCGCTCGCTCATGGCTCTCCTTAAGCGTGGGTCCTTACGCCCCGACATTAGCCAGCCGGGGCGCGGAATGGTGCCGGGGGCGCCTCGGGTGCGCGAAACGGGGGTGCTGTGGGGCGTGTGAGGGTGTGAGCTGACAGACTGTCCATCACGAATCGGCAGTCAGCAATGTGGTCGGTTCCGTACGGGGCCCAGTGCCCGGCCCCTGTACGCATCGGCGCGAGACGACGGAGGCAGCGCGGTGGCGGAGGCCAGGACCCCGGCGCAGATCGAGGCGGACATCGTCCGCAGGCGGCAGGAGCTCGCCGTCACGCTCGATGAGATCGGTGTGCGGCTGCACCCGAAGACGATCATGGACGATGCGAAGGCGAGGGCGTCGGCCGCGGTGGACCGTACGGCCGGGCGGGCGTATGTGGTCGCCAACCGCGCGGTGTCGGATGTGCGGGCGCAGCTGGTGTCGGCGGACGGGGCGCCGCGGCTGGAGCGCATCGTTCCGGTGGCGATGATTGGGCTGGCCGTGGTGGGCCTGCTGACGCTGCGTGCCAAGCGGCGGCGGTAGAGCGTAGGGGCCGGCGGGCGGGCAGTCGGGTTGCGGGCCGCCGTTGCCCGGCCCGACCCGGCCCGCGGTGCGTGGTGGGCCTCGTCGGGCAGGTACGGTCATGCCGTGAGCCCGAATAACACCAAGGACACCCACGACAAGCTGCCGATCCGGATGCTGCACGACCGTGTGCTGGTCCGGACGGACATCCCCGAGGGCGAGCGCCGCTCGTCGGGGGGCATCGTCATTCCCGCGACCGCGGCCGTCGGCCGGCGCCTGGCCTGGGCCGAGGTGGTCGCGGTCGGGCAGAACGTGCGGACCGTCGAGGTAGGCGACCGGGTGCTGTACGACCCGGAGGACCGGGCCGAGGTCGAGGTGCGCGGTGTGGCGTATGTGCTGATGCGCGAGCGCGATCTGCATGCGGTGGCCGCGGAGCGGCTGGAGGGCGCGGACGACGCGACCGGGCTGTATCTGTAGCCCGCGGTAGCGGTATTCCCTGATCAGGCAGTGACGGGCGGTGACCGGGGTCACCGCCCGTTCGCCTGCTCTTTTGCTAGCCTCGGAAGACCCCGACGAGACGCGCCGTACCGGGTCATGACAAGACGACGCACCCCTGTTGAAGCTCTTTTCACGGAGGTGCCGTCATGGCATGGATCCTGCTCATGGTCGCCGGTCTGCTGGAGGTCGGCTGGTCGGTCGGGATGAAGTTCACCGACGGTTTCACCCGGCTGTGGCCCAGTGTGTTCACCGGCGCGGGCATCGTCGCCAGCATGCTGTTGCTCTCGTACGCGGCCCGGACCCTGCCGATCGGTACCGCCTACGGCGTATGGGTCGGCATCGGCGCGGCCGGTGCGGCGGTGGTCGGGATGCTGGTGCTCGGCGAGCCGGCCACGGCGGCCCGGATCTTCTTCATCTGTCTGCTGTTGGTGGCGGTGGTCGGGCTCAAGGCGACCTCCGGCCACTGACCGTACGCATCGCCCGGCGCCCCGTCCGTCCGTACGGGGCGTGGGCTATCCGCCCCACCGTGATCGCATCCGCCACTCCAGGTCGTCGGCCTGCGGTCCCACCGTCGGGAAATCGTCGGTGGGCTCGCTCGTCGGCGGTGTCTCGGTGGGGACGGTGGGGCTGGGCGGTTCGGTGGTCGGCGGGGTCGGGGCGCCGGTGGTCGGCGTCGTGGGGACGGTGGGGGAGCCGGTCGGGCCGGTGGACGGCGCGCCCGACTCGCTGGGTGAGGCCGAGGCGCTGTCGGACGGCTCGGGCGACGCCGATTCCGCGCCCTGCGCCAGCCGCAGATGGAAGTCGTGGACCGGGCGTCCGGCCAGGGCCGCCGCGGTGTAGTCGGCCCAGATCTGGGCGGGGAAGTCGCCGCCGTTGACCCGCGGCAGGCCCGCCGCGCCGTACAGCGGCTCCTGCGCGGCGCTCTCCGGGTTCTGGCCCAGCACCGCGACGACGGTGGCGAGATCGGGGGTGTAGCCCGCGAACCATGCGGCCTTGTCCTCCTCCGCGGTGCCGGTCTTGCCGGCCGCGGGCCGCCCGGCGCCCTGGGCGGCGGTGCCGGTGCCGCCGTCGACGACGCTGCGCAGGATCGAGGTGGTGGTGTCGGCGGCGTCGCGTGCGAGGGCGGTGCTCTCGGGGCGCTCGGGGAGTTCGAGCTGCTCGTCGGACTTGCTGACCTTGTCGACGAGTGTGTACGGCCGCTGTTTTCCGTGGTGCGCGAGGGTTGCGTAGACCTGCGTCATGTCCAGGACGCTGGGGGTGGCGGTGCCCAGCGAGATCGCGCCCTGGGAGGAGGCGAGGCTGGGGGTGTCGGCGGGGATGCCCAGGTCGACGGCGGTGTCCTTGACCTTGCCGGGGCCGACGTCGATACCCATCTGGGCGTAGACGGCGTTGACGGATTTGTCGGTGGCCTCGGTGACGGTGATCGGGCCGTAGGAGCGGTCGTCCTCGTTGGCCGGCGCGAAGCCGGTGGGACGGCCGTGACTGATCGTCATCCGTTTGTTGTCGCCGTCGTAGAGGGTGTGGGGGGTGATGCGGGTGCCGTCCTGGGTGGTGGAGTGGTGGGCCACGGCGGAGGCGAAGACGATCGGCTTGAAGGTGGAGCCGACCTGGTAGTCGCTGCGGGTGGCGCCGTTGACGTACTGCTTGGCGTAGTCGATGCCGCCGTAGAGGGCGACGACCCGGCCGCTCGCGGGGTCGATGGAGGCGCCGCCGGCCCGGACGTAGGTGTCGACCTTCCGGGAGTCGTCGAGCCGGTCCATCAGGCGGGTGTTGACCGCCTTGACGAAGGCGTTCTGGCGCTTCTTGCTGATGGTGGTGGTGATGCGGTAGCCGCCGGCCCGCAGGGTGTCCTCGCCGAGGATCTTGTGGTCGGTGAGGTAGTCCTTGACCGCTTCGACGAGATAGCCGCGCTGGCCGGTCAGGCCGGGGGAGGTCCTGGCGGGCCTGGGCATGGGGAAGCGCATCGCGGCCCGCTCGGCGGGGGCCAGCCACTTCTGCTTCACCATGCCGTCCAGGACGTAATTCCAACGGGCCAGCACCCGCGGCCTGTTCCCGGGGTGGGCGGTGATGTCGTAGGCGCTGGGGGCGTTGAGCAGGGTGGCGAGATAGGCGCCCTGGGCGGTGGTCAGCTGTTCCGAGTTCCGGCCGTAGTAGGCCTGGGCGGCGGCCTGGATGCCGTAGGCGTTGCGGCCGTAGTAGCTGGAGTTGAGGTAGCCCTCCAGGATGTTGTCCTTGCTCACCTCGCGGTCCAGTTTGATGGCGATGAAGAACTCCTTGGCCTTACGGGTGACGGTCTGTTCCTGGCCGAGGTAGTAGTTCTTCACGTACTGCTGGGTGATGGTGGAGCCGGACTGTTTGCCCTTGCCGGTGACGGTGTTCCAGGCGGCCCGCAGCATCGCGGCGGGGTCGACCGCGGACTCGGAGTAGAAGTCGCGGTCCTCGGCGGCGAGTACGGCCTGCTGGACGGACCGGGGGACCTGACTGAGCGTGACATTCTGCCGGTTGACGTCGCCGTCGCGGGCCAGCTCGGAGCCGTCGGAGTAGAGGTAGACATTGCTCTGCGCCTTGGCGGCACTGTTGGCCGGCGGGATGTCGACGAGGAGATAGCCGGCGATCAGACCGCCGACGACGAGCAGCAGGAATAGCAGCACGGTGCCCAGCATCGTGCGCCAGGTGGGGAGGACACGGCGCCAGCCTGTGCGTTGTCCGCTCATGTCTGTATGGACTCCTCGGCCGCCGCCGAAGGTTGTACTGCGGCGGATCGGTGTCGTATCAGGGGGTTCGCGCCGTACGCCGGAAAAGCAACTGTCGCCCGTTGGGAAACTCTCGCATCATGTGTCCCGGTCGGGCGGGGTGGCGCGCACCTGAGACCGCCACCTGACCGGCTGATTGGCGCCCCTCGCTCACCCGAACCGGTGATAATTCGATGGTGCCCGCCGCGTTCACGACCTAGGCTCCGGTGCTTTGCTGTCCGACGAGAGCAGGGCGGGTGAGCGCGACTGTGTGGAGTGTGGCGGTGGCGGCCGGCAGCTTCCGGCGGTACGCCACGTATCGGATCGCCACGGTGGCGGGCGTGTTCACCAACACCGTTTTCGGCTTCATCGTCGCCTACACCTATATCGCCCTGTGGGACGCCCGGCCGCATCTGGGCGGCTACGACCAGGCGCAGGCGTTGACGTTCGTCTGGACGGCGCAGGCGCTGCTGGCGGCCTCGGCGCTGATGGCCGGCGGTGGCATCGACGAGTTGCAGGAGCGGATCCGTAGCGGCGATATCGCGGTGGACCTCTACCGGCCGGCGGATCTGCAGCTGTGGTGGCTGGCCGCGGATCTGGGGCGGGCCGCGTTGCAGCTGATCGGCCGGGGGGTGGCGCCGATGGCGGTGGGCGCCCTGGTCTTCCCGCTGGCGCTGCCCTCCGATCCGCTGACGTGGGGCTGGTTCCTGCTGTCCGTGACGCTCGGCGTGGTCGTCAGTTTCGCGCTGCGGTATCTGGTCGCGCTGGCGTCGTTCTGGCTGCTGGACGGCTCGGGGCTGGCTCTGATCAGCGGGCTGGCCTGCATGTTCTTCTCGGGGATGGTGCTGCCGCTGCGGGTCTTCCCCGGCGACTTCGGTGCCCTCGCCCAGCTGCTGCCGTGGGCGGGGATCCTGCAGGTGCCGGCCGATGTGCTGGTCGGCGCGCGGAGCGGGGCCACGCTGGCGTCGGGGCTGCTGTTCCAGGCGGCGTGGGGTGTGGCGCTGCTGGCGCTGGGCCGGCTGGTGCAGACGGCGGCGACCCGGAAGGTGGTGGTGCACGGTGGCTAGCGACGGGCCGGCGGACGGCGTGGGCGGCGGCCGGGGGGCGGCGATGGCTCAGGGGCTGCGCGCGTACGGGCTGATCGTAGGGATGTGGGTGCGCTCCACCCTCGCCTACCGGGCGTCGTTCGTGATGATGGCGTTCGGCAACTTCGCCGCCACCGCCCTGGACTTCGTCGCGATCATGCTGATGTTCTCGCAGATCGACGCCCTCGGCGGATTCTCGCTGCCCGAAGTGGCCTTTCTGTACGGCACGTCCGGGGTCTCGCTGGGCCTGGCGGATCTGCTGCTGGGCAGTATGGACCGGCTGGGCCGGCGGGTCCGTGACGGCACCCTCGACACCCTGCTGCTGCGCCCGGCACCGGTCTTCGCGCAGGTCGCCGCCGACCGTTTCGCGCTGCGCCGGCTGGGCCGGATCACCCAGTCGCTGCTGGTGCTCGGCTGGTCGCTGACCCGTCTCGACGTGGACTGGACGGTGGGCCGGATGCTGATGGTGCCGTTGATGGCCGTCTGCGGAACGGCCATCTTCGGGGCGGTGTTCACCGCGGGGGCCGCCTTCCAGTTCTGGGCGCAGGACGCGGCCGAGGTGCAGAACTCCTTCACCTACGGCGGCAACGCCATGCTGCAGTACCCGCCGACGGTGTTCGCCAAGGACCTGGTGCGCGGGGTCACCTTCCTCGTCCCGCTGGCCTTTGTGAACTGGCTGCCCGCGCTGCGGCTGCTGGGCCGGCCCGATCCGCTGGGGCTGCCGGGCTGGGCGGACTTCCTGGGGCCCGTGGTGGCGGCGCTGATGTGCGCGGGTGCCGCGGTGGCCTGGCGGTTCGGGCTCCGGGCGTACCGCAGCACCGGCAGCTGACGAGGCATCAGGTGCCGTATCGCAACGGGGACGACAAAGGAGGGCACGTGATGAGCGGTGCTGCCGCGGCGGAGCAGCTGATCGAGGTGGACGGCGTCGAGAAGGTCTTCTCGGTGCGGCGCAAGGCGGGCCGGCTGCGGCGGGTGCGCCACGAGGTGCGCGCCGTGGACGGCATCACCTTCCAGGTGCCGCGCGGCGAGATGGTCGGCTACATCGGGCCGAACGGCGCCGGGAAGTCCACCACCATCAAGATGCTGACGGGCATTCTGGTGCCCAGCGGCGGCCGGCTCCGGGTCGCCGGTATCGACCCGGCGCGGGAGCGGACCCGGCTCGCCCGCCGGATCGGGGTGGTGTTCGGCCAGCGCACCACGCTGTGGTGGGACCTGCCGCTGAAGGACTCCTACGAGCTGGTGCGGCGGATGTACCGGGTCCCGGACGCCGTCTACCGCGCCAACCTGGACCGCTGCATCGAACTGCTGGACCTGGGCCCGCTGCTGTCCGTACCGGTACGGCAGTTGTCGCTGGGGCAGCGGATGCGCGGCGATATCGCGGCGGCGCTGCTGCACGACCCCGAGGTGCTCTATCTCGACGAGCCGACCATCGGCCTCGATGTGATCAGCAAGGCGAAGGTGCGCGCATTCCTGCGCGAGGTGAACGCCGAACGGGGCACCACGGTCCTGCTGACCACCCATGACCTGACCGACATCGAGCAGCTGTGCCGCCGGGTGATGGTCATCGACCACGGGCACCTGGTCTACGACGGCGGGCTGGACGGGCTGCGGGCCGCCGGGGACGGCGAACGGACCCTGGTGGTCGACCTGGAGCGCGAGCTGCCGCCGATCGAGGGCGTACCGGGGGCCCGTACGGTCAAGGTGGAGGGCCCCCGCCAGTGGCTGGCGTTCCCTGCGGCGCAGAGCGCGGCGCCGCTGGTCGCCGCGGTCGCCGAGCGCTATCCGCTGGTGGATCTGTCGGTGCGGGAGCCGGACATCGAGGATGTGATCGCGACGCTGTACGCCGGCGGCCGGGTCCCCGAGGGGCGCGCGGCGGCCGATCCGGCGTGATTCGCACCGATCGATCCGGCACGCCGTAATCTGTTCGTATGACTGAAGAACTCCCCGAGTTGCGGGCCTCCGACGCCGACCGCGAGCGGGTCGCCGAGATCCTGCGCGATGCCCTCGCGGAGGGGCGGCTGGTGATGGAGGAGTTCGACGAGCGGCTCGAAGCGACGTACAAGGCGCGTACGTACGGGGAGTTGGAGCCCATCACCGCCGATCTGCCGGCGGCCGCGGGGCCGCCGGTCGCCTCCGCGCGACTGTCGCTGCGCAAGGACAGCGGTGCGCCGACGGCCTGGTCCGAGCGGATTGTGAGCGGTACGGAAGGGGCCGCGGCGGGCGTCGGCATCCTGGGCGGCTTCCAGCGCAAGGGGCGGTGGACGATCGGGCGCCGCTTCACGGCCGTCTGCTGCATGGGCGGCGGCGAGATCGACCTGCGCGAGGCGCACTTCGCCGGCCCCGAGGTCGTCATCAACTGCTGGGCCGTCATGGGCGGGGTGAACATCGTGGTGCCGCCCGGCGTCGAGGTCGATGTGCGCGGCCTCGGCATCATGGGCGGCTTCGACTCCGCGGAGGACGGGGTACCGGGCGAACCCGGCGCACCCCGCGTGATCGTCAAGGGCCTGGCCCTGATGGGCGGCGTGAACGTCGAACGCAGACTCCTCAAGGCCGAGCGGCGCCGCCTCAAGGAGGAACAGCGCCGCCTCGACGCCGAGGAGCGCGGCCGGCACAAGGAACTGGGCTGAGGCCGCGGCGGCTGCTCCGTTCGCGTGAGCGCCTCCTTACAGCGACGCGGGCGCCGACTGCCTGAGGTGGTTGAGGTTTACGGCGTTGGCCATGGCCAGGAAGCCCTCGTCGCTCGGGTGGAGGTGGTCGCCGGAGTCGTAGGCGGGCCGCAGGCGGACCGGTGCGGACGGGTCGCGCAGCGCCTTGTCGAAGTCGACGACCTCGTCGTAGACGGTGCCGGAGCGGATGAGGCGGTTGACCTGTTCGCGGACCGAATTCAGCTGGGTGGAGTAACCGCGGTGTCCGCCGAACGGCGTAAGGGTGCTGCCGGTGACCCGCAGTCCGCGGGCGTGCGCCTCGCGGACGATCTCCCGCATGCCCGCGACGATCTTCTGCGGGTCGAGCTGGCGCGGGGACTTGAACAGGTCGTTCAGCCCGATCTCGACGATCACCGCCTTCACGCCGGTGCGCGAGAGCGCGTCGCGGTCCAGGCGGGACAGCACGCTGGGCCCGTTGTTCGGCGAGAACCTGCTGCCGTTGACCAGCAGGCGGTTGCCGCTGATGCCCTGGTTGAGGACGCCGTAGCGGGGCGCGCCGGGCTCGTTGCGCAGCCTTGCTGCGAGGAAGTCCGTCCAGCGGTGGTTGGCGCCCGCGGTGGAGGTGATGCCGTCGGTGATCGAGTCGCCGATGGCGACGACCGAGCCGCGGGCCTCGGTGCTCCATACGTCCACGCCGGTCAGATAGCGCCAGTAGGGGCTCTGCTCGGTGTAGGCGGCGCCGGTGGCGTCCTCGGCGCGGTCGCCGCGTGCCAGGTAAGAGGTCTGGCGGGCGTACGGGTGGTAGGTGGCGGGGCCCGAGGGGGAGGGGGAGTACGTGGTGACCAGGAGGTCGGCGTCGGCCGGCACCTTCAGCCGGGTCGGGTCGCTGGTGACCGCGCCGCCCGCCGGGATGGTCACCGCGGGCTTGCCGCCGAAAGCCAGCCGGCGCATGGTGCCGGTCGCGGCGGTGGGGTTGCTGGGGGCCGCGGCCAGCGCCAGCGAGGCGTGGCTGACCACCAGCGGGCGGGTGCCGTAGAGGTTGGAGAGCTGGATACGGACGCCGGTGCCGCCGACGCTGGTGTGCACGACATTGCGTATCGACATTCCCGCGTAGCCGTCCAGGGTGCCGGGCTCGGCCGCCGCCGCGGCCGCCGACCAGGTGCCGACCCACTGTCCGGAGACCGCCGGTGCCACCGGATCGCGCGGCTTGTGCGGAGAGCTGCCCGGTCCGTCGCCGTCGCCGCCGAAGCCGACGAATATCGCGGTCGAGATCAGCATCACCACCGCCGCCAGACCGGCGAGCAGGGCGTAACCCACACTTTTCGTCATGCGGGAGAGGTCTCCTGGGTAAAGCGGAGCAACTCGCTCCGGGCGGGCAAGGGCAGCGGATGATCAGCGGCACCGTTGCGGTCCGATCGGTCCTCCATGATCCCACGGACCTCCGGGGAGCCGCCCGGCGCCCCGCTCGGTGCCGGCCCGGCCCGGACTCGATGCCGTCATGGCATGGACGTGGGGAACTCGTGGTTCGTTCCGGGAGTAGGTCACAGTGGGACATACGGCCGGATCGGCGGCCGGACGTGCGGCGTGGGACAGGCCGTATGGATGGCGGGGGCACGGTGGGAGCGGTGGAGCGGATGGAACGCACGAAAGCGGACATGGCGCCGAATGCGGAGCGGGCCCCGGTGGCGGGCGCGGTGCCGGCGGGCCGGGCGATGCCGGCCGACGGCTTCGCGTACGGCGTGGCCGACGAGGAGCGCCGGCGCGCCGTACGCCGGATGAAGACGCTGGCCACCAGCCTGCTGCTGGCCGTCGCACTGGTCTATGTGCTGGCGAAATGGGCCGGGTCCTTGGGGGCGGGAGGCTGGACCGGGTTTGTCGCGGCGGCCGCGGAGGCCGGCATGGTCGGCGCGCTGGCCGACTGGTTCGCGGTCACCGCGCTGTTCAAGCGGCCGATGGGGCTGCCGATCCCGCACACCGCCATCATTCCGACGAAGAAGGACCAACTGGGTCAGAGCCTGGGTGATTTCGTCGGAGAGAACTTCCTCTCCGGTGAGGTCGTACGGCGTCGGCTGCGCTCCGTCGGCATCGGCCGGCGCCTCGGCGGCTGGCTCGCCGAGCCGAAGAACGCCGACCGGGTCACCGCCGAGCTGTCCACCGCGCTGCGCGGCGCGCTGACCGTGCTGCGCGACTCCGATGTGCAGGCGGTGGTCGGCGAGGCGATCACCCGCCGCGCGGACGCCCAGGAGATCGCGCCCGGTATCGGCACGATGCTGGAGAAGGTCGTCGCCGAGGGCGGCCACAAGAGGGTGGTGGATCTGATCGTCACCCGCGGCCACGACTGGCTGGTCGAGCACGGCGACTCCGTCATGACGGCGGTCTCCGGCGGCGCCCCCGGATGGACCCCGCGCTTCGTCGACCGCAAGGTGGGCGACCGGGTCTACAAGGAGCTGCTGCGCTTCGTCACCGAGATGCGGGACATGCCCGAGCATCCGGCGCGCGGTGCGATCGACCGCTTCCTGAGGGACTTCGCGGGCGATCTGCAGTCCGACCCGGACACCAGGGCCAGGGTCGAGCGGCTGAAGTCGGAGGTGCTGGGGCGCGGCGAGGTACAGGACCTGATCGCCTCGGCCTGGGGCTCGGTGCGCGCGATGATCGTGGCCGCCGCCGAGGACGAGCGCAGCGAACTGCGGCTGCGGGTGCGGGCGGCGCTGCTGTCCCTGGGGCGGCGGCTGTCCGGCGAGGAGCGGCTGCAGGGCAAGGTGGACGGCTGGCTGGAGGGCGCGGCCGTCTATGTGGTGACGACGTATCAGAGCGAGATCACCTCCCTGATCACCGAGACCGTCGCCGGCTGGGACGCCGAGCAGACCTCGAAGAAGATCGAGGCGCACATCGGCCGTGACCTGCAGTTCATCAGGATCAACGGCACGGTCGTCGGTGCGCTGGCCGGGCTGTGCATCTACGCCGTCTCGCAGGCCTTCGGCGGCTGACACCCGTCAGCGCACAGAGGGTGTGCGCTGCCTCTGGTGGCCTGCGCCCGCAGGGCTTACGGTGCCCGCGTGCGGGAGCGGATACCGGTAGTCGTGCAGGGGCGGCGCACCCGTCGCTCCCGTGCCGCGCGGGCGCTGTGGACGGGTGCGGAGCTGGCCGTGACGCTCGGCGCCGTAGTGCTGCTGCTCGTCGTCCACCAGCTGTGGTGGACGAACCGTCAGGCGCAGCACTCGGCACAGGACCAGGTGGACCGGCTGGAGCGGCAGTGGCACGCCCGGCCGCCGTCCACTGCCGCGACCCCGGCGCCCGAGGACGACGGAGCGGGGGCGCGGGGATCCGGCAAAAGCACCCCTCCGCCCGATACGACAGGTCGCCGCGCGACCGACCGGCCTCCGCCTCCCCAGGACCTGGCGTACGCCGTCCTCCGCATCCCCCGGATCGGCATCACCGCCCCCATCGCCCAGGGCGTCGGCAAGGCCGCGGTCCTCAACAAGGGCTATGTCGGGCACTATCCGCACAGTGCGCAGCCGGGCGAGGCCGGCAATGTCGCGCTGGCCGGGCATCGCAACACCCATGGTGAACCGTTCCGGTACATCGGCCGGCTGCGGCCCGGTGACACCGTCGTCATCGACACCGCCGAGGCCCGCTACACCTACGCCGTCCGCCGCACCCTGCCCGAGACCACGCCCGGCGACGGCACGGTCCTCGCCAAGGTCCCCTACAGCAGCGTGCACCCCGCTTACCGCTTCACCGCGCCCGGCGCGTATCTGACGCTGACGACCTGTACGCCGGAGTACACCTCGACCTACCGGCTGGTGGTCTGGGGCGTGTTGCGGTCGACACAGTCACGGTGAGAGCGGCCGTGCGTCGCATAGGCTCTCGCCACGTGCGAAATCAGTCCTCCGGCGGTCGATCCCCGGGCTCCCGAAAGCGCCCCGCGCTGCTGTGGCTGCTGCTGCCGTATGTGCTGTTCCTGGCGGTGCTGCCGCTGGTGAACCGGGTGACACCGACCGTGCAGGGCCTGCCGTTCCTGTTCTTCTGGATGCTGCTGGCGACGCTCGCCACACCGCTGGCGGTGTGGCTGGCGCGGCGCGCCGACCTCAAGCGGGGCCGGTCATGAACGCCGCCGTCGCCACCGCCATCTTCGGCGCCTTCATGGTGCTCACCGTCGCCCTCGGGCTGCTCGCGGTACGCGGCCGCGGCTCCGGCGGGGGCCTTACCGAGTGGTCGGTGGGCGGCCGCAGTCTGGGCACCGTCTTCATCTGGGTGCTGATGGCCGGCGAGAGCTATACGAGCTTCAGCTACCTCGGCGCGGCCGGCTGGGGCTACAACTTCGGTGCCCCGGTGCTCTATGTGCTGGCCTATATGTCCTGCGGCTACGGGATCGGGTACGTCGTCGGGCCGATGCTGTGGGCCTACGCCCGCCGGCACGGCCTGGTCGGCATCACCGACATCGTCGCGCACCGCTACCGGCGGCCCTGGCTCGGCGCCGCCGTCGCCCTCCTCGCCACCGTCTGTCTGCTGCCGTACATCCAGCTGCAGATCACCGGCATGGGCGTGGTCGTCTCCACCATTTCCTACGGTGCCATCAGTCTCAACTGGGCCTACTTCATAGGCTTCGCCGTCACCACCGGCTTTGTCGTGATCAGCGGGCTGCGCGGCAGCGCCTGGGTCTCGGTGCTCAAGGACATCCTCGTCATCGGCACCCTCGGCTTCCTCGCTATCTATGTTCCGTTGCACTACTTCGACGGCTACGGGCCCTTCCTGCACCGGATCGTCGCCGAGAAGCCGCAGTGGCTGACCTTCCCCGGCCATGCGTCGGGCGGACTGGGCCAGGTCTGGTTCATCACCACCACCGTCATCAACTCCCTTACGGTGGTGATCTTCCCGACGACCGTGGCCGGCTACCTCGGTGCCCGCAACGCCGATGCGCTGCGCCGTAACGCCATGTACCTCCCCTTCTACAACGTGCTGTTGTTCGTGCCGATGCTGCTGGGGCTGGCCGCGCTGTTCGTGGTGCCCGGGCTGACCGGCGCGGACTCCAATCTCGCGCTGTTCAAGCTGGTGGTGGACTCCCTTCCGGCCTGGGCCGTGGGTCTGATCGGGGTGGCCGCCGCCCTCTCCTCCATCGTGCCGATGGCCGTGTTCATGCTGGTCATCGGCACGATGTGGGGGAGGAGCGTGCTGGGTGCGATCCCCAAGCTGGCCAACCGGCAGAAGCTGTGGTCCCAGGTGGTCGTGGTGGTGGCCGGAGCGCTGGCGCTGGTGCTGACCTACACCGCCCCCAACACCCTCGTCCGGCTGTCCCTGATTTCGTACGAGGGCATGGCGCAGCTCGTGCCGATGCTGCTGCTGGGGCTGGTGTGGCGGCGGCTGACGGTGCACGCCGCGGTGAGCGGCCTGGTGGCGGGCTTCGCTCTGGTCTGTGTCCTGGTCTTCGGGGGACACGACCCGGTGTGGGGGATGAACGCGGGGATCGTCGGGCTCGCCGTGAATGTGGTGGTGGCGCTCGCGGTCACCTGGCTGGGGCCGCGCGATACGGACGAGCGGCCGGACGCCCAGGTGCTGGCGGTGGACGACGAGTTCCCCCGCGACGAGGCGCTCCGGCAGGGCGGGCCGGTCAGCCCGTCGGCGTCGACGTGATCTTCTTGCCGTCCTTGGAGACCGCGAACCACAGGCCCATCTTGCCCTGGCCGTTGATGTCACCGGGCTGCTTGTCGCCGGTGAAGGTGTAGACCGGCCAGCAGTCGACGGCCAGCTGACGGAGGCCGTCGGGGCGGGTGACGGTGGAGATGAGCTTGGACGGGATGCCCTTCAGCTTGGAGCGGTCGGCGGGCTTGGCGGGCTTCCAGGTGTCCAGGCAGGCGTCGTTGCAGCCGAACTTCATCGGCCAGGCGCTGTCCTTGTTGAAGCGGTAGAGGGTCAGGCCCTGGCCGTCGACGAGGATGTCGCCGAGCTCGGGCTGGTTCTGCACCGAGACATCGCCGGGCTCCTGGGCGACGGCCTTCTTGCCCTCGGCGGTCAGCGCGTTCCAGGTGCCGCCGACGCCCTGGCCCTTGGTGTCGCCGGGCTGGGTGTCCTTGGCGTAGCGGTAGGCGGGCCAGCCGCCGATGGTCAGCTGCTTGGTGCCGTCGGCGCGGGTGACCGAGCCCAGTGCGCTCTTGGCGATGCCCGCGGGGGCGGTCGCGCCGTCGGCGGGGACCGGCGGCCAGGCGGTGGCGCAGGAGCCCGAGCAGTTGGACTTGGGCGGCTTGGCGGTGTCCTTGTCGAAGCGGTAGAGGGTCATGCCCTTGGCGTCGGCCACGATCGGGCCGAGCTTGGCGTCCTGGTGCAGCGCCAGCGTCCCCGCGCTGGGCCCGGCCTGCGGGGCCTTGCCGCTGTCGCCGCCCGCCTGGCCGCCGTACGGGTCGTTGCCCTGGCCGGAGCCGGAGGAGCCGTAGTCGCTGGTGCCCTGGCCTGCCGGCTGGACGGTGTCGGTGGTGGGGGTGCCGGCGCTCTGGTTGCCGCTGGTGCCGCAGGCGGCGGTCAGCGCCAGGGTGGCGAGCGCGGTGGCCGCGAGTCCCGCACGACGTCGAGTGATCATGGGTGTCTCCTCTGTCGGTTGCCGGTTCCATCGCTTGCAAAGTGACGTGCTTGCTGCGTGTGCTGTTGCCGGTCGGTCCCGGCCGGGTGGTCTCGCCGGGGGAATACGGGCTACGGGGTGCCGGGCGTTCAACGGGCGCGAAGTTTTTCTTCTTCGGGTCAAGCAGCCCGCAGGGAGGCTCAGTTGCCGCCCTGTACCCGCAGCGCCAGCGCCGGGCAGCGCCGTACCGCGAGCTGCGCACGGCGCCGCATCCGGGCCGGCAGCGGCATGCTGGCCTGCTGCGGATAGCCGTCCGGGCCCAGCTTCACGATGCCGGGCACCACATCCGCGCACAGGCCGTGGCCGCGGCACAGCGTCCAGTCGACCAGCAGCCGCTCCTGCGGCGGCGCCGGCGCGGCGGCGGGCGTGGCGACCGGTGGCGGCTGGTGCCCGGTGACCGGCAGCGCTCCGGTCACCGGGCGGCCGCACCCGAACCCCTGCGCATGGCGCTCGAACTCCTCGGGGAAGGCGGCGAGGGCCGAGGCGACGAAGCGCGAGGTGCCGTCCGGGTGGCTGCAGGCGCCGCGCTTCTCCACCGCCCGCATCCGGGCGCGCACCGCTTCCAGGGCGGAGTCGCCGCCGCCCCGTACGGCGCGGGCGAGTTCATCGGCGAGCGCGGGCAGGCCCAGTACGCAGGGGCCGCACTGGCCGGCCGACTCGGCGGCCATCCACTGCGCGACGCGTACGGTCTCGCCCGCCGGACAGGTGTCGTACGGGATCGGCAGCACAGCCCCGGCGCCGAGCACCGCGCCGTAGGCGGACAGCGCATCCCGCGAGAGCGTCGCGGTCTGCGCGTCGACGGGCGAGATGAAGGTGCCGTGATAGCCGCCCAGCAGCACGCCCTGCCCCGGGTCGGACCCGCACAGGGCGAGGACCCGGGTGAGCGGCACCCCGTAGGGGACCTCCACGACCCGGCTGCCGCCGACCGTCAGCAGCAGGGTGCCGGGCTCCGTGGGCAGGCCCGCATTGCGGTAGCCGAGTGCTCCCAGGCGGGCGGCCACCGCGAGTTGGGCGTAGGTCTCGGTGTTCGACAGCAGCGTCGGCACCCCGTTCAGACCGCGCTCGCTGGAGCGGACCTTACGGCCCGAGGGCAGGCCCGGGCCGCCGCCCAGCCCGTTGGTCATCGCGGTGCCCTCGCCCGTGACGAACCGCTCGGTCAGCAGGGTGACCCGTAACGCCGGCCGGACCGGGCCGCGTTCGCCGATGGCACGCCGCACCGAGTCCTCGACGTCCTTACGGGTCACCCCGATGGCGACCTCCTGCGCACCGAGCGCCTCGGCGGCCAGCAGCGCGCCGTCGATCACCAGATGCGGGGCGTGCAGCAGCAGCGCGGTGTCCTTGAGGCAACTCGGCTCGCCCTCACTGCCGTTGACGACCACCGCGCCCTTGCCGTCGGACCGTTTCATACCGTCCATGACGGCGGTCAGCTTGCGGGCGAAGGGGAAGCCCGCGCCGCCGCGGCCACGCAGATCGGTGTCCTCGGCCAGCGCCACCAGCTCCTGAGGGGTCAGCCGGGGCAGGCTGCCGTGCCGGGCCAGATGCGCCACCCGGTCCATGCGCGGTGCCTCGTCGAGGCCGGCCAGCAGCCGCGGTGGGCCGAAGGACGCCAGCGTCGGTACGGGCTCCGGGCCCGGGAGGGCCGGCAGCAGACGGGTGGGGGCGGGGGCGGTCATGGGAGTTCTCCTGAGTTCCTGCGTGAGTCGCGCAGCCGCAGTGCGAGCCGTACGGCTACCGCGGCGAGACAGATGGCGTATCCGGCCAGCGCCCAACCGGCTGCGGCACGGCCCGATCTGAGGCCGTGCACCAGGGCCAGCGCCCAGGCGAGGTAGGCGCTCATGTGCAGTGCCCGCCACCAGCGGGAGGCGGCGATGCCGGTGAATGCGCCGCGCACCGCGCCGGTCACCGCGACGGCGAGGAACACATACGCGGCGAGTGTGCCCAGGCCGATGAGCACCGGCCGGGCGCCGTCGGTGAACGGCACCGCTGCGGAGGCCGTGTTGGTGTGACCCTCGGCGATCTTCACCCAGATGTGCAGGCCCAGGAAGCCGAGTCCGGCGACGCCGGTGCCGCGGTGCACGGCCTGGGCGAGCAGCCGGTGGCCGGAGTGCAGCACCATCCGGTCGGTGGCGGCCAGCCCCCACAGCACCGTGACCGACAGCGAGACCAGGGCGAGCACCCCGGCGCCGAAGTCCAGAAAGCGCATGAGGGTGTCCATCGCGCCGGAGTGCAGGGTGACGGCGATGAAGAGCAGCAGTGCGGCCGGAAGTGCCGGGCGCAGCATGGCAGTTCCGTTGTTCCTGCCGGCCGGACGGCGAACCGGCGGGCCGGGTTCGTTCGGCGGGCGCCGGGGGCGGGGCAGCGTGGGCGAGGGCCGGGCGCGGTGTGTTGCTCGTCGGTTCTGCAAACGCGGTGCGGACATCGGACCTCCCGGTGTCGGGGCACGGGTGCGGGATGCGAATTTCTATGAAATCTCCCGGCGGCGGTATTTGCCCCGGGGCTTTTGTTCGGGTGACCCCCGGTAACACTAAACATTCTGTAACCGGGTGGATACGCAGGGCCGTAATCCGGATGTGCAAAAGCATCTACGAGCGTGTTCAGGATTTCGTAAGCTTTATCGCGCTGTGACAAATTCCTGCACCGGCGTCGCGGTCGCGCGGCGGTACTCCGGATGATGCCCAATCAGGCGCACGGGGGCGCCCATCTCCTGTCCCAGCAGCATCCCCCGCCAGGAACGAGGTAGCGATGTGTGATCTCCTGAACCGCATCTGGTCGCGTCCCCGAGGCGAGTGGACCCGGGTAGTGAGAAATGAACTCCCGGGCCTCGCCGAGAAGGTGGTCGCGGAGTTGCAGCGCGGTTTTCCCGCATTGTCCGCACTTCTCGGTGATACTCCCGTAGAAGAGGCGCATTGGGCACTTGAACAGGCCCTGCTGACAGTTCTTGGGTACCAAAACGAGTCGGAAAGTAAACGTCCGGCCGTCCCGTCAGTGGTCACCCCGATGCCCGTGGCACGGGCCCGTCAGGACCTCTTCGATGTTCTCGCCGGCAAACGAGAGGTACCGGACGAGGGGTTGAACGACCTGGCCCGCGCGGCCGGTTGGCCCGTCCCCGACACCCTCCAGGCCGTCGTTCTCGCCACCCCCGCCGAGGCACCCCAACTGGCCGCCGCTCTGGGCCATGCCCTCATCGGCACCGTCGACGGCTACACCTGCCTCTTCGTCCCCGACCCGGCCACCCAGACCCGGCCCCGCCTGGAGGCAGCCCTCAAGGGCCGCGCGGCCGCCGTCGGACACGCCGTACCGTCCACCGACACCGCCTCCTCCCTCCGTTGGGCCCGCTATCTGCTCACCCTGGCCCCCGGAAGGGTCGGCCCGGAGGCCCGACCCGCGTTCGTCGACGACCATCTCTCGGCGCTCCTGCTCCTCCAGGACGAGTCCCTGGCCGACGCCCTGACCTCCCGTTGGCTCGGCCCCCTGGAGGAACTGACACCCCGCCAGAGCGAACGCCTCGAAGTCACCCTGCTCGCCTGGCTGGAGGGCGGTGGCGCGCCGGAAGCCGCCAAACTCCTCCATGTACACCCGCAGACGGTCCGCTACCGCCTCCGCCAGATCGAGAAGCTCTTCGGCCCCGTACTACGCGACCCCCGCGCCCGCTTCGAACTCGAAATGGCCCTGCGCAGCCGCCGTCTGATGGCCCATGTCCGCAGCTACCGCGCCCGCGCCGGCCGCCGTGCCCGCGCCGTCGCCTCCTCCATCCGCCCCCTGGGAATGGCGCGCGAGGCCCGCGTCAACGGCCTTTGAAACAACGGAAGATGACGCACCACCCCCGTTGAGCTGACCACGGCCACTCAACGCGGACCGGCGGCCCCGATACCCGTCAAAAACGGGCTCGGGGCCGCTGCGCTGTACGGCCTCGCCGCCGCACTACCCTCGCTTCACACCCTCACCACGATCTTGCCCATGTGAGTGTTGGACTCCATCAGGCGATGGGCGTCAGCGACCTGCTCCAGGCCGTCGAAGGTCTCGGCGATCACGGGCGCCAGCGCGCCGCTCGCCAGGCCCGAGCCGATGAACGCGGCGGCGCGGCGGCGATAGGCCTCCGTGCGGGCCAGGGCTCCATTGGCATACGTGTGGACGGTGAGCGGCCAGTTCATCGACAGCTGGATGGGGCGCGGGTCCAGCCAGCCGTAGAGCACCGCCGTGCCGCCGGGCGTCAGCGCGTCACCGAGGGCCGCGAAACCGGGGCCGCCCACCGCGTCGAAGGCCAGCCGGGCGCCCTGGCCGCCCGTGATCCGCCTGACCTCCTTCACCAGGTCCTCGGCGTCCGTGGTGATCACATGGGCCGCGCCGAGCTCCAGCAGCCGCTGCCGCTTGGCCTCGCCACGCGTGGTGGCGATCGGGACGGCGCCCATCCGCAGGGCCGTCTGGACCGCGGCCGTACCCACACCGCTGGACGCGCCCGTGATCACCACATGGTCGCCGGGCGCCAGCCGGCCCGTCTCCACCAAGCCCACTCCTCGCGCACGGTCAAGCACGCCCCCTGGGGTGTCCGTTTCCCCGCCTCCGACGGGGCCGGGTTCCATGTCGTGCTCCAGGGCTCGGCCTGGCTGCTGCCGCCCGAGGGCGCCGATCCCGTCCGGCTCGGCCCCGGAGATGTCGTCTTCCTGGCCCATGGCTACGGTCACGGTCTCGCCGACCGGCCCGAAACCCCCCTGGAGGACGCCCAGTTGGGGCCGGACGGCTCCTGGCCCACGCTCCGCCACCGCGGGCCCGTCCACGGTGACGACACCCTCATGCTGTGCGGCGCCTACCAGCTGAACAAGGCGCGGGCCCATCCCCTCCTCACCGACCTGCCGCCCTTCATCCACTTCCCGGCCCGCGTCGGCGCCCACGACCGGCTGCGCTCCGCCGTCGATCTGCTCGGCGCCGAACTCGCCGACCCCCAGCCCGGCTCCGACGCCATCGTGCCCGCGCTCCTCGACACCCTGCTGCTGTATCTGCTGCGCACCTGGTGGCTGGCCGAGCGCCCGGAGGAACCGGCCGGGTGGGCGGGCGCCCTGAGCGACCCGGCCGTCAGCGCCGCGCTGCACGCCATCCACGACGCCCCCGCGAGGCCCTGGACGGTCGAGGAACTCGGCGCCCGGGCCGGCCTGTCCCGCGCCGCGTTCGCCCGCCGCTTCACCGCGCTGGTCGGCCGGCCACCGCTCGCGTATCTGACCTGGTGGCGCATGACGACGGCGGGCCGACTGCTGCGCCAGGCCGACGCCCCCCTGCGCACCGTCGCCGAACGTGCCGGCTACACCTCGGAGTTCGCCTTCGCCAAGGCCTTCAAACGGGAGTACGGGATGGCCCCCGGCCAGTACCGCAAACAGGGCGCCACAAGGTCGGCGTGATCCACCGGATACCCCCCACCCCGCTCAAGTGCACGGCCCGAGCCGATGGATGTCGTACAGCGGCCACCCGTCACGAGTGCCCCGATAGGTGAACCCGTTCTTTGTCAGGACCCTCCCGGAGGCACGGTTGTCGGGGTGGTGCCGGGCGCCGATGCTCTCCAGATCGGCGGTGGTGAACGCGAAGCGCAGCATGACGGCGACGGCCTGAGTGGCGTATCCGCGGCCCCAGGAGCCTTCGTGCAGGATGTAACTGATGCTGGCGTGCTTCTCCGTGCGGCACCGGAGCCTGACCATTCCCATGAGGTCGTCATCGACGGCGATGCCGAAGGCCCACCGGTCACGTGGCAGGGCACGGGCACAGGCAAGCGAGTTCGCCACCAGGGTCAGGGCCTCATCGGTGGTGAGTTCTCGGCGCTCGATGTACGTCAAGGATGCGCCGCTGTAGATCCGCTGGAGGACGGAGGCGTCGTCCATGGTGAGTGCGCGCAGTTCGATCACGTGGCAACCTCCGCCAAGGCTTGGGCCAGTTCGGCGGCTGCGGGGCGTTCGGCGGGCTCGGCGAGGAGGACCGGGCGCAGAACGTCTTGGAACTTTGGCCAGGGGGCCGCGGTGTCGAGGGGGATGCGCCCAGTGGCGAGGTGGGCCCGGAGTTCTGCGGGGGTGAGCCGGTGGGGGTCGATCCCGGCTGCGGCGTAGTCCAGTGGCCAGCGACCGGTGATGCAGGTCCACAGGGTTCCGGCGAGGGCGTACACCTCGGCGGCCGTGCTGGGGGTGACCGGTTGGATACCGGCGTTGATGGACGCGGCCAGTTCTGGCGCTACCAGGTGAGTGATGCCGCCGCGGAAGTCGCCGGCCGGTTCGGTGCCTTCGCGCCAGGACCAGGAGCAGTCGATCAGCCGCACGCCGTGGTCGGTGTGGATGCCGTGGGAGGGCTGGATGTCGGAGTGAACCCAGCCGGAGGCGTGCAGCTCGGCCACGGCCCGGCACAGGTCCACGGACGACGTCAGGGCGCGTCGCCGTCCGCCCGCGCCGCGCCTGACGGGTGTGAAAACCTGCCATGTGGACGGCCCTGTGAACCAGCGGGTCACCAGCCAGGAGAGACCGTCGTCCTCGCCGGAGGCCAGCAGATGGTCAGGCCAGCCGATCGATTCGAGAACTGCCGCCTCCCGCCGGGTAACGGCCGCGCCTTCGCCACCACCGGCCTTCACCGCCACCGCTCCGTCCAGGCCGGTCGCCTTCCAGACCGCAGCCCCACGCCGGTTGGTGATCTCCTTCAGCTCGACCTGCGCGCCGCAGGCTGCTTCGGCGGCGACGCGGGCCGCTGCGGGACAAAGAGGGAACTCGCCCATTGCTTGACTGCCTTCCAATCGCACGGGAGACCCCGGAATACGTCGCGTCCGTCGTCCACGGCTGACGCGAGCGAGTGAGCGAGGTCCGGGGTGTCTTCAAGGAACCGGGGATCGACGGGACGGACAGCGCAGCGCACAGGGAGGAACGAGACAGGCGGAACGGGGATGTGACGTCCCCGGTCGGTGTGCTCCTCGCCCGCCCAGAACTTGCCGAACATCAGCCCCACCGGCCCGTAGAGGTGCTTCAGCGCCCACGGCGGCCACGCCATCAGCTCACGGTGGGCTGCGCTGTCGCCTCCGAGGAGCACGATGTTCTCGCACACGAGCGCGCCGTGGGGCCGGGTCGTCAAGACCCGTATCCACTCCGCGGCCTGCACGCCCGCGTGGAATACCTCGGCTTCGGCCGCCTGGGCATTCCCAGCGATCTCGTACACCGTCCAGCCCGTCAGCCCTCGCGACGCCGATGGCGCGAGGTAGGGGCAGTGGGCGGCCATCGCGCGGAGGTAGTCGGTGATGTCCACCGTCTGCGGCTCGGTGGTGCGGCCCTCCACGAGGCGGAGCGCCCCAGCCGTGGACCGGGACGCTCCGCCGACGGCCGTGGTGATCACCGGACGGTGACCTTCCGCCGCTTCGGGGTTGCTTCGGGATCGCCTGGTGCAGGCGAGCAGTTCCACTCACCCCACACTTCGCCGGTCTCCTGGTAGCGGGCCGAAGCCTCCCGGTCGAACTTGCCGTCCGCGCCTGTGAACCAGATGTCGGGCAGTGGGCCGAACATCTCCTCATACGTGCAGACCCATGAGATCCGGCCTGCACCGCAGTTGCTCACGTGCCCGTACACACGCCCGGCGTGCCGGATGCTGAACTCGGCGTATCCGGGAGTCTGCATCAGCCGATGCCATGCGGCATCGACAGCGGTGGAGAACATCTCCGGCGCGGCGCGGCCGGCTTCGAACTCCCGGGCACTTGCTTCAAAGAACTTACCCAGTTCGACCCGTTCCGAGGTCTGGGTGGGACTCATGCTGTGCTCCTCTCGATGGTGATGAGTGATTGCGGTGCTGGACGACTCGTACCGGTTGGGTGCCGGCGACCGGGCGGCGGCCCGCCGGGTGCACACAGGGGCGCGCGCGTCCGGTGAGCGGGGCATGCGGCCTGATCTGCCCCGCTCACCGGAAGTCACCATCCGCGATCCGCTCAGCTCGCGTCCGCGTCACCTTGAGCGCACCCGAGTCCTCCGCCGGCCACTCCGTACACCCCGGTCGCCGGAGGTAGGGGACGCCTTTGCGAATGTCCGTCACGACAGCTCGAAACCCCGGCACGTACTCCACCTCATCCCCTACCTCCGGCACCCGGTCGACGCTCATCGGAGTGCCTCCTGACCGGTGGGGATACCGACCACGACGGCGCACCCCGCGCATACATGCCGTCCGCCCGGACCAGTGACCTTCTCCCGCGCCAGGCTGTAGACGTGGTGGCAGCGCGGGCACGCGTTGCCCGTGATCTCGTTGACCGTCCACGACTTCGGAGCGGGAACGGCGTTCCACCCGGGAGTCATGACACACCTCCGAGGTCGACGTAGGGGGCCCATTCGCCGGAGCCCCAGCCGAGGGGGTCGCCGTGCTGGCGGCGGAAAGCGCGGGCTTCGGACGGCAGGGGTTCGGTGTCGGACGGTGCGGCGCGGGCCGACCGGGAGTGCGGGGTGGCATCGGCAAGGGTGCGGCTCGGCGTTGGTGCAGTCGGCATCTCGGTCAGTCCTCCTGATCGCTGCTGAGGCGGGTCCGTCCTGCGACGGGGGGCAGCAACGGACCCGCGTAGCCGCGGCGGCGCTCCGGAACACCGGAGCGCCGCGGTCGGCGTATGACCAGCTAACGCGGTGCCAGGGCAGTCTGATTAGGGAGATCAGGCGGCTTTCTCCGCACGACCCCTAGGGCGATTTGGCCACCTGTTTACCTGACGGTGCGTGGGGTGCAGCGCTACGGTGCGTAGATGGACACCACGCGAAATGCGGTGCTTGCGGCGTGGATGGACGAGCATGGCCACAGCTCGAATTCGCTGGCCGAAGCGGTGAATGCGGCAGTCGGCGACCTCACTGGGAGGGTCGGAGGACTGGATGGCTCATCGGTCCGGGACTGGAAAGCGGGCCGGGTGCGGTGGCCGAAGTCGGTGACCCGAGCTGCGCTGGAGAAGGTCACCGGCCTGCCCGCCACCGCTTTAGGGTTCGTGCCTCGGGTCCGGGCCACGTCCGCCCTCGCACCATCGCAGGAGGACCGCATGAAACGCCGCCGCTTCATCACCGCCGGGACGACCGTGGCCGCCGCCGCGGCCACGCCTGCGTTCGCCTCTCCTCGCCGCGTCGGGACAAGTGACGTCGCGCGACTTCAACATCGATTTGCCGAGATCATCGCGAGCGACCACCGTCACGGCGGTCAGCTCGGCATCGAGCAGAAGGCTGCCGCTCTCGCCGACGAAGCTCTCACCCTTCAGAACTCCGGAAGTGCCAGTCAGCGGGTCCGCGCCTACCTGTACGGGTGCGCTGCGGCGTTCCGGTCCTCGGCGATGTGGGCCGCGATCGACGGCCGTCGGTACAACGAAGCGGTCCAGCACATGCGTGAAGCTCAGGCACTTGCCGAGATGGCGACTGACCTTGCGATCAAATTCCGCATCTGGTCGCATGCCGGCACCCTGTACCGGCACTTGGGGCGCCCCGCCGACGCCATCGCCGCGAATGACGTCGCCCGCAACTTGTCCGTCGCCCGCCGTGATCCCCTGTTCGCGTCCCTGGGTCTGGCCAGACAGGCCGCTATTCACGGCGTGGCCCACAATGCTGCGGCCACCCGGCGCAGCTTCGGCCAGGCCCAGGAAGCGATGGACCGCGCCGACCCCGACACCTACCGGCCGGTATGGATGACCTCGTTCTACGACCAGGCAGAGTTGGAATCCCTCGCGCTCTCCGCGTACCTCGCACTCGGCGATTACGAGACGGCCGAAGCGCATGCGCATCGTTGCTTGGCAGCTCTCCGCCCCCACATGCAGCGGTCGAAGGCGATTGCCACGACTCGTCTTGCGCGTGCTCAACTCGGACAGGGCGACTTGGAACCGGCCGCCGTCACCGCCATGTCGGTCCCCGTGAATGCCGCTGCTCATCACCCTCGGGTCGCACGGATGCTCCGCGACTTCAACGCCAAGATCCACAATCTCGCGCCGAACAGTCCAGCCACTCGCACGTGGGACCAGTACGCCCGCGCCACCTGGAAGGAATCGGTATGACGTCCATCATCGAGCTACACACGTTCCACACGCTCGAACCGGCCCGGCAACACCTCGTGGACGTGTACGCCGATGTCCGCGCAGACCTCCTGCACCTTCCGAACTACGCAGTCGCCACGTTTGCCGAGCGTCTTGAACGGCATGCCACAGAATCCGGTTGGGTAGCGGTGCTTGGTTACGACCAGGGCGAGCCCGTCGGCTATGCCTACGCCAACACCATTGACGCTGATGACCGGTGGTGGAAACGCGTAACTCCCGTCCCGCCGCCCGAGTACACCGACCGGCACGCCGTGGCCCTCAAGGAAATCGGCGTTCGCGTTCCGTGGCGCGGCACCGGGGCGGCCCGGCGCATCCACGACGCCCTTCTCGCCGGTCGCAACGAGCCGTACGTCACGCTCATGGTCAACCCGCTGGCCGGGGACGGAAAGGTGCACCGGCTGTACGAGAGCTGGGGGTACAAGGACATCGGCCAGAGCCAGCCATCGGCCGCCTCACCCGTCCTGACCGCGATGATCAGTTCCGTTCGCTGAGCCTGGCTCCAAGACGCCGGCACCGAGGGCGATGCTGTTGGCGAAAGGACTTCGCCAACAGCATTGGAATCGCCTCCCGGCCCGCCGCGTTGTACGGCTCAGGGGGCCCGCGTTCCCCTTAGGGGAGACGTCCCCTAAGGGCCTCTAGAAGTGCATTATTTGCACTCCTGCCCGCTGTTGATGCAGTTGACCGCCTTGCTCATCAGGTTGTCCGGCATCACGTTGATGAAGTCGCCGTGGTCGGTCACCGGCTTGTGGAGTTGTTCGGGGAAGCTGTCCACCGCGAAGCTGTTGCCCTGCGGGACGTCGTAGGTGATGCGCTGGACGAGCTGCGGGATGGCCGTGAAGCCGTTGGGGCAGTTGCCGTTCTGGTCCGAGAAGGTCACGTGGTCGCGGTGGTTGGCGCTGTCGATGTCGCGGCCGTCCCAGCAGTTCTGGAAGGCGAAGGTGCGGACGACCTGGGAGCCGCTGGGGCAGAGCGGGTACTTGTCCTTCAGCTGCCGGTCCTCGAAGCCGGTGCAGCTCCAGGAGGCGTTGGCGTTCTTCGTGCCGTTGGTGAAGGCCTTGGCGTCGCCGGTGATGATGCGCAGGAAGCGGGGCATGGCCCGGACCTGGCCGGCCTGGCTGCCGCGGAAGGTGAGGGTCACCGTGGCCGGGGTCAGGGTCGTGCCGACGTTGGCGTCCTGCGCGGCGCCCGGCTTCTGCTCCGCGTTTCCGTCCAGCTTGCGCAGCACCGGCCAGTAGTGGGTGGACTGGTCGCCGTTGGTGCAGGTGGTGTCGGACTGGGCGAGCTTCTGGTCGTTGGCGAAGGCGTCGGTGGCCTTGTTGCCGACGTAGTCGTGGGTGTGGTGGGCGCCGTTGCTCACGCCCGGGGTGACGATGACGTTGTCGGAGTTGAAGTGGCCGTCCTCATTGCGGCCGCATTCGGTGGTGAAGGTGCCGGTCGAGGCGCCGTTGCCCTGGGGAGCGGCGAAGGGCGGGGTGCCGGCGTTGGGCTGGACGGTGGTGATGTCGATGAAGTCGTCGGGGGAGGGGCCGCCGGGCTGGCCCTGCTGCCCGCCGTTCTGACCCTGGTTCTGGCCCGGGACCTGTCCCTGGTTCTGGCCCGGATCCTGGCTCTGGTTCTGGTCTTGGGGCTGGGGCTGGGGTTGGTTCTGGTACCAGCCGTTCTTCGTGGTTTTTGTGGAGTCGTAGCCGCCGGAGCCGGCCGCTTCGTCGACGGGCTTGGTGGTACAGCCGCTCATCTTCAGCAGATAGCTGGGCCGTTTGGCGTTCTTGGCGATGGCGGTGACCATCGTGCCGATCGTTTTCTGCCGCTGCTGCTTGAGCCGGACGAGGACGGTGCTGCCGCTGCCCTCCATCATCTTGTGGTAGGCGTCGTGCACTTGGCGGTCGAGCGAGGACAGCCCCTTGGAGACCTGGAGCTGGGCGCTGCGCGGCACCTCGCGCAACCGCTCGCCCACGTCGGGGCAGGAGATGGTCGTGGCGGTGATGGTGTGCGAGTGGCCGGCCGCCGGCTCCGGGCCGGAGTTGCCGGCCAGTGCTGTGGTGGCGACCGCCGCCAGTCCGCCGCCGCCCAGCAGGAGCGCGGCCGCGCCCACGAGCATTCTGTTCGTCAATCGCGAGCGTTTATGGGACTGGGCCTGTTGCTGTTGCCGTTGCCTCATGGGATCACTTCGCTTCGTCCGGTGTGAGGGGTGTCGGTTGCTGCGGGTGTCGATTGCAAAGGGTGCTGCGGGTGTTGGTTGCTGAGGGTGTCGTTTCGGTCGGTTCGCAGGTGGTCGGCGGCGGCCGGGCGTCGTCCGGCGTCGGGGCCGGTGTCGCTGCCGTCGTGACACGTCCGCGCGCCCGGCTCAGCTGGTGTGCAGGGTGTTGAAGTCGACGTTGCCGGTCTTCTCCAGCACCGTGATGTGGTCCAGGACGACGGTGTTGGCCCGGTTCGCCAGTGCGCGCACCATCGAGTTGCGGGTCTGGTCCCGGACCATGGCGACCAGCCCGAAGACCTTGCCGTGGGCGCGGCGCAGCAGTTCGGCGAAGAGCGGGCCGAAGTCGTTGCCCTGGGCGGCGTTCAGCTGCCCGAGCCAGCCCTGCTGATCGGCGTTGGGCTGGTTGGGCAGCGGGATGCCCAGTGCCCGCCCGGCCTCGATCGACCGGCGGTCCAGCTCGGTGTGCCCGGCGACGAGGTGGGCGCCGGCCGTGCGCACCGCGGCGGTCGTGCCGCGTTCCTGCGCCTGGCGGCCCGCGGGCAGCTCCCACAGGCCGGCCAGTCTGACCTTGCGTACGAAGTCCCGGTCCATCGCGGTCAGCGGGCCGTAGCGGGTGTTCACCGTCCCGCCGCCGTCATCCTCGTACGTGACCGTGTTGGTCGCCGCCGATGCGGTCTCACCGAAGAGCTGGATGGGCAGCAGCAGTGCCGCAAGCGTGGCCACGAGAGCGGCGACCACCAGACCCGTGGCGATGGTCCGCCCGGATGTTGCGGAGTTGCTGAGGATCGACCGCACACGGCCTCCCGGTTCGTCCCTACTGGAATGCCACCGGACGCTAAGGGCCGCGCCCGGTCCGCGGACGCGGGTCCTCACCCCTGGACAAATAACGGCCGGGTCCGCCGCGACACTGCTACGGTGCCGCGTGCGGGCCCGGCTGCGTGACGGGTGACGTACGCCGGCCTGCGCATGCCCGAAGTGGCCTGCGCGGTAAGGTAGTTGAGGTCTGCGTTCAGCGCGCGTACAGCCCCGCGGCCGCCCACCGACGGCGCTCTTGCCGGGTGTCCGGCGCCTCGCGCTCGCCCTGCGCGTACAGGGCGTCGATCTCCGCCGCATACGCCCGTACGATCGCCGCCCGCCGCAGCTTCAGCGACGGCGTCATCAGCCCGGAGTCCTGGCTGAACTCGCCCGGCAGCACACGGAACGCCCGGATCGACTCGGCCCGCGACACCGACGCGTTGGCGCGCGCCATCGCCCGTCGCACCTCGGCCTGTAGCTGCTCCTCCGGCGACGGTCCCTCGCCGGCCTCGCACGGCTCACCGCGCAACTGCCGCCACTGCTCCAGCGCCTCCGGATCCAGGGTGATCAGCGCGGTCACATACGGCCGGTTGTCGCCGACCACCACACACTGCGAGATCAGCGGATGGGCGCACAGCCGCTGCTCCAGCCCCTGCGGGGCCACGCTCTTGCCGTTGCTGGTGATGATGGTGTCCTTCTTGCGGCCGGTGATGACGAGATAGCCCTCCTCGTCCAGGTGCCCGAGGTCACCGGTCGGCAGCCAGCCGTCGTACAGCCCGTTGCCCGGCTCGCCGTCGTCGTCGAGATAGCCGGCGAAGACCACCGGGCCACGCACCCACACCTCCCCGTCCAGCGCCAGATGCACCGCGCTGCCCGGCAGCGGCAGGCCCACCGTCCCGAACCGCACCCTGCCCGGCGGCTGCACGGTGATCGCCCCGGTGGTCTCCGTCAGGCCGTAGCCGTCGTAGACGGTGATGCCGATGCCGGCGAAGAGCAGTCCCAGCTCCCGGAAGAGAGGTGAGCCGCCGGAGACCGCCGTGCGTACCCGGCCGCCGAGCAGCTCGCGGATGCGGGAGTACACCAGCCGGTCGTAGAGCGCGTGCCGGGCCCGCAGGAACGGGTCGGGGCCGCGCCCGGTGCCCTGCGCCTGCTCGGCGAGCGCCTCCGCGTGGCGCACCGCCACCGTCATCGCCGCGTCGAACGTCCGCTGCCGGCCCGCCCGTTCGGCGGCCAGCCGGGCGCGGGCACAGATCTTCTCGAAGACGTACGGCACCGCGAACAGGAACGTCGGACGGAAGGACGCCAGGGCCGGCAGCAGCTCGTCCGAGGACGGGTCGGGCTGGTGCGCCAGCTTCACCCCGCCGCGCAGACACGCCACCTGCACCATCAGCCCGTAGACATGCGCGAACGGCAGAAAGGCCAGCAGCGAGGGGCGCTCGCCCGGCGCGGCCAGCAGACCGCCCCAGCCCGCGTAGAGGGTGTCGCACTGGGCGGCGAGATTGGCGTGCGTGATCACACAGCCGCGCGGGCGCCCCGTGGTGCCCGAGGTGTGGACGATCGCGGCGATACCGCCCGGCGTGACCGCATGGCGCAGCCGGTGCACATCCGCCTCGGGCAGCCGGGTGCCCTCCTCCACCAGCCGCTGTACGCAGTCCAGGTCCAGCTGCCACAGCCGGCTCAGCCGGGAGCGCTCGTCGCAGGCCTCCGCCACGGTCATGGCCTGTGCCTCGTTCTCGACGATGATCGCGGTGACCTCCGCGCCCGCGAGGATGCAGCGCAGCTGCTCGGCCGACGCGGTCGGGTAGACCGGTACGAGCTGGCCGCCGATGGCCCACAGCGCATAGCTGAACAGCGTCCACTCGTACCGGGTACGGGACATCAGCGCGACCCGTGTGCCGGGCCGCACCCCGTCCGCCAGCAGCCCCCTTGCCAGCGCCATGACCTCGTCGCGGAATTCCGCCGCGGTAACCTCCTGCCAGTTGCCGGATCCATCGGTGTCGCGGCGGGCGAGCTGAGCGAAGTCCGGCTGGTGTGCGGCGGTTTCGAAGACGGAGTCGGCCAGACCGCCGGTCCGCAGTGGAGCCGCCAGGGCCGGAACGCTGATGTCGCGCACAGCACCTCCTAGGTGTTCCCCCTTGGTTCCCCCCTGGTCCACCGCCGTCCCGGCGGCAGGGAGGGCAAGTTACCGGCCGGTCTCCCGACTGCCCAGATCTATGGCTACTCTTGAGCGGAAGACGACAAGTCTTGGAACGAGCCATACGCGAGGAGGGCGCCTGATGTACCGCATCGTCGATGCCTGGCGCCTCTACACCTCCGCGCTCTTCTTCCTCCTCGCCGAACTCCTGCTCGCGCAGAGCGGTCTGACGACGGCTCTGACCGCCGCCGCGACCACCGCCGCCGTGCTGCTCCTGTGCAGCGCCTTCCTGATCGCGGCCTGCGCCCGGCCCGTACCACCGGGCCGGATCCGGACCGCCATCCGCGACCGCGAGCGACGTACGGCCTTCCTTCCGCAGCGCGATCCCGACGCGGCCGGCCGGCCGCGCCCCCGAGCACCGGGCCGTCCCCTCCCGACGGCCGCGTAGGCGCACGCTCCGGGCAGCACCCCGCTTTTGCGTCCGCGCGGCTCGTCACGCCGAATCCACATCCCGGCACGACGAGACCCGTGGAGGGCTCACCCATGTCCGTTTTCGGCTTTCTCGGCGATGCGCTGACGCGCGGCGCCCAAGCGATCGATCCGCTCTTCGGCACCGCCGCCATGGCCGTCGCCATCGTCCTCTTCACCCTTGGCGTACGCGCCGCGCTGCATCCGCTCGCCCGCGCCGCGGCCCGCGGTGAGAAGGCCCGCTCCGCACTCGCCCCGCAGATCGCCGAGCTGCAGCGCAAGCACAAGGGCAACCCCGAGCGGCTGCAGAAGGCGATGTCCGACCTCTACGCCAAGACCGGCTCCTCACCCCTGGCCGGCTGCCTGCCGACCCTGCTCCAACTGCCCGTCTTCTTCCTCATGTACCACCTCTTCTCCACCGGGGGCGGCGGTCTGCTCGACCACACGCTGCTGGGCGCGCCGCTCGGCGGCCACTGGCGCGAGGCGCTCGCCGACGGTGGTTTCTTCGGCCCGCAGGGCCTGGTCTACCTCGCGCTGTTCGCCCTGGTCGCGGCGGTCGCCACCTGGAACTTCCGGCGTGCACGGGCCGCGGTGGCCAAGGCTCCGGCACCGGCCGCGGGCGGCAACGGGGGGAGCGCCGCACTGCCGGGGATGGCCTCCATGGCGAAGGTGATGCCGCTGCTGTCGTTCGGCACGCTGATCACGGTGGCCGTGGTGCCGCTGGCCGCCGGGCTCTACATGGTCACCACGACGATCTGGACGGCGTGCGAACGGGCGCTGCTGCACCGGGACCGGGAGTCGGGTGGTACGCAGCAGTCGGCCACCGTGGCCGCCCCGGCCGAGGCACCGGCGTCCGCACCGGCCGGCGACGCGTCCGGCGACCGTGCCGCGCGGCAGCGCTCCACCCAGCAGCCCTCCCTCCAGCAGCGCCCCGCCCAGCAGCGCTCGCCGAAGAGCCGCGCGGCCCGGCAGCGGGCGGCCCGGGCCAGGGCCAATTCCCAGGCCAATTCCCAGTCCAAGGCCCGCTCTGCCGGCGCCGCGAAGCCACTGGAGGCCGCCCCCGAGGAGATCGTTACTACCGCTCAGTAACGGTCCAGTCCTTGAACGGGGTCTTGCGGACTGGACCCCGTTCTTGGAGGATCGGCCAAATCGCTCGATGGCCGTCCCCCATCGGCCGGCCCGGAAGGCCCCTTCCAGGGCCGACCTTCGACCACGGGAGTTGAACCGATGAAGCTGCTGCGTGTCGGAACGGTGGGGGCGGAACGCCCGGCGCTGCTCGACGAGACGGGGGTCCTGCGGGACCTGTCGGGCCTGGTGCCGGACATCGACGGAGCGCTGCTCGCGGACGACGGGAAGCTGGCCCGGATCCGTGCCGCCGCCGCGTCCGGCGAGCTGCCCGAGCTGGACGCCGCCGGGCTGCGCACCGGTCCGCCGGTCGGCCGGATCGGCAAGATCGTGTGCATCGGGCTGAACTACCACGATCACGCCCGCGAGACGGGGGCCGCGACCCCCGAGGAGCCGATCATCTTCATGAAGGCCCCGGACACGGTCGTCGGCCCCGACGACACGGTGCTGGTCCCGCGCGGCAGCGTGAAGACCGACTGGGAGGTGGAGCTGGCGGTCGTCATCGGCCGTACGGCCCGCTACCTGGAGAGCGATGAGCAGGCGCTGGCGGCGGTGGCCGGCTATGCGGTGGCGCACGACGTCTCCGAGCGCGCCTTCCAGATCGAGCGCGGCGGCCAGTGGGACAAGGGCAAGAACTGCGAGACGTTCAACCCGCTGGGCCCGTGGCTGGTGACCGCCGACGAGGTGCCCGACCCGCAGGCGCTCGGCCTACGGCTGTGGGTCAACGGCGAGCTGAAGCAGGACGGCACCACCGCCGAGCAGATCTTCCCGGTGGCCGAAGTGGTCCGCTACGTAAGCCATTTCATGACGCTGTACCCGGGCGATGTCATCAACACCGGCACCCCGGCCGGCGTCGCGATGGGCCGGCCGGAGCCCAAGCCGTATCTGCGGGCCGGTGATGTCGTGGAGCTGGAGATCGACGGTCTGGGCCGTCAGCGCCAGGAGCTCAAGGACGCCTGACGCTGCGCTTGGCTGCCTTCCCACGTTTTCGGCTGTCCCGCCGTGGTGGTTGTTCGCTGTTGTTCCCCCACTGCCTGAAGGGCGTGGGAGGTACCCCCACGCGGCGGGCGTGGGTTGGTCGGGTGCGGTGACGGCCCTCCGGGGCAGGGTGTCCGGACTGCTTCGCTTTACGTCCGGACACCCTGCCCCTCCGGCCCGTCCCCTCCCGTGGGTGGGTGGGGAGAGGCCGGTGGGGGGCGGGCGTGGTCCGTCGGCTGCGCGCGCGTGATCGCTTACGTGCACCCCCACCGGTCGTTTCCCCTCCCCAACGGGAGGGGGCGGACCGCAGGACGGAGTCCGGAGGGCCGGTCCCGCAGCCGAACAGCCCCGCGCAGCGGCACCAGCCCGCCGCGTGGGGGTACCTCCCACGCCCTTTAGGCGGTGGGGGAGTAACGGCGGGACCGCCAAACACGCGGGAATCAGCAAAGCGCAGCGGAGGGGCCCGCCTCGATCCGCACCGTACGGCCCTCGGCGGCCGAGAGCTTGGCGGCCTCCAGGACGCGCAGCGCGGCCGCGGCCTCGGTGGCGGTCACCGGCGGCTCGCCGCCCTCACGCAGGGCCCGGGCGATCGCGGCGTAGTACGCGGGGTAGTCGCCGGGGAGGGTCGGCACCGGCTCACCGCCGCCGTTGCGCGGGGACGCCCCGGCGCCCATCCGGCCCCAGCGGGACTTCTGCTCCACGCCCCACTCCTGGCCCTCGTCGCCGGGGCGCCGGCCCTCGCGCAGCGCCTCCTCCTGCGGGTCCAGGCCGTGCTTGGTGTAGCCCGCCTTGCTGCCCAGCACCCGGAAGCGGGGGCCCAGCAGGGCGGCGGTGGCACTCACCCACAGATGCGAGCGGACGCCGTTCGCGTGGGTGAGGGCGATGAAGGTGTCGTCGTCGGCCTCCGCGCCCGGGCGGCGGATGTCGGACTCGGCGTAGACCTGGACGACCGGGCCGAAGAGGGTCAGCGCCTGGTCGGCGAGGTGGCTGCCGAGGTCGTAGAGCAGCCCGCCGATCTCCGCCGGGTCGCCGGACTCCCGCCAGCCGCCCTTGGGCTGCGGCCGCCAGCGCTCGAAGCGGGACTCGAAGCGCTGGATGTCGCCGAGCGCGCCGTCCTCGATCAGCTTGCGGACGGTGCGGAAGTCGTTGTCCCAGCGGCGGTTCTGGAAGACGGAGAGCAGCAGCCCGCGGTCCTCGGCGAGCGCGGCGAGCTTCTCCGCCTCGGCGGCGGTCGCGGCCAGCGGCTTGTCGACGACCACCGGCAGACCGGCCTCCAGCGCGGCGGTGGCGAGCGGCACATGCGTCTTGTTCGGCGTCGCCAGCACGATCAGATCGAGGTCCGCGGCGCGGTCGAGCACCGCCTCCGGGGTATCGACCGTACGGACCTGCGGATGCTCGGCGCGGGCCTGCGCCTGCCGTTCGGGATCGGCGGTCGAGACGGTGTCGAGCAGCAGGTCTTCGGTGGCCGCGATCAGCGGGGCGTGGAAGACCGAGCCTGCCAGGCCGTAGCCGATGAGGCCGACGCGGAGCGGGCCGTGGGGGGTGGGGGTGCCGGTGGAGTCGCTCATGCCCTCCACTTAAGCAACGCTGTTGCCAAAGTGCAAGCGATGCGGACAATGGGTGGGTGAGCAGCAACGACATCACCCACGGCGGCTTCACCGGCAACCCGGGCGCCAACCTCCCCGCACTGCGCGGCCACAACACCGCGCTGGTGCTCGGGCTGCTGCGCGCGGCCGGCGAGGAGGGGGTCAGCCGTCTGGAGCTCGCCGCGCAGACCGGCCTCACCCCGCAGGCCGTCAGCAAGATCACCGCACGGCTGCGGGCCGAGGGCCTGGCCGCCGAGGCGGGCCGCCGCGCCTCCACGGGCGGCAAGCCCGCCACCGTCCTACGGCTGGTCCCCGGCGCCCGGCACGCCGTCGGGCTGCATCTGGACCGCGATGAGCTCACCGCCGTACTCGCCGACCTCGCCGGTGACGCGGTCGCCGTACGGCGCGCCCCGCTCGCCTTCGAGGCGGGCGCCGAACAGGTCCTCGCCACGGCCGCACGGGAGGTCGCGGCGCTGCGCGCGGCGGCCGGCGGCCCGTTGGTCCTGGGAGCCGGCGTGGCCTGCCCCGGCCCGCTGGACCACACCACCGGAGTGCTGCACCGGGTCACCGGCGCGCCCCGCTGGGACGGCTTCCCCCTACGGGACGCGCTCGCCGAACGCCTCGGTCTGCCCGTCGCACTCGACAAGGACACCAACGCGGCCGCACTCGGCCTGGCCCAGGGCATACGGGCCGGCGCCGGATCCTTCGGCTATCTGCACCTGGGCACCGGCCTCGGCGCCGGACTCGTACTGGGCGGCAGCCTCTACCGTGGGCCACGCACCGGCGCCGGTGAATTCGGCCACCAGGTCGTCCAGTTGGACGGGCCGCTGTGCGGCTGCGGCCGGCGCGGCTGTATCGAGGCGCTGTGCCTGGCGGCGATGGCCCGCGGCGATCTGCCGGGCGCGGCACACGCGCTGGGTGTGGGCGCGGCCAACCTCGTCGAACTCCTGGACATCGACCGTGTGCTGCTCGGCGGCCGGACCGTACTGGAAAACCCCGACGCGTTCCTGACCGGAGTGGCCCAGGCCCTCGCCGCCCAGGCCCGCCTCCGCGGCCGAACCGGCCCCGGCCCCGCGGCCGCGGTACCGGTGGCCCTCGCCCCGGGCGGCG
>NZ_QUAC01000136.1 GCF_003389455.1 Streptomyces inhibens | reverse complement strand
CGGCCGTGGGCCGCCGCCCCCGCCGTCGACCGCCCGGACACCCGCCCTGCCGCCCGCCCCGCCGCTGCGGCGGGAGAGGTGGCCCGGCGCATCGCCGCGGTCTGGTCCGAGGTGCTGTCCGTGCCGTCGGTGGGCCACCAGGACAACTTCTTCGACCTGGGCGGCAACTCACTGCTGCTCTCCACCCTGCACAGCCGACTGCAGACGGCGCTGGGGGTCGAGCTGCCGATGCGGCGCATGTTCGAGCACCCCACGGTCGCCTCCCTCGCGGACTTCCTGGCTGGGCAGCGCACCGGCGCCGCCGCCCCCGGCGCCGCCCCCGCCGACGAGAGCTTCCGGCAACGGGCCGCCCGGGCCCGGCAGAACCGTCCGCCGCTGCGTGATCGAAAGGTTCGGTGACCGATGAGCGACGAGGACACGATCGCGATCGTCGGGCTTTCCTGCCGCTTCCCCGGCGCACACGACACCGCGCGGTACTGGGCCAACCTGCGGGCGGGCACCGACAGCATCAGCCGCTTCGGCACGGACGAGCTGCGTGCCGCCGGGGTCGCCCCCGACCTGGCGCGCCGGCCCGACTACGTGCCGGCCCGCGGTGTGCTGGGAGCAGGCGACCGGTTCGACTGGGTCTTCTTCGGCTACAGCCGTGCCGAGGCGGCCCGGATCGATCCACAGCAGCGGGTCTTCCTCGAATGTGCCGCCACCGCGCTGGACGACGCGGGCATCGATCCGCGGCGCTTCGCGGGCTGGATCGGCGCCTTCGCCGGCTGCGACGCCGCCCCGCCCCCGCAGGACGACGGTGGTGACGTCCTGGGCCGGCTGCTCGGCCGGGAGAAGGACTACCTGGCCACCCGGGTGGCCTACAAGCTGGGCCTGCGCGGGCCGGCCATCACCGTGCAGTCCGCCTGCTCCACCTCCCTGGTGGCCGTGCACACCGCCTGCCGCAGCCTGCTCGCCTACGAGTGCGACGCGGCGCTCGCGGGCGGCGTGGCGCTGTGGCTGCCGCAGACCAGGGGTTATCTCTACCAGGAGGGTCACATCCTCTCCCGGGACGGCCGCTGCCGGCCGTTCGACGCGGACGCCACCGGCACCGTGACGAGCAGCGGCGCCGGCGTCGTCGTCCTCAAGCGGCTGGCGGACGCGGTGCGTGACGGCGACCGGGTGGTCGCCGTGATCCGGGGCTCGGCCGTCAACAACGACGGCAGCGAGAAGATCGGGTTCACCACACCGGCCTTCGCCGGGCAGCGCGACGTGATCCTGCTGGCCATGGCGCAGGCGGACGTCGATCCGCGCGACATCCGCCACGTTGAGGCGCACGGCACCGGAACCCGGGTCGGCGACCCGATCGAGGTGGGCGCCCTCGCCGCGGCCTTCGAGGGCACCGGCGAGCCGGCCGAGCGCTGCTGGCTCGGCTCGGTCAAAAGCAACCTCGGGCACACCGGTGCGGCCTCCGGGGTGGCCGGCCTGATCAAGACCGCGCTGATGCTGCATCACCGCGAGCTGGTGCCGACCCTGCACTACCGGGCCGCCAACCCCGAAATGCGGTTGGCGGAAACCCCGTTCAGGATCTGCGCGGAGCGGCGCGCGCTGCCCGCCGAGGGCCCGCTGCTCGCCTCGGTCAGCTCCTTCGGCATGGGCGGCACCAATGCGCACGCGGTGCTGGAGGCGCCGCCCCTGGAGGACCGTCCCGCGCCCAGGTCCATGCCGCGGGTCTTTGGCCTGTCGGCGGCGACACCCGCGGCGCTGGCCGAACTGCGCGAGAACACCGCCCAGTTGCTGAGCGGCGAGACCGCGCCCCGGCTGGACGACGTGGCCCGGACGCTGGCGGCCGGGCGCCGGCTCCACCCGCACCGCGTGGCGCTCCAGGCCACCGACCCGGGCCAGCTGGCCGCGGCGTTGCGCGGCGACGCCACCGCGTCCCAGGCACGTGGCGATGGCCGGGTGGCGTTCCTCTTCCCCGGGCAGGGCTCGCTGCGGCCCGGCGTCGGGCGAGCCGCCCACGAGCTGCTTCCGCGGTTCCGGGAGGTATTCGAGGAGGCGGCGGACCTCGTCGGCCGGCGGTTCGGCGTCGAGCTGAACACCCTGCTCGACCCCGACGCCGACGCCCGCTGGACCACCGACACGGAGCATCAGCAACTGGGCCTGTTCGTCCTCGGCTACGCGCTCGCCCAGCAGTTCCAGGCCTGGGGCGTGACGCCGGACGCAATGCTGGGGCACAGCCTGGGCGAGTACGTGGCGGCGACCTGCGCCGGAGTCTGGCAGCTGCCGGACGCGCTCTCCCTGATCCGGGAGCGCGGCCGGGCCATGCGGGCGACCGCTCCGGGCCGGATGCTGGCCCTGCCGCTGCCGCGGGACGAGGTGGCCGCACTGCTCCGCGCCGAGCCGTCGCTTTCCTGGGCGGTGGACACCACCGATCACGCGGTGCTGTCGGGCGAGGCGGACCGGATCGAGGCGCTGCACGAGTCGCTGCGCGAGCGCGGGATCGGCGGCCGGCTGCTGGCCACCGAACGGGCCTTCCACTCCCCCCTGATGGAACCCGCCGTCGAACCGCTGCGGCAGGCGGTGGCGGCGATCAACGCCCAGGCCCCCGGGCACCGGTTGGTCTCCAACCTCACCGGTGACTGGATGCGGGCCGAGCGCGTCGGCGACCCGGACTACTGGGCCGACCAGCTGCGCGGGACCGTGCGGTTGACAGCGGGTTACGGCACGCTGCTGGCGGACGGCTGCGACGTCTTCGTCGAACTGGGCCCCGGCGCCTCGCTCTCCCGAGGGCTGCGCCGCCATGCCCGGTGGGACCCGGCGCTGCTCTCGCTCCCGCTGCTCGGCCACTCACCGGAGCAGGAGCGCGCCACCCTGCTCCAGGCCCTGGGCGAACTCTGGCAGCGCGGTCTCCCGGTGCCGTTGGACGAGCTCGCCACCGAACCGGCGGCGCGCGCGTGCGCACTGCCCGCGCACCCGCTGGAGCCACGGGAGTGCGAGGATGCGGCGCCGAAGGCCGCTCAACGGCAGCGCGCCGTCGCGCGGTCGGCCGCGCCGAGGGCCGAGACGGGACCGGTGTTCGAGCGCTGGGTGCAGCAGCCGGCGGCGGAGGCGGGACGGCACGATCTGGTCATCGTGCTCGGCGAGCCGGGCCCTTGGCACCGGGGTCCGTTCCTCAGGGCGCTGCACACCGCCGCGGCGACCGTGCTGCCGGCTCCGGCTCAGGCACCGCTCCCGTGCGACGTCACGGCGCTGGACGCCGTGTTGCGTCGGTTCCCGGAGCAGGCGGGGGCCGATCCGCTGGTGGTGGTCGAGTGCGCGAGGCCGGCCGACGAGGCGTTCGTGGACCGGCTGGACGCGCTGGCCGACCGCGCGGCGGCCGCCGGCGCGAGGCTGGCCGTCATCGCTCGCGACGCGTCCCGGTTCCCCGGCGCGGCCGGCGCGGGTCCGCTGACGGCCTGGGCCGAACACCGCCAACGCGGAGGCGGCGCCGGTTCGGTGTGCGTCCTCGACCCGGGCCCCGGCGAGTTCCCCGAGCTCCCGCCGGTGACCTCGACCGACTCCGCGCTCTACGCCTGGCGGCACGGGCAGTGGTGGTCTCACGGACCCTGCGCGCTGCCGGACGGCACGGCCTCGCCCCCGGTGTCCAAGCAGCCGGTGCTGGCGCTGCTGGGCGCCGACCCGGCCGCCGCCACGCTGGCCGCCGACCTCGCGGCCGACGGTCTCGCGATCGGCGCCTTCGCCACCGTCGACGCCGGCCCCACCACTGACGGCCGGGTCATGGCCGAGGAGTTGGCCGACACGCTGGACTGGCAGGGCGCCACGGCGCGGTTGTCCCAGCGCCCGGAGCTCAACGCACACCTCAACGCCTACTGCGCCGGCCTGATCGCCCGCTTCGTCCACGGCGCGGCGCGGCTGACCGCCGGCGGCGAGATCGACGGGGACGAACTGCGTCGGCGAATCGACCCCGAGAACCGGCTGCCGGGCGTGGTCGACTTCTTCCTGCGGACGCTGGCGGCCGAGGAGTGGCTCTCGGCCCGGGCGGACGGCTTTGTGGTCACCGAGCAGCTGGCGCCGCGACTGGCCGCCGCCCTGGAGCGGGGCGGCGAGCTGTCCGAAGTCCCGGGCCTGCGGCTGATGCTGGACGAGGTCGCCGAGGCCCTCCCGGAGGTCTTCACCGGTCGGCGTGAGCCGGTCTCGGTGCTGTGGCCCGGCGGGGACGAGACGCTGCTGCGCAAGCGCCTGCGGGACAACCAGCTGGCCGTCTACGACGCCGAGTCGTGCCTGAACGCCATGGTGGCGGCCGTGCGTTCGGTCTGTGCCGACCGCCGTGGGCCGGTGCGGGTGCTGGAAGTCGGCGGTGGTCACGGTGGGTTCACCTGGCGCCTGCTGGAGCAGTGGGCGGACCGCGGCAAGGTCGACTACCACTTCACCGACGTCAGCCCGCTGCTGGTCCGCAAGGCGGCCGCCCGCGCCGACGAACTGGGCCTGTCCGGCTTGCGGTTCAGCCCCTTCGACATCACCAGGGACCCGGTCGGACAGGGACTCGCCCCGGGGACCTTCGACCTCGTGGTCGCCTACAACGTGGTGCACGTGGCGCCCCAGGTGCGGCCCGCGTTGGACCGTCTGGGGCGGCTGCTGCGGAACGACGGGCTGCTGTGCATGGTGGAGTTGACCCGCATCCCGCTCTGGCACGACCTGCTCAACAGCCTGGCGCCCGGGTGGTGGGACTTCGACGACGACCTGCGCCGGGAGTCGATCCACCTGGACACCGGCTCCTGGCGACGGGCCCTGAGCGAGACAGGCTTCGCCGAGCCGGTGGTGCTGCCGGCCGCGGCGGACACCGACCACTCGCTGATCCTGGCCGGGTTGCGGGAGTCCTCCCCCTCGTCCGACGCGGACCCTGCGGACCCGGGCGCGCCGGCGGCCGCCGGGCTGCTCCGTCAACTGCCGGACGCCGCGCCCGATGCGGTGGTCTTCCTGGCGAACTCGGCCACGCCGCAGGCGACCGCGGAGCTGTGGGAGCGGCTTCAGGCCGTGAAGCAGGTCCGTCCCGCCTGGGTGGTGAGCCAGGATCCCGATCCGGCCGACACCTGGCGGGCCACCGACGCCCGCCGCCGGCTCGACCCGCCGGACGGCGCCGCGCACCCGCCCTGGCGCCACCTGCGGGTCCCTCGGCTCGACGCCGAACACCTGGGCTGGCTGCCCTCGTTGGTCGGCCGACCGGGCCTGCCCGCAGTCTTCCGGGTGTCCGGGGGAACCTCGCGCGCGGCGGACCTCGCCGAGGCCGTCGGTACGGTCGGCACCGGCGGAAACGGCGAGCCGACGAACGCGGCCGGTCCCCGACAGGACAGTACCGCCGACAGCCCTACTCGACCCGACGACACGGAAGCGGCGTTGGCGCAGCTGTGGTGCGAGGTCCTGGGGCTGCCGAGGGCCGCCCAGGACGACGACTTCTTCGGCCTGGGCGGGGAGTCTCTGATGGCCGTCTACTTCCTCTCCCAGCTGCACGAGCGCCTGGGCCTGCGCCTGCCGATGTCCTCCTTCGTGGCGACTCCCACCTTCGGGCAACTCCTCTCGGCGGTCCGGCTGCTGCGCCCGGAGCCGTCCGCCACCGGCGCCCCGGCCGGCGAACGGACGGCCACCGCCACCCCGCCCACTCTGCTGGCCTTCCGCACCACCGGTAGCAGGGCTCCGGTCTTCTTCGTCGCGCCGGCCGCCGGTAGTTCCCTGTGCTACCGCGAGCTGGCGCACCTGCTGGGCGAGGACCAGCCCTTCTACGGCGTCGACTCCCCGGGTCTCTACGACGGCAGCAGGCCGCCGCGCAGCTTCCAGGAGCTGGCGGCCCGGCATCTCGCGGCGATCCGGCAGGTCCGTCCGCACGGTCCCTATGTGCTCGGCGGGTGGTCGGTCGGTGCGATGGTGGCCCACGAGATGGTCCGCCAGCTCCACCGACTGGGCGAGAAGGTGGAGTTGCTGGTCTGCGTCGACGGCGTACTGCCGAACACCAACGGGCGGCCGGTCGGCACGGTGCCCGCGCACCTGACCCGCAACCTCTGGTACCACCTGCAGGCCAGCCTGGGCAGTCGACGCGGCACCGGCCTGGGCAGGACCATCGCGCTGACCGCGAGCGCCGCCGCCGGACAGGTCGACGGAGCGCCGGACTTCGTCCGGGTCCACAACGCCGGCATCCGCGCGATGCTGAAGTACCGTCCGCGCCCGGTGCCCTGCCCAGCGGTGCTGCTCAAGACCGGCCTGACTCCGCCGCAACTTGCCGCGCTGGGCGAGCGGTTGGCACCGCTCTACCCCGCCGGCCTGCGGGTCAGGCCGACGGGCGGCGATCACTGGACGGTGCTGGACCGCGAGCACGTCCACCGCCTGGCCGAGGCCATCGACGAGGAGCTGACCCGGGCCGCGCCGCTCGACCAACCGGCGGGCCCCCAAGTGGCGGGCGCATGTTGACAAGCCGCAGGCCACCCGGCCGTGGCGTCGCCGCGCTGCTGGTCGCCGAGGTGGTCTCACTCACCGGCTCCCAGCTCAGCGCGGTGGCGCTGCCCTGGTTCGTGCTGACCAGCACGGGCTCGCCGTCCCAGATGAGCTGGGTGATGGCCGCCCAGTTCGCCCCCGTAGCGATCTTCGGTCTGGCGGCGGGGAGTTGGGCGGGCCGCGTCGGCGCCCGACGGTGGATGATCCTCTCCGACCTCTGCCGGGCCGTGCTCACCGCGCTGGTGCCCGTCCTGTACGCGCTGGGAGCGCTTCCGCTGCCCCTGCTGCTCGTACTGGTCTTCGGCATCGGCACCTTTTTCGCCCCCTACCTGGCCAGCCAGCAGGCCGTGCTGGCCGGGGTGCTGGGCGAGGACGAACGCACACTGGCCCGGTCGGGCTCGCTGCTGCAGAGTGCCACCCGGACCGCTGTGCTGCTGGGACCGCCGGCCGCCTCGGCACTGATCCTGTTGCTGGGCGCGCCCGGCGTCCTGCTGCTCGACGCCGCCTCCTTCCTGGTGGCGGCGGCCCTGGTGCGCTGGGCGGTGCCGGTCCTGCCGCGCGAGGGCGGCGCCGCGATCCGCGGCAGAACGCGCGAGGGGCTGGCCGTACTGCGCCGCGACCGGCTGCTGCGGTACTGGACGGTGGGCACGCTACTGACCGAGTCGGCCTGGCAGGCGCTCTTCGCGGCTGTCCCGCTGCTCGTCCAGCTGCGGTTCCACAGCAGCGTGGGCATGGTGGGCGTGCTGCTCGCGGCGTTCGGCGGTGGCGCGCTGGTCGGCAGCCTGCTGGCCACCCTCTGCCTGCGCCGCGTCAGCGCCCTGTGGCTGGCGACGGCCGGCAAGCTGCTGCAGGCGCTCGCTCTGGTTCCGCTGGCCCTCGGTCTCCCGCAGTGGGGCCTGCTCCTCGTGCTCGCGCTCTCCGGCGTCTTCAACGGCCTGACCAACGGACCAGCGGCGGCCGTCCGGCTGCTGCGGATCCCCCCGGAGCTGCGCACCCTGGTGCTGTCCGGCATCATGACCGCCACGCTGCTGGGCGGGACGATGGGGCTGGTCGGCATCGGGGTCTCCTTCCAGGCGTTCGGCACCCAGACGCCGCTGACGGCCATCGTCGTGCTGCAGCTCGTCGGCACCGCACTGTTCCTGTGCGGCTCGCTGCGGCCGTCCGCGCGGAGGGACTCCCCGGCGCCCACCGCCGACCCAGCCACGGCTTCCGCCACCGCCACCGAGCCGAGCTGAGTCCGGCTCACTCCCAACCCCCTTTACCAGCCTGCGGTCCACGTGTTATTTGCTTGAAGCGATCCCTCCAACTTCGAGACGGATACGCTGCGCGCCTGTTGGATACTCCTCGACCATGTGCCATGATCCAAAAGGCGGTGACGACGCGTCTCGCCGCTGACCGGGGGCGGCGATCGTGGGGGGCGTATGTCTCAGTCCGGCGGCCTTCAGCTGCGCGTGTTCGGGGCGATGGCGGCGCAGCTCGGCGACCGCGAACTGCCGCTGGGTCCGCCGCGGCGCCGCGCGCTGCTCGGTCTGCTGCTGATCCGGCTGGGCCAGACCGTCTCCACCGGCCAGCTGGTCGAGGAGCTGTGGGGCGAGCGCCCGCCCCAGCATGCCAAGGCCTCGCTGCAGAGCTACGTCTCCCACCTGCGCACCGCGCTGACGCCTAAGGCCGCGCCGAGCGGCTCGGAGAAGCTGGTGCGGCACGTCGCCTCCGGCTACGTGCTGGAGCTGGACGAGAACCAGGTCGACACCTATCGCTTCGAGCAGCTGGTCGCCCGGGGCCGCCGGCTCCAGCGCGATCGCGAGTTACCCGCCGCCCGCGCAGTGCTCACCGAGGCGCTGGCACTGTGGCGCGGCACGCCGTACGCCGATCTGACCGAGTATGGGCCACTGGCCGGGGAGGGCGCCCGCCTGGAGCAGGTCCGGCTCACCGCTGTGGAGACCCGGGCCGACGCCTGCCTGATGCTGCGGCAACCCGAGGCGGTCGTGGCCGAGTTGGAGCGCGAAGCGGGCAAGTACCCGCTGCGCGAGCGCCTCGTGGGGCAGCTGATGACCGCGCTGTACCGGCTCGGCCGGCAGGCCGAAGCACTCTTCGCCTACGAACGCACCCGCACCAGCCTGCTGGAGGAGCTCGGCGTCACCGCCAGCGAGGAGCTCCAGGACCTGCACGGCGCGATCCTCCGCCAGGAGCTGGAGCACGCCGGCAGCCCGCCCGGCGAGGCCGAGCCGGCCTGCGTCCATGAGCGCGCCCCGGCTCTGCCCGCCTTCGCCGAGACGCCGAGGCCCCGCGGGTTCGCCGGGCGGGAGGGCGAACTGCTCGAACTGCGCTCACTGGTGACCGACACCGTCGGCGGCGAAGGGCGCGTGGCGGCGGTCCTCGGCGAGGCGGGGATCGGCAAGACCCAGTTGCTGCTGGAACTCGCCGCGCCGTTGAAGAACCGGGAACCGGACGTGGTGTGGGGCCACTGTTTCGCCGGCCAGGGAGTCCCGCCGTACTGGCCGTGGGCCGAGGTGCTGCGTCAGCTGTCGGCGCAGCACCCCGAGGCCTTCGGCGCCGCCTCCGCGCGCTTCGGCGCCTCGCTGGCGCCGCTGATTCCCGAACTGCTGCCCAGCGCCGAGCAGCAGTCGCCGGAGGGCGGCGGCGCCCAGGAACGCTTCCGCACCTACGACGCGGTCTGCGAGGTCCTGCTGGCGCTGGCCGACCGGCGGCCGCTGCTGCTCCTGCTGGAGGACCTGCACTGGGCCGACGCGCCCTCCCTGGACCTGCTGCGGCTGCTCACCACCCGCCAGCACGGCCGGCCGCTGGGCATCGTGATGACCGCCCGGGACACGGACATCGGGACCGATCCGATGCCGGCCCAGAAACTCGGGGAGGTACTGCGCGACCCGCGCACCGAGCCGCTGCGGCTCGGCGGCCTGTCCGAGGCGGAGGTCGGCGCGCTCGTGCGGAGCAAGGCGGGCTCGGGCGTGGCCGCCGCCGTGACCAGCGCACTGTACGAACGTAGCAACGGCAACCCGTACTTCGTCTCCCAACTGCTCTCGCTACTGGGCGGCGCCAAGGGACTGCACGATCCGCACGCCGCCCGCCTGCTGTTCACTCGGGTCCCGTCCGGGGTACGCGAGGTGCTGCGCCAGCGGTTCGCCACGCTGCCCGCCAAGGTGCTGCGAACCCTGCGGACCTGCGCCGTGCTGGGCACCGACGTCGANCCCTGCGGACCTGCGCCGTGCTGGGCACCGACGTCGACCTGCAGTTGCTGAACGAGATCGCCGGCGAGGACCGGTCCACCAAGGCCTCCGTCGAGTCGGCGGTGCGGGCCCAGTTGCTGCGCGCCGACGCGCGGCATCCCGACCGGCTGCACTTCACCCACGCGCTGGTCCAGGAGACGCTCTACGAGGAGTTGGCCCAGGACCAGCGCGCCCTGCTGCACGCCCAGGTCACCCGCACCCTGCTCGACCGGTCCTACGTGCCGGAGGAGGACGTCGAACAGGTCGCCCACCACGCCTGGGAGGCGGGCTGCGAGCTGCCGGCGAAGGAGGCGCTGCCCTCGCTGCTTCGCGCCGCCGAGCAGGCGGAGCAGCGGCTGGCCTACGAGCAGGCCGAGACCTGGCTGCGCCGGGCGATGTGCCTGCTGCGCGAGCTGCCCGCGAACTGCCGCACCACGCCGGAGCTCGACCAGCGCCTGCAGATCCAGCTCGGACAGGTGCTGGCCACCATCCGCGGCTACGGCGACGCCGAGGCGGAGGTGGCCTTCAACCGCAGCCGCGAGCTCAACGCCGTCACGGGCACGCCCGACCGCCCCTCGGTGCTGTGGGCGCTGTGCGCCGCGCACCTGGTCACCGGGCGGTACGAGGAGTCCCTGGCGTTCTCCGGTCGGCTGCGGGAGATCTCCAAGAGCGATCCGGACCCGGTGGCGGTGCTCGGCGCCGCGTACGGTCAGGGCATTGTCCTGCACCTGCGCGGTCAGCTGCCGGCGGCGCTGGTCGAGCTGGAGCGGGGCGTCAGCGCGGCGGATCGTTTCTGCAGCGGTCAGGGCAGCACGCTGGCGAAGGCCTTCCAACACGATCCCCGCGTCTCCTGCCGGACCTACGACGCATTCACGCACTGGCTGCTGGGCGATCGGGCGGCCGCGATGGAGCGCCGCGAGGAGTTGCTCACGCTGGCCGGCCGCGACAGCCGGCCCTCCGACCGCGCGTTCGCGCTCTACGTGGATGCGGTCCTGGCGGGCCTGGAGGGCGACATCGACCGGGCGGAGCGGGCCGGCGCGCTGGGCGTGGACGTGGCGGCCGAGGCCGGGCTGCGGTACTGGAAGGCGATGCTGGAGATCTGCCTGGGCTGGGCCTCGGCGCACACCGGCGACAGCAACGCCGGGATCGCGCGGATCCGCGCGGCCCTCGCCGTGCTGCGCACCACCAGGACGCTGTTACGGCTCCCGTTGCACCTGGGCTTCCTCGCGCAGGCCCAGCACCAGGCGGGCCGACTGGCGGACGCCCAGGTCACGCTGCGGTCGCTGGTCGCGGAGGTGGAGCAGCGCAACGAGCACGTCTACCTGAACCCGCGGCTGCCCGCGGCGCGTCTGTGCGCCGAACTCCTGGGGCCGGACGCCAGGGTGCGGTAGGGGCCCGGGGCCGGCCGACCATGATCATTAGCGATGCGAGAAGTCGCGAGAGGCAGGCCCGGAAAACGGTCAAGGGCCCTGCTCCACTCTCGTGAAACAAGGCCCTGACCTGCGACAATGGAGCGAACTCCAGTCGGGACGACAGGATTTGAACCTGCGACCCCTTGACCCCCAGTCAAGTGCGCTACCAAGCTGCGCCACGTCCCGGTGCCCGATCCGGCCGGGATGTTCCCGGTTGACCGCGCACGAGAACAATACCGCATGTCAGAGGGTGGGTGCTGCCATATCCGGGCGCCCCGGCGCGGACGACGGGACAGGCGGGATGAGTACCCGTACTCATGCGCCGCTGTCACCGTGCCGCCACGCTACGCGCATGACTACTCCATCGATTCAGCGGCCGACGACGACGGCCTTTTTCGTGCAGGCCGCGGTCTCCTTCGGGCTGTCGCTGGCGGCACTGATGATCGGGATCATCAAAATGCCGGTGGGGCCCTGGGAGCGCGGGTTTCTCGCCCTCGGCCTGGTTTTTGTGGTGTCCTCGGCGTTCACGCTGGCCAAGTGCGTACGCGACCGCCAGGAGGTCGAGGAGGTGACGAACCGGGTGGACAAGGCCCGGATCGACAAGCTCCTCATCGAGCAGGACGTCTTCAAGCCGGGGCAGATCTGACCCTGCGGGGTCCGGCCCCGGCGACCTCGGGCCGCGGATCTCCGGGTCCGCGGCCCGACGCTTGACCTCAAGGGCGCTTGAGGTTGCAGGCTCTGTCGTATGACGCACGCGACGACGCACGTGATGACAGAACCGGCGACCGGATCGACGACAGAAGTGGCCGCGGACATTCCGGCGGCACTCCCCACGCACACCGGCCGCCCCATCGAATTCGCCGAACTGCCGGCCCTGATGAGCCTGATGACGGGCGATGAGAAGCACGGCCCGGCCGCCACCTCCACGCTCGATGCCCTCTGGGTCCTCTACGACCGGGTGCTACGGGTCTCCCCCGGCACCGTCGCCGACCCGGAGCGGGACCGCTTTCTGCTCTCCAAGGGGCACGGCCCGATGGCTTACTACGCGGTGCTGGCCGCCAAGGGCTTCTTCCCCGTCGACTGGCTGCCGGGCTTCGGCTCGTACGACTCGCCGCTCGGCCACCACCCCGACCGGCAGCTGGTGCCCGGCGTCGAGATCGGCAGCGGGTCACTCGGGCACGGACTGCCACTGGCCGTCGGCACCGCCCTCGGACTGCGGGCACAGGGCCGGCCGGGACCGGCCGTATGGGTGCTGATCGGCGACGCCGAACTCGACGAGGGCAGCAACCACGAGGCACTGGCCTACGCGGGCGCGGCGGGTCTGGACCGGCTGCACACCCTGGTCATCGACAACTCCTCCGCCACGCATGGATGGCGCGGCGGGATCGCCTCCCGTTTCGAGAGCGCGGGCTGGTCCGTGGCCACCGTCGACGGCCGCGACCACCAGGCGCTGTACGCGGCCTACAACGCGCCGCACCCGGGCCGTCCGCATGCGGTGATCGCCCGCGTCGAGCCCAAGAACGCCTGACCGCTGCGCTCCGGGGTTCGCCCCCCGTATACCGACCAAGACTTCGAGAGGGTTTCAGTGATGGACACCATGCGTGAGCGTTTCGCCTCGGTCACCTCGCGGCTGCTGGACGAGGACCCGCGACTGGCGGTCGTTCTCGCCGACATCGGCGTGGACGGCTTTGCCGGGGCGGCCCGGCGGCATCCGGAGCGGGTGGTCAATGTCGGCATCCGGGAGCAGTTGCTGATCGGGGTGGGCGGCGGGCTGGCGCTCACCGGGCTCCGCCCGATCATGCACACCTTCGCCAGCTTCCTGGTGGAGCGCCCCTTCGAGCAGGTGAAGCTGGACTTCGGCCACCAGGGCGTGGGCGGGGTGCTGGTGAGCGCCGGCGGCTCCTACGACTGGCCGAGCGGCGGCTTCACCCATATGGCGCCCGGCGATATCGGCCTGCTCGACACGCTCGACGGCTGGACCGTGCATGTTCCCGGCCACCCCGACGAGGCCGAGACGCTGCTGCGGCACGCCGCGGCGGCCGGTGACGACAAGGTGTACGTCCGGCTGTCCGTACAGGTCAACGCCGCGCCACGGCCGGTGGACGGGGTGGGCTTCCGGACCGTGCGGGAGGGGCGCGGCGGGGTCGTGATCGCCGTCGGTCCGATGCTGGACAACGTGCTCGCCGCAACCGAGGGGCTGGATGTGACCGTGCTGTACGCGACGACCGTGCGGCCCTTCGACGCCGCCGGGCTGCGCGCCGCGACCGGGGCTGCCGATGCCGCGGACGTGGTGATCGTGGAGCCCTATCTGGCGGGGACCTCGACACGCTTCGCCAACGAGGCGCTGGAGGACCGGCCGCACCGGGTGCTGGGGCTCGGCGTCGGCCGCCAGGAGCTGCGCCGTTTCGGACAGCTCGACGAGCACCTGGCGGCGCACGGCCTGGACCCGCGCGGCCTGCGCGAGCGGATCGCCGGGTTCGTTCCGGCACGGACCGGGCAGTAGGGCCCGGCACGGACCGGACACCAGGGTCTGTCCGGAGCGGCACCTCAGATGTGCTTGTCGAGCCAGGCCAGCAGGTCGTCGTGGACCTCGTCGCGGTTGATCTCGTTGAGGATCTCGTGGCGGGCCTCGGGGTAGGCCTTCCAGGTGAGGTCACGGGTGCCCAGGTACCGGAAGTCCTCCAGGAGTTCATGGACCAGGGTCATCCGCTGGTTGCACGGGTCCAGGTCGCCGACGGCGACATGGACGGGCAGTCCGCGCGGGATGCGGGCGAGGTTGACCGGGTCGTTGATCTTGCGGATGGCGCGTACCCAGTCGACGGCGAGGCCGGCGCAGAACGGGAAACCGCAGTCCTCGTCGGCGACGTAGACGTCCACCTCGGCCGCGTCACGGGAGAGCCACTCGTAGCCGGTGCGGTGGGTGAAGGCGTCGTTGAAGGAGCTGAAGTTGCGCGGGATGAAGGCGGAGAGCGTTTCGCGGCCGCGTACGGCGATCTCCTGCTCCAGCTCGCCGACGGCGCCGTCGATGTCCAGTCCCGGCAGAGTCCGGAAGGTGCCGGTGAGGATCAGTCCGGCCAGGTCGGCGCCGTACTCCTGGGCGTAGTCGCGGGCCAGCATCGAGCCCATGCTGTGGCCGAGCAGGACCAGCGGGACGCCGGGGTGGGCGCCGGCCGCGTGGTTGCCGATGCCCTTGAGGTCGGTGACGATCGCCCGCCAGGCGTCCTCGCCGACCACGCCGCGGCCGCCGGTGGAGGCCGCGGTGGCGCCGTGGCCACGGTGGTCGGAGGCGATCACGCCGTAGCCGTGCCCGGTCAGGAAGCGGGCGAAGCGGTCGTAGCGCCTGCCGTGTTCCGCGGCACCGTGCGCGATCTGGACCAGGGCGCGCGGGTGGCCGGACTCCGGGAGCCAGGTGTAGGTGGCGATGCGGGCGCCGTCCGGGGCCTGGTGGAAGTCCTGCTGCATGGCCTGCATGGCGTCGTCTCCTGACTGCCGGGGCGGTGGCTGACGAGTCGTCGGCGCCCACTCTTCCCTCCCGGGCGGCGGTGCGCCATGGGGCGCGCGTGGCGGGGATGGCCCGGTATCGGCGCCACATGACACGATCGGCCGGTTCTTTCCCGGCGCCAGTGCCGCAACCCCCTTTCACAGGAGGATCGTTGGACACCACGGACCGTTCTGAGCACTCCCCACTGCGTCCCGCACCGCTGTCCCGCCGCAGATTTCTGCAGGGCACCGCGTCGGCCGCCGCCGCGGCGGGCCTGGCCGGGGTCGCCGCGCCCCCGGCGTTAGCCGAAGCGGCCGGTGCCTCCGGTGCGGCGGCGCTCTCCTTCACGGCCGCCACCAATGGCGCGGCCTCCCTCTCCCCGGCCGGCGACCGATTGATCGCCGAGATCCAGAACGTCCTGTGGTCGCTGCCGCGGGCCGGCGGCGACGCGGTGGCGCTGACCCCGCCCGACCTGGAGCCCACCCGCCCGGTGCACTCCCCCGACGGCCACCGGATCGCCGTCTGCGCCTACCGCGGCGGCAACTTCCATCTGTGGACGCTGGGCACCGACGGCTCCGACCTCCAGCAGCTGACCGACGGCCCGTGGGACGACCGCGGGCCGGCCTGGTCGCCCGACGGGACCCGGATCGCCTTCGCGTCGGAGCGGGGCGGCGATGCGGTGGCCGGCAGCCCGTACCGGATCTGGGTACTGGAGGTGAAGACCGGGCGGCTGACGCGGCTGACCGGGCTGCCCGGCCAGGACGGGCCCCATCAGGACGGCGCCTGGGAGGACTTCGACCCCTGCTGGTCGGCGGACGGCTCGCGGATCGCCTTCGTACGGGGGCAGGTGGCGGGCGCCGCGCTGGTCTCCCGTACGGTCGCCTCGGTGCCGGCCGACGGGCACGGTGCGGTGCGCACCGAGCACACCGAGACGGCCGCCGCCCAGGTGATGGTGCCGGCACTGTCTCCGGCCGGGCGGCTCGCCTATCTGCGGACCACGGACTATCCGGGGCCCACCTGCGCCCTGGTGGTGGACGGTGCGCGGGTCGCGGTCGACGGCGATGTGGAGCCGGTGCCGCCGCGCTGGATCTCGCGGGACGAGCTGCTGCTGACGGTCGGAGGGCAGTTCCGGATCGTCAAGGCCGATGCCCCGCAGCGGTCCGAGACCATCCCGTTCACCGCACGGCTGCCGCTGGACCGCCCCGGCTACCGCGTCAAGGACTACGGCTTCGAGCGGACGGCGGCCGGGCCGGTGCGCGGCGTGCATCTGCCGGCGCTCTCCCCCGACGGCCGCAGGGTCGCCTTCGCGGCACTCAACTCCCTGTGGCTGGCGCCCACTTCGGGTGGCGGCGCACCGCGCAGAATCGTCCGGGCCGACGCCACCCGCTATGTCCTGGCGCCGAGCTGGTCCCGCGACGGGCGTTCGCTGCTCTACGCGGACGACCGGGACGGGCTGTTCGCGGTGCGCCGCCGGGACCTCGGCTCGGGCGAGGAGACGGTGCTGGCCACCGGCGGCCGGGTGCAGCCCGCGCTGTCTCCGGACGGCGGGCGGCTGGCCGCGCTCGACATGTCGGGAAATCTCGTCGTACGGACGCTGTCCGACGGGACGGAGCGGGTGCTGGCCGCGCCGATGGGCGCCGGCGGGCTGCCCGGCCGCCCCAGCTGGTCACCGGACGGCCGCTATCTGGCGTACTGCGACCGCAACCGCCTCAACCGCCGCTTCCGCGAGGGCTACAACGTCATCCGGGTCCTCGACACCGAGACCGGGAAGGGCCGGCTGTACCCGGTCGCCGAGCATGTCTCGATCGCCGACCGCTATGATTCCGGACCCGTGTGGTCGCCCGACGGGCGCTGGATGGCGGTGATCGCCGAGTCCGCGTTGTGGGTGCTGCCGGTGCGGCCCGACGGCACGCCGGACGGGGCGCCGCGGCAGCTGTCCGACGAGAGCGCCGACCATCCGTCGTGGTCCGGGGACTCCGGCACGCTCCTTTATCTCTCGGCGGGCAAGCTGCGGCTGATCGGGGTGTCCGGCGGCGCGGCGCGGACCGTGCCGCTGTCCCTCGAACACCGCGCCTCGCGCGCCCGGGACACCGTCGTCCATGCGGGCAGGTTCTGGGACGGCACCGGCGAGGAGGTCCGCGAGGACGTCGATGTGGTGGTGCGGGACGGCCGGATCACCGCCGTGGAGCCGCACCGCCCGGCCCGGTCCGGCGCGGCCCGGCGGGTGGATGCCTCCGGGCAGACCGTGCTGCCCGGTCTGTGGGACGCGCACACCCACCCGTGGCAGACGACCTACGGCGGCCGGCAGACGGCGCTACAGCTCGCGTACGGCATCACCACCGCGGTCTCCTGCGGCGGCTTCTCCTATGAACAGGCCCGTATCCGCGAGGCCGTGGCGGCCGGTGTGCTCGCCGGACCGCGGCTGCTGACCTGCGGGGAGCTGCTGGACGGCGGGCGGGTCGCGTACAGCATGGGGCGGGCGCACCGCACCCGCGAGGGGCTGCGGCGGTCGCTGGCCCGCGGCGCGGCCCTGGACTGGGACTTCGTCAAGACGTACGTACGGGCGCCGGGCTGGGTGATGGAGGAGGCCGCGCGCTTCGCCCACGAGCGGCTCGGCGTCCGGGCCGGGAGCCATCTGCTGACCCCCGGCGCCCAGCTCGGACAGGACCTGACGACCCATTTGCAGGCGACCCAGCGCATGGAGTTCGGCCATGCCGTCTCCAGTTCCGGGCACGCCTACCAGGATGTCGAGGAGGTCTACACCGGCACCGACTTCCACCTCCTCGCCACCCCGTTCTCGGCGGGCGCGCTGCTCGGTGACGACCCGGCGCTGGCCGACGATGTGCGGGTGGGGAGGCTGATGCCGCCGTGGGACACCGCGGTGGTACGGGAGAACGCCGGACATCGGCCCACCCCGGCGCAGCTGGCCGACATCGAGACCGAAGTCGGCGTCTACCGGCGGGTGTTGGCCGGCGGCGGGCTGGTCGCGCTGGGCACCGACCAGCCGCTGACGCCGGTGGGACTGTCCCTGCATCTGTGCCTGCGGGCGCTGCACCGCGGCGGCCTCAGCGTGAGTCAGACGCTGCGCACCGCGACCGCGCTGCCCGCCCGGGTGTTCGGCGCGGAGCGGGATCTGGGGACGCTGGAGGTCGGCAAGCTCGGCGATATGACCTTGGTGGACGGCGATCCGTTCACGGACTTCGACGCGCTGGTGCGGACCTCGGCGGTGCTGCGCGGCGGACGGCTCTTCGAGCAGCGTGAGCTGGTCGGCTCCTTCCCCGCGCCCGCGACCCGCGCACTGCGGTCGTCCGATGCCGACTGGCTGGAGGTGGGCCGGCAGCAGCGCCGTGAGTCCTGCTGCGACGTCTCGCACTGACGCGCAGCGCCCTCACCGCGGCGGGGTGGGGTGGCAGGGGGTGGCGCGGTTCCGAGGGTCTGGGAACCGCGCCACATGTGTTCGCCGAACGGGGGTGGTGCGAATATTCGTCGCACTTCAACTCATCGCATGAATGCCCCCAGTTGATGTTTTATGCGCCCCGCAGTAGGTATGCCAACGGGTATTGCACGCGGTAAGGGACAGATCACGTTCCGGAACGTTCAGCGCAGACGGCACCGCCGGTGCCGTCCCGAGACGGGGCGCGACCGGCGCGGCAAAGATCGCAAAGGAGGGCTCGTCTTGCATCGCTACTTCACCGACCAGCGACATGAGGCACTCCGGCACCAGGTGCGGGACTTCGCCGAGCGCGAGGTCCGCCCCCGGATCGCGGAGATGGAGGCGAGCCGTACCGTTTGCCACGACCTTTCGCGTCGGATCGCCCGCCAAGGATGGATCGGCGCGACCGTACATCGCGCCTACGGCGGAATGGGCGCCGGACATGTCGCCAAGACCCTCATCATCGAGGAACTCTCGCGGGTCAGCGCCGCGATGGGCGCCATGGTGCAGGCGTCCCAGCTGGGCGTCGCGAAGATCGTCCACTTCGGCAACGAGGAGCAGAAGAAGACCTGGCTGCCGGCCATAGCGTCCGGTGACTGCCTGCCGACCATCGCCGTCACCGAACCGCAGTCCGGCGGCCATGTCCTGGGCATGTCCTCCACCGCGGTCCGCGACGGCGACGATTACGTCCTCAACGGCCACAAGATTTACGTGGGCAACAGCCACGTCGGCGATCTGCACGGTGTGGTCGTCCGCACCGGCGAGGGCTCCAAGGGCCTGTCGGCCTTTCTCGTCGAATCCGACAGCCCCGGCTTCCGGGTCGGGCCGCAGCAGCCCGCGATGGGCCTGCACGGCTTCAGCTTCGGCGAGCTGTTCTTCGACAACTGCCGGGTCCCGGCGGCGAATCTGCTGGGCCGCGAGGGCGACGGACTGTCCGTGGCGTACTCCTCCAGCGTGCTGTACGGCCGGCCGAATCTGACCGCCGTATCGCTGGGCATCCATCAGGCGGTGCTGGACGAGACGACGAAGTTCTGCGCCGAACGGCAGCGCTACGGCAGACCCCTGGCCGACCTCGGCAACATCAAGCTGAAGCTCGGACGCATCCAGTCACGGCTGCTGCTGGCCCGCCTGTCCGCGTATCACGCGGTCCATCTGCTGGACCAAGGGCTGCCGTGCGATGCGGAGTTGATGAACGCCAAGCTGGTCAATGTGGAGTCGGCGCTGGAGTCGGCGCGCGATGCGATGGACATCCACGCCGCGTGCGGGCTGTTCACCGACCGGCCGGTGGAGCGCTTCCTGCGCGACGCCCACCACATCTTCGCGCCGGCCGGCACCTCCGACATCCAGCTGCTGCGGCTGGGCGAACTCGCCCTGGGCCGGGCGAAGGGCGAGTGGTCCACCCGGCTCGCCGATCTGCTGCGGCTGGAGCCGTCGGAGTGGCCGGAGGAGGACGACACCACGGCGGACGACGGGGCCGGTGCGGTGGGCGAGACATCCACGGCGACGGTGCCGGGCCAGCGCACCGGTCCGGCCCGCCAGCGCTCGCGATTCGCCCGTCCGAGGTGAGCGACGGGCCCTGACCCGGAGCCGCGGCCACCGGCATCCCGCCGGTGCCACGGCTCCGGGCCTGCCGCCCGGCCCGGGGCGGTCAGGTCAGGTCAGGAGACGCCGCTCTGCCGCTGCTCCATCTGATGGATCTGCTCGACGAGTTCGGCGGCCATCGACTTGATGGTCTCCAGGCCCTCCCGCCCCCAGGGGCGCGGTTCAAGATCCACGACGCAGACGGTGCCCAGCGCCATGCCCGTACGGTCGATCAGCGGCGCGCCGAGGTAGGAGCGGATACCGATCTCGTCGACGACGGGATTGCCGGCGAACCGCGGATAGTCGCAGACGTCTTCGAGGACCAGGGCCTTGCGGCGGACGATGACATGCGGGCAGTAGCCGTGGTCCCGGTCCATCACCCGGCCCGGCTGGGCGCTGGCGGGCGCCGGTCCCAGCTCGACGGCCTGGTCCTGGGCGGGCGTGTAGAGACCGGCGAAGTACTGCCGGCGCTCGTCGATGAAATTGACCATCGAATACGGCGCCCGGGTGGTCCGGGCGAGCTTGCGCGCGAACTCGTCGAAGGCCGGCAGCGGGGAGTCGCCGATACCCAGGGCGCGCAGCCGGGCGGCACGCGCCGGGGCCTCGTCGTCCTGAGGGGTGATCAGCAGATGACGCGTCGGATCGAAGGACATGTACGGGACGCGGGAGGCGGGGTGGTTCATGGCAGCTCCGGGGTCGCGGCGAGGGCAGGGGTGAGCAGATGCTGGACGAGCGAAACCAGGATGTGGGTGGCCGAGCTGCACCGGCGGGCGTCGCAGAGCACGACGGGGATGTCCGGATCGAGGTCTATGGCACTGCGGACCTCGTCCGGGTCGTAGTGGTAGGAGCCGTCGAACTCATTGACGGCGACGATGAATTGGATGCCGCGCCGCTCGAAGAAGTCGACGGCCGCGAAGCACTGGTCCAGGCGCCGGGTATCGGCGAGGATGACCGCACCGAGCGCACCGTTGGACAGCTCGTCCCACATGAACCAGAAGCGCTGCTGCCCCGGCGTCCCGAAGAGATAGAGGATGTGCTCGGGGGTGAGGGTGATCCGTCCGAAATCCATGGCGACGGTCGTGGTGTTCTTGTCCTCGACGCCCGCCAGATCGTCGGTGTCGACGCTGATCTGGGTGAGGAGCTCTTCCGTACTGAGCGGCTCGATCTCGCTCACCGCTCCGACGAAGGTCGTCTTGCCGACCCCGAAACCGCCCGCGACCAGGATTTTGAGCGCGGCGGGAAAGAGGTCGGGCGAGGGATCCCCCTGGGGTCGGGGGTCACAGTCGTTTGCGAAGTCCATTCAGCACCGCCTCCAGCAGGGCTCGGTCGGTACGGGACGCGGCCCCTGCCGAAACGGCCGCGGGGGCCCGCGCGGTGAGCGCCCCGCAGTCGACGAGGTCGGCGAGGAGCACTTTGGTGACCACGGCGGGCAGCCGTATGTGGGCGGCGATCTCGGCGACCGAGACGGGCCCGCCGCACAGCCCCAGCACCTGGGCGTAGTCGGGGCCCTGGCAGGCGACGGGCCGGCGGCCGGTGGCCATCACCATGGTCAGCAGGTCGAAGTGCGCCGTCGGACGGGTCCGGCCGTTGCTGATGGTGTACGGGCGGACCAGCCGGCCCGCCGCGTCGTCGTACCACGGTTCCCCGCCCTGCCGCCGTCGGCGACGCACGGTCATGGTCAACGACCGCCCGCGGGCGCTTGTTGACGCGCGGGGGTGGACAGATACGAGCGGACGCTTTTGACCAGCATCGACATCTCGTAGCCCAGCACCGCCACATCGGCTTCGCGCCCGGCGAGCACGGCCAGACAGGCGCCCGATCCGGCGGTGGAGACGAACAGGAAGGTGGATTCCAGCTCGACGACGACCTGTAGGACGTCGTCGCCGTCACCGAAGCGCACACCGGCGCTGCGGGCGAGGGAGTACAGGCCGGAGGACAGGGCCGCCATGTGGTCGGCGCTGTCCGGGTCGAAGCCATGGGCGGCCTTGACAAGGCCGTCCGAGGACAGCAGGAGCGCGCTCCGGGCGTGCGGCACACGCTGTACGAGCCCGGTCAGCAGCCAGGACAGATCGGTGTGCTGGCCTCCCTGCAGCTGCGAATGTGCCTGCGCACGCACATCACTCACCATGGTTGCGGTCGTCTCCTCGGGGGCGGGCCATCGGGGCGTCGTGGTCACGGTCGTAGAGCAGGTCGTTGCCGCCCAGGCTGCTGGTGTCGCCGCTCTGGGCCAGGCTGGTGCCGTTGGTGCCGGCGGAGTAGCTGTCGTCGGCGAGGCTGAAACCGCGCCGGAAGGCAGCCATCAGACCGGGGTCGTGCTCGGGCTCCGGGCCCGTACGGGGCGTCGCGGACGGCAGGATCGGGTCGCCGCGCAGCTCGGGGACGAGGTGCGTCTGCTTGCGCCGCCGGGGCAGCCGCGGGCGGGCACCGTTGTCCACGGCGGGCGGCGGCGGAGGCGGCAGCACGACCGGGCCGGGGTCGGCGGGGCGGCCGGCGGGGGC
>NZ_QUAC01000130.1 GCF_003389455.1 Streptomyces inhibens | reverse complement strand
CCCACCGCCGCCGTCCGGGCCGCGGCCGACCGGCTCGCGCAGGTCGTCGGCGCCGGCGGCCCGTCCTCGGCCACCGATACGCTCCCCGGCACACAGCTGTCCGCATACGCCCTGACGGGGCGCGACCCCCGCCGCCCGGCGCTCGCCCTGGTGGTCGCCGCGGACCCGAACGACCCGCCCGCGCATGCCATCGCGGGCGTCGCCGCCGTACTTCTCTCCCTGATCACCGGCCCGGCCGCCGACCGCGGCCCGGCCGAGGCCGAGCACTCCGCGGCCCTGGTCCGCCTGCTCCTCGGCGCCCGCCCGGCCGAGGTCGCCGCGCTCCTCGGGCCGCCGCTCTGGACCGTCGTACACGCCGAGCGGCGCCGCGACACGACGGAGTCGCCGACCGCGCTGGCCGCCGCCCTCGGCACCTCGCTCATCGCCTCGGAGCCGGACGCCGGGGCGGCGACGGCCCCCGTCCTACGGGCCCTGGTCCCGGCCGGCCGCAAGGTCACCGCGCACCCCGGCTGGACGCTCGGCGTCAGCGAACCCGTCCCGGTCGAGGAGCTGCCGGCCGCCGACCGGCACGCCGCCACCGCTCTGCGCCGCGCCCTGGCCCGCCGCACCTCCCTCGTACGCCATCGCGCCCCGGGCCCCCACGGCATCGCCTCCCTCGTCGCCCCCGCGGACGCCCGGCAGCACGCCCAAGCCCTGCTCGCCCCGCTGGCCGACTCCCCGCCCCTCCTCGCCACCCTCCACAACTGGCTCTCGCTGCACGGAAGTTGGGACCGTACGGCGACGGCCCTGGGCATCCACCGCAATACCGTCCGCCAGCGCATCGCCCGTATCGCCGGGCTTCTCGACGCCGATCTGGACGACCCCGACGTCCGCATGGAGCTGTGGTTCGCCCTCCGCTCCCTCGACCGGGACGGCTCCTCCCTCGACCGAGACGGCGCCGCCCCCCAGGCGTGAGTGCCGGCATCCTGACGTATCGCCAAATGCGCCCTGTTCTCAGCAACTTGGGCGGGGAGGGCGGGAATCCCGCGCTCCCCGCCATCGGTGACGGCCTTGTGACAGTCCACACCTTGAGGCAATACGGGCGAGCGTGCCTAAACTTTGCTGGACGCTGTGCCATACGACACCACGGGCACCCTGATCGGGGGAAGTTGTGGCCGGAGACGGACTGCAGGCGGACATCCCGTCGCTGAAAAGCGGGGGCAAGGACTTCACCAACGTCGGACAGCGCTACCAGACCCAGGTGGAGAAACTGAAGAACACGCTGACCGGCCTGGAGGGCCAGGACACCCCGCCGTGGGGCGATGACGAGATCGGCGAGAAGTTCGGCGTGGTCTACGAGGGCCTGCGCGACGGTATGTACGAGTCGATGGGACATCTGGCCGCCAAGCTCCAGGAGATCGGCGGCGCCCTGAACACCATGGCCGACAACCACCAGGCCGACGAGGACTTCAACGAGTCGCTGATGAAGCAGCACGTGGCCAACGCCGAGGCACAGAGCCAGCTGATCACCAGCTTCAAGGCGCCCAACACCTGACCCGAGGCGCCGACGACGACCGGCCCGCCACGGAATCCGTGGCGGGCCGGGCGTCGTGCGGGGCCGGTCCTCGCCCGGGTACCGGCCATCGACCGCACACCCCGGGCGCGGTGCCTATTGGCCCTACTGGCTCTACTGGCCCTACTGACCCTGCCGGCCGGCCGCGATCTGCCGGGACATGATCGTCGTCAGCTCGTACGCCGTGTGGGAGGCGGCCACGCAGGTGATCTCCGCATGGTCGTACGCCGGGGCGACCTCGACGACATCGGCCGAGACCAGGTTGCAGGAGGCCAGCCCGCGCAGGATCTCCAGGAGTTCGCGGGAGGTGAGTCCGCCGGCCTCGGGCGTGCCGGTGCCGGGGGCGTGGGCCGGGTCCAGCACGTCGATGTCGATGGAGATGTAGAGCGGGCGGTCGCCGATGCGCTGGCGCAGCTGGTCGGCGACCTCGTCGACGCCGCGGCGCATGACGTCCGCGGAGGTGACGATGCCGAAGCCCATCTTCTCGTCGTCGTCGAGGTCCTTCTTGCCGTACAGCGGACCGCGGGTGCCGACGTGGGAGAGCGCGGAGGTGTCGAGGATGCCTTCCTCGACGGCGCGGCGGAAGGGGGTGCCGTGGGTGTACTCGGCGCCGAAGTACGTGTCCCAGGTGTCCAGGTGGGCGTCGAAGTGCAGCAGGGCGACCGGGCCGTGCTTCTTGGCGACCGAGCGGAGCAGGGGCAGGGCGATGGTGTGGTCGCCACCGAGGGTCATCATGCGGGCACCGGAGGCGAGCAGGTCGTCCGCGGCGGCCTCGACCGTCTCCACGGCCTCATTGATGTTGAAGGGGTTCGCAGCGATGTCACCGGCGTCGGCGACCTGCGCGAGCGCGAACGGGGAGGCGTCCTGGGCCGGGTTGTACGGGCGCAGAAGGCGGGAGGCCTCGCGGATGGCGTTGCCACCGAAGCGGGCGCCGGGGCGGTAGGAGACGCCGCTGTCGAAGGGGACACCGACGACGGCCACATCGGCCCGGCCGCCGACCTCGTCGAGGCGGGGCAGACGGGCGAAGGTCGCCGGCCCGGCGTAGCGCGGGATGCGGGAGGAGTCGACGGGGCCCACGGGCTCGTTGGATGCGCTGGCTGCGGTGGTCATAAGGGGGAGAGTAGGGACATCCGCCGGTGTGGCCCATGGACATTTCCGTGAGGACTGGCTATGGGCATTCGACATTTTGTCCAGCGGGCCGGTAGATGCCCGCGCCGCGGTGTCCGCCGGCCGTGGATGTCCGCGCCGCGGAGTCCCCGCACCGGCATCCGCACTCCCGTGTCCGGGCTGCGGAACTCCCCCGCCCCGGAACAGGCGTCCGGGCACAATGGCGCTATGCCGATAGCCTCTGCAGCCGCCGCCCCCACGCGCGCCGAACTCGTCGATCATCTCGTACGGACCCGGATCGCCGGTGACGTCGCCACTCCCCGCGAGAACAACCTCTCCCACTACCGCAGACTCGCCAACGGCGACCGCTACTACTGGTTCGGCCTGGAGTTCGGCGACCGCTGGGCGGACGAGCAGGATGTGCTGGCCGTGATGGCGGAGCGCTGCGGGGTGAGCGACGATCCGCACCACCGGCAGGGGCAGGACACCATCGACCCGGAGCTGACGGTGGACGCGCTGGACCGTACGGCGGCGGTGCTGCGCAAGGCGGCCGCCGACCGGCAGCGGGTGCTGTTCGCGACCGGCCACCCGGGCGGGCTGCTCGATGTGCACCGCGCGACGGCACAGGCGCTGCGGGCGCAGGGCTGCGAGATCGTCGTCATCCCGGACGGGCTGCGGGCGGATGACGGCATGGTCTTCCAGTTCGCCGATGTGGCGGTGCTGGAGCGCGGTGCGACACTGTGGCACACCCACTCCCCCGAGCCGATGGCCGCGATCCTGGACGGTCTGGAGCGCGAGGGCCGGCCGCAGCCGGATCTGGTGATGGCCGACCACGGCTGGGCGGGCTGCGCGGCCCAGCGCGGCATCGAGGCGGTGGGCTTCGCGGACTCCAACGACCCGGCACTGTTCCTGGCCGAGGCCGAGGGCACGCTACAGGTGACGATCCCCCTGGACGACCATGTCCTGAGCCCGCGCTACTACGACCCGCTGACCGCCTATCTGCTGGATGCGGCGGGGCTGGGCTGAGGGGTCCGGCTGAGCCGAACGAACCCTGCGGCTTGTCTCCCGGCTCGACGCCTCCACGGGAACGAAGGCCGCGCGGTGAATCCCGGGTAAGGGCGAGCTCTGGGGCACAGCGGCTGGTCAGAGCCTGCGGAAGCCCCGCCCACCACGCCACGGAGGACAGCGCACGGACGGGGCCGGTTCAGTTCGTCACTGTAGGTTCTCGCGGTTCGTGTCCTATTCAGAGGCTGTGAGCTGCGGCTGGCCCCGGTGTCTCACGCCGTGTCCAAGCCAGCCAGTCTCACGGTTGCGTCCGAATCTCCGGACCGGCCACGAGGAGCAGGCGGCTGGCCCGCAGAAGGCCATCCACAGGACATCGCCCCTCTCCCTGGAATCTGACGTCCGCGCCTGGGTAAAGCCAGTGGAACGAGAACTCGACCCCGTTCACCTGGACCGAAACAGCCGATGCGATCCTCGACTCCCTCGCCCGCTCCTGCCAACGGATCTCCGGCGCAGGAGACCAGTAGGCCCCTGTCAGGTCGCTCCGGCTCTTGAGTTTTGGATGGTGGTGGGCGGTGACGCTACGGGGCCGCCCCGTGCGGCCGTAGTCGCACGAGGCTGCCCGGGCGCTTCAGCTGAGTTGTGCCTCAGCGAAAGGCGGCGATGCTACGGGCGACCCAGTTGTTGAAGGGGCGCGGAGCGCGACCGAGGACTCGTTCCACGTCCGAGCTGATCCGCAGTTCGGCGGGGTTCGGGGCGGAGATGATGTCCAGGGTGTCGTCGGCGAGCTCCGGCGGCACGAACTGGGTCATCGCGGCTTTGGCCTCCTCGCGGGTGAGTTCGTGGAATCGCACCGGCGAGCCGAGCGCGGCGGCGATGGCCTCCGACTGCTGACGGGGCGTGATCACCTCGGGCCCGGTCAGCTCGAAGATTCCGCCGGTGTGCCGGTCGTCCAGCAGGCAGGCCGCCGCGACCTCGGCGATGTCCGCCGGGTCGACGATCGGAACCCCGACATCGCCGAAGGGTGCGGCGACCGTCCCTTGCGTGCGGACGGACTCCGCCCACGCCAAGGCGTTGGAGGCGAAGCCGCCCGGTCGTAGGACGGCCCAGTCCAGGCCGGACTCTCTCAACGCGTCCTCCACCGCGCGCATCGCGATCCGCGACGGGCCGAGCGGCCTGGTCGCCACGCCCTGCGAAGACAGCAGGACGACTCGGCGGACCCCGCTGGCAGCAGCCAGGTCGATAATGTCGGTCGGCCTGGCTTCGGGGGCGTGCAGGTCGCCGGACAGCAGGAGGAACAGCGCCTTCGCCCCGTCCAAAGCGGGGGTGAGGCCCTGCGGCTCGGCCAAGTCAGCCGGCACGTGCCGGACCCCGTCCGGCATTGCCGCCGCATGCCGTGACACCGCCGTCACCCGCTCGCCCGCCTTGGCCAGGGCTTGCGTCAAAGGCTGGCCCACATTCCCGGTAGCCCCGGTCACCACGATCATGTTCAGCTCCTAGTCCGTTGTGCACTGCGGCAATTGACGCTAGGAGGCAGGCTTACTTTTCGTAAGAACATACCCAGAGGTAAGCTCCGGACATGAGGGAAGGTGCGCAGCTGACGCAGGCCGAGGCGGGCAATCGGTATGAGGTGTTTCACACCGACTGCCCTGCGCGCGACGTGGTCGACCACGTGACCAGCAGGTGGGGTATCTGGGTGCTGATCTCCTTGCGGAGCACCGACCTTCGGTTTTACGAGCTGCGCGACAGCATCCAGGGCATCAGCGAGAAGATGCTCGCTCAGACACTGCGCGCACTGGTCCAGGACGACCTGGTCTGGCGGAAGGTCGAGCCGACGACGCCACCCCAAGTCACCTACGGGCTGACTGAGTTCGGCCAGGACGTCGGTGCGCCGCTGACGGACTTGTTCGACCGGATCACACAGCGGCTGGCACCCAGCGGGGCGTCCGCCACGGAGCGGCTGAGCGCAACAGGTCAAGCGAAGCAGCTGACCACCCCAGGCCCTCAACAGCTTCATCATCTCGACGACGAACACTGACCGTGACGGCAGAAAGGTTCGTGCGTACTCCCAGCACGGACCAGTGGCAGAAAGGCCGCGCCACCAAGACACTGTCCATGGAGAACCTGTCCCACGTGTGGCTCACTCCAACGAGTGAACAGGCTGCCCAGCCAGTCTAAGTTCCGTGGCCGATCGGCCACGGAATGGCCACCGGCCGTGAGATTCGGCCAGCCAATCTGAGATCCCACAGTCACACGGCCCAGGAGTCGGCCGGGTCGTCCAGCCACACCCGCTGTCCCTCCGGCGTGACGGTGAGACCGAACCGGGTGTGGTCCGGCTCGCCCCGGCCGACCCACCATCGGTGGGCCGCCTCTACTTCGTCCCACAGGCGACGCGGCCCCGACTGGTAGACCGTGGCGTCCGGCTCGCCGCCGCGGAACACGGCGGCGGCCCATGACCGGCTCGTCAGATCGAAGAACCACGCCTTCGCAGTCCCCCCGTCCGACCTGTTGATGACCTGGGCACAGTCGGGCACACACAGCCCCATGACGAACCGTGCGGGCTCGTAGCGGTCCCCCAGGTCCGTCAGAGCGACCGTCGTACGGGAGACGTCGGCGTCGCCGGGGAACTCCGGAACGTGCTCCCTGAACAGGTTCCAGTCCAAGCGCTGATCCCGCAGCTTCATGAACTCGACCATGCGCAGGAACGGACCCGACGCGGAGCCGTCCTCCCGCACGGTCAACCGGACAAGTGCGTCCTGGTCGCTGTAGTGGGTGCCCCAGGGGACAAGGATGACCCCGCCCGGCCGTGACTGCTCCAACCAACGCGGCGGAACGGCTCGCACCCCTGCCGTGACGATCAACCGGTCATACGGCGCCCTGTCCGGCCACCCGGCCCCACCGTCCCCGTGGACTGTCTCGGGGTGGAGTCCGGCGCGCAGCAACGCTCCTCGGGCTTGATCGGTCACCGCCTCGTCGATCTCGACGCTGACCACGTTCCCGCCGCCCAGCCGGTGAGCGAGGAGTCCGGCGTTCCACCCCGTGCCGGTGCCGACTTCGAGCACCCGCATACCGTCGCTCACGTCCAGATCGCGCAGCATCGCGGCCACGACTGACGGCATGCTCGCCGAACTGGTCGGCACGGCCCCAGGCTCGCTACCCGTGTGCTGCCCGTCGTCCCACTGGGTGACGAGCGGGACGTTCGCGTACGCGGCCCGCTCCCACCCTGCGGGGTCGTTGCTCCGGGAGACGGACACACTTCGGCCGGTCGCCATGTCGTGAGCCCAGACGAGATCCGGCAGGAACATCGATCGCGGAACGACTCTGAACGTCTCCGCCCAATCTGGCGTCAGGGCTCCTGCTTCGAGGAGGGACCGCACCAGCTCGTCACTGGCGCGGTGCTCCTGCCGAGAGTTGAGCCTCACTTGCGGTGCGTCCCGTCGCCGGGCGGCATGTCACCGTCCGGGGGCGGCGGCGGAGGCGGCGTCCAGGGCTGGCCGGGGTGCCCGTCCCCGCCGTCTCCTCCTCCGCCCTGCTGCCCGCCATCGGCAGCGGTGATGATCTGCATGCGCATCCCGTGCTCCTCTCCTTCATTCAGTTGGTGGTTCCCTGTGCTTGCTACCCACCCGGACCGCTCAGGCTCACCGGCTCAGCCGCGCACCTCTGCTCTGCGCGACGCGATGTACGTCTCGCAGTGCGGCGCTCAACTGGTGTCCGAGAAAGCGGAGTTCTCTCTCTGTCACCTTGTTGTCACTGAGCATGTCCTCCGCGTGATCGAGGAGCCCGTCCGCCATGTCGAGCTGGACCGCTTCGATGCGGTCCACGACACGGGAGAGGCCGCCCGCCCCCTTGCCGTCGCTCACAAGGAAGCAGGTCTTCCCCTCAGGGGTCGTCCACGGCAGCAGGCGAGTGGTCGTCTGCGAATCGCTCATCGCGCGGCCACCTCCGCCCCGCGCGTCGGCCGGTAACCGACGTACGGGCGCACCATGACGGTGTCCTCGCCCCGCACCATCTGTACGCGCACCAGCCGCGACCGTACGGGCGGCCGATCCGTACGCGGCGGCATGGACACGTACGGGTACGCACCCTCCGACCGATGACGCCCCGGCGCGGGCAATAACAGCCGCAACAGCAACTCGAAGATCCGGGCGATACAGTTCGGCATGTCGACCTGCTTTCCTCAGGTTGGTCATGCCCCCGGGCCGTCCCAAGACGGTCGCGGGGGTCTTCTGACCCTCTCAGCGTGCCGACAGCAGAAGGCCGGAACTATCAGTCATCGCTGATAGCTCCGGCCATGGGCTTTCAGAACGTCACATGCGTAGCCACGAGCCATAGTTGCTGAAGGTGTCAGGCATCCTGCGCCTGGCTGAGTCCAGACCGGCGTACGTCTCTCGCACCGTGGGGTGGTACCGCGTCTGCTGCGGGGCGACTTTGCGGGCCTTCAGCAGGCTCTTGAATGCCGCGTCCGTGCGTCCCGCCCACATCTGTGCTCGCGCTACCTCGGCATGGTGGTGCGCCAGCCGGGACGGGGGCCATCCGTCCGGAATCGCGATCTCTTGCGCGGACTGCACCGCCTCCAGGTAGAGGTCCAGCTCTGCGAGCACGCTGACCCGGTGAACTCCCACGTTGGTCGGCCCGAATGACAGCCAGTGGACCTTCTCCGCCGGACCGATCCGCTCCGCGATGCGCTGAGCCTCACCAAGGTGCCCCTCCGCGGTATCCCTGTCCTTGTCGCGGCCCGCCAGAACGGCGGCTCCCAGGTGCAGTTGTCCAGTTACTGCGTCAAGCACACGCCCAGGAGCTGCCTGATCCAGGTCGGTCAGGCCAAGCCGGACCAGCCGCTTCCCGGTGCGGTAGTCGCCCGCCCGCAGGTAGGCCACACCACGCATGTACTGACGCACTCCACTGAGCACCGCATCCGAGGCACGCTCGGCCGACCAGCCCATCCGGTCAAGCGCCACCATGCCCAGGTCGGAGAACCCCAGTTTCGCCGTCACGTCATACGCGGTGCGGTATGCGCTCGCCAGCAGCCGCCAGTTTCTGTCCGTGGCATTCAGGTGGGCCGTCGTCGTGGCCTCGTGGATCAAGCCAGGAAGTTCGGCGGCGGCCTGCTTGATGTTCGTTGCACGCACCATGGCGCACAGCCGATCGGCATGGACCTCCAACTCCTCCACCGTGCGCGGGGATACGTCCGGGTCGGGGCCGAGGTCGTAGATATTCAGTGCCTCGCGAATGGGGTTGATCAGGCCGTCCAGCTGGTCCTGGCGGAGTTCTTCGAGGTAAGGCTGCCCTGTCAGTTCCGTCACCGGCACCGAAAGGGCACGGGCCAACACACCGAGCACCGAAGGGCTTGCGGGCAGGACTCCCTGCTCCACTTTGGTCAACGTGCTGTACGAGACGTGTGAGAGGTCGGCCAACTCGCGTTGGGTCAAGCGTCGGACCTTGCGCGTGTGGGCGATGCGTGCGCCCGTGTGGTCATCGTGCAGTGAAGGCATACTGCTCTCCAGTCCCTTGCAGCCATTCGGAACGGTACCCATGCGGGGAGCACCGGTGAACGCTCCGCTCCTGATGCACACGGTTCAAAGGCAGTTGGCTGTGGTGGGATGGCGTGATGAATCGTCCCGTGCTCTATCTGTTCGGGTCCGCCGCCCCGCCCGTCCAGCAGTTTGCCGACGTGGCCCGCAGCGCCCGGACAGCTGGATTCGACGTATGTGTCGGATTGACTCCCACAGCGGCCAGGTGGCTCGACAGCGAGGTGCCACTGCTGGGAGAGCTGACAGGGCACCCGGTCCGATCCGAGTACAAGCAACCGGCCGAGCCTGATGTGTGGCCTCCAGCGAACGTCATCGTGTTCGCGCCGGTCACCTTCAATTCGATCAACGCATGGGCGCTCGGGTTGACACACCACTTCGTGGTCGGAGTGGTTGCCGAGGGCATCGGCAAAGGCATTCCGACGGTTGCGATGCCGTGCGTGAACACCGCATACGTGCAACATCCGCAGTTCGACCAGTCAGTGGCAACGCTGCGTGGCGCCGGCGTATCGGTGTTGTACGGGCCCGGCGGCTTCGAGCCGAACGAGCCGGGCAAGGGACGCCCGGAGGGCTATCCGTGGCAACTGGCGATGGCTGAAGCGACGCGTGTCGTCCGCGTAACGCCGTAAGGGCCGCCAAAACCAGGTCGGGACGGCCGTCGGGGGCCGGGGGCCAGTAGGGTGCGCGGCGTGAACGAACCTGCTTCCGGTCTCCCGCGCACCTTCCGCCTGATCGTCACGGGGGGAGGTACCGGTGGCCACACCTACCCCGCCTTGACCGCGGTCCGCACGTTGCAGGCCCGGTTGGCGGCGGACGGCCGCGCGCTCGACGTGCTCTGGATCGGCACCCCTGATGGGCTGGAGGCACGCGTCGCCCCGGCCGAGGGCATCCCCTTCAAGACAGTCGCGACGGGCAAGATTCGCCGCGCCGCGAACCCGCTCAAGATGGTCAGCCCGGCCAACGTCAAGGACATGGCGCGGGTGCCGCTCGGTGTCGCCCAGGCGCGGAAGATCATCAGCGAGTTCCGGCCGGATGTCGTGCTGGCCACGGGCGGGTACGTTGCCGTCCCTGCCGGGCTCGCCGCGCGCATGTGCCGGCGCCCGCTGGTTCTGCACGAGCAGACGGTGCGCCTCGGGCTGGCGAACCGGAAGCTGGCGGGCTCGGCGGCGCGTATCGCCGTGTCGTCGGAGTCGACATTGCCGCTTCTGCCGGAGTCCGTGCGCTCCTCCGCGGTCGTCACCGGTAACCCGGTGCGGCCGGAGGTGCTGACGGGGCATGCGGACAGGGCGGTCGCGACGCTGGGGGTGACCGGCTTCGACCGGCGGCTCCCGACCCTCTACGTCACCGGCGGTGCCCAGGGTGCCCAGCAGATCAACGACGCGATCCGGGACGCCCTGCCGTGGCTGCTGGAGCGCGCGAACGTGGTGCACCAGTGCGGGCCGGCGAACGTCGAGGCTCTGCGCGGGCACACGGCGGCGCTGCCCGCCGAGCTCGCGGGCCGCTACTACCTCACCCCGTTTGTCGGCCCGGAGCTCCCCGACGTCCTGGCGCTCGCCGACGTCATGGTCTCCCGTAGCGGCGCCGGCACGCTCGCTGAACTCACCGCCCTCGGCAAGCCGGCCGTATTCGTGCCGCTCGCATCCTCGGCAGGGAATGAGCAGGCGCACAATGCGCGGCACCTGGAGGAGACGGGCGCGGCCGTCGCGCTGCTCGGGGACGTCACCGCGGAGCGACTGCAAGACGCTCTCTCCCCGCTGTTGACCGACCCGGCGCGACGGGCCGCGATGGCGGAGCGGGCCCGGGTGCACGGCCGGCCGGACGCGGCGGACAGGCTCGTCGACGTGCTCCTGTCCGCCGCGTCCGGCTGACCCGGGCGCGAGCCGCGGGGTTACG
>NZ_QUAC01000129.1 GCF_003389455.1 Streptomyces inhibens | reverse complement strand
GCCCCGGCCGTACCCGGCCGTCCGCCCGTCGGACATGGCGCCGGACGGCCCGGTGGCCGTACGGGCGGCCGCACCCCGGGCATGCCGATCCGCGACGCGCTCGACGACCGGGCGCTGGCCGCGGCGGCCCGCCCGCACACCGGCCGTACCCGCACCGTCCTGCTGGTCGCGCTCGCGGCGGTGGTGATCGGCGGCGCGGGAGCGGGTATCGCGGCCCTCCTGATGAACGGGAGCGGCACCGACGACGACAGCGGCCGGAACGGCCGCCCGAGCCGGTCCCAGCAGGCCTCGGACGCGAAGCCGACCGGGGGCGGCCGCCACGGCGCAGCGCACCCGACCGCCGAGGTCACCGCGTCGCCCTCCCCGGGCGGCACCGCCCGGGTCCCGGCCGGCTACCGCTTCGTCCGCGACCCGGCCGGCTTCGCGCTCGCCGTACCGGAGGGCTTCACCCGGTCGTACGAGAACGACCGGGTCTACTACTACTCCCAGGGCAAGCGGTTCCGGATCGGCGTCCAGTTGCAGAAGCGGGTGCCGCAGGGGCCGATCGGCGCGATGCGCACGGCGGACGCCGAGGGTCCCGCCAACTACCGCGGCTACCGCCAGAACCAGGTCACCGAGACCACCCACAACGGACTCCAGGCCGGTCTCTGGGAGTTCGTCTGGAACGGCAGCGCGCAGGACGGCGGCCCGCGCTACACCTACGACCTCAGCTGGGACGAGAGCGGCAGGATGATCGATGTGTGGATCTCCTCCCCGCTCGGCTCGCAAACCGAGGCCAAGCGCCACTTCGACACCGCGCTCGACGCGTTCCGGCTGACCGGGACGTGAGCGCGGGCCCCTCCGGTCGTCCCAGACCAGGCCCCTTGCGGCCAGCGAACACTGGCACGATTGTGCGCGCCGCGTGAAAACTCATTACTGCCGGGTACACAAAGCGCCGGGGGAGGAATACGCTCGCCCGCATGACGGACCCGCAGGACACCGGAACCTCCCCCACGCTCGACTCCGCTCGCGTGGGAGGTGCCCCCATCGCCGCCGACGAGGCCCCCGCCGACGCCGAAGCCGCCACGGCGGAAGCCCCCGAGGCCCCCGAAGCCGCCGCGCCCACCACGGCGCCCGCCGACGGCAACCCGGTCGCGGCCTCCCCGGCAGGCACCCGCACCGCCGCGGACGTGGTCACCCCCGAGGTCGCCGCCCGGCTCACCCGCGGTGTGGTCGGCCGAGGCCGCACCGCCAACCACACCCCGTTCACCGGGGAGAAGCTGGCCGACCTGCCGGAGTCCACCCCCGAGGACGTCGCCACCGCCTTCGAACGCGCCCGCGCCGCCCAGGAGCGCTGGGCCAAGGTCCCGGTCAAGCAGCGCGCCGCGGTCCTGCTCCGCTTCCACGACCTGGTGCTGCGCCGCCAGGCCGAGGTGCTCGACCTGATCCAGCTGGAGACGGGCAAGGCGCGGCTGCACGCTCATGAGGAGGTGCAGGCGGTGGCCGTCGCTGCCCGCCACTACGGCCGCAAGGCCCCCGCCTACCTCAGGCCCAAGGGCCACACCGGCGTCGTGCCGACCCTCACCAAGGTCACCGAGCTCCGCCAGCCCCGCGGCGTCGTCGGGCAGATCGCTCCCTGGAACTACCCCTTCGAACTCTCCGTCGGCGACGCCCTGCCGGCCTTCGTCGCGGGCAACGCCGTCGTGATGAAGCCCGACACGGAGACCGCGCTGACCGCGCTGTGGGCCCGTGAGCAGCTCATCGAGGCCGGGCTGCCGGAGGATGTCTGGCAGGTCGTGATCGGCGAGGGCCCGGTCGTCGGCCCCGCCGTCGTCGAGCACGCCGACTATGTCTCCTTCACCGGCTCGACCCGTACGGGCCGCGAGGTCGCCCAGGGCGCCGCCGCCCGCCTGGTCGGCGTCTCCCTCGAACTCGGCGGCAAGAACGCCATGTTGGTGCTCCATGACGCCGATGTGGAGAAGGCCGCCTCCGGAGCGATCCGCGGCTGCTTCTCCTCCGCCGGCCAGCTGTGCATCTCCATCGAGCGGCTGTACGTCCATGAATCCATCGCCGACGACTTCGTCCAGCGGTTCGCCGCCCGTACGAAGGCGATGCGGCTCGGCAACGCCCTCGCCTACGGCGCCGACATGGGCTCCCTGGTCGGCGAGCGCCAGATGGAGACCGTCACCCGCCATGTCGAGGAGGCCGTCGCCAAGGGCGCCGAGCTGGTCGCCGGCGGCCGCCCCCGCCCCGACATCGGCCCGCTCTTCTACGAGCCGACCATCCTCGACGGCGTCCAGGCCCCGATGGCGGTCTGCGGCGAGGAGACCTTCGGCCCGGTCGTCTCCATCTACCGCTTCCGCGACGAGGACGAGGCGGTGGCGCTCGCCAACGCCACGCCGTACGGCCTGAATTCCAGCGTCTGGACCAAGGACGGCCGCCGCGGCCGCGCGGTCGCCGCCCGGCTGCGTACCGGCACCGTCAACGTCAATGAGTCCTACGCCGCCGGCTACGGCAGCGTGCAGTCCCCGATGGGAGGCATGGGCGACTCGGGCCTGGGCCGCCGGCACGGCTCCGAGGGCATCCTCAAGTTCACCGAGGCGCAGACCGTCGCCCAGCAGCGGCTGATGCCGCTCGCACCGTCCTTCGGGATGACCGATGAGAAGTACGCACAGTTCATGACCCGCAGCCTGCGCGTGATGAAGGCGTTCCGACTCCGCTAAAAGATCAGCAGGGAGAGCCAGTGCCCCAGGAGAACTCTGCCCGGGATCAGGACCGGGACGGCGACCGGGACGCCCACGATGCGCACGACGCCCAGGACGACGGCTATGACTATGACGTCATCGTCGTCGGCTCCGGCTTCGGCGGCTCGGTCTCCGCGCTGCGGCTGACCGAGAAGGGCTATCGCGTCGGCGTCCTCGAAGCCGGCCGCCGCTTCACCCGGCAGACGCTGCCAAAGAACTCCTGGGACATCCGCAACTATCTGTGGGCCCCGGCGCTCGGCTGCTACGGCATCCAGCGGGTGCATCTGCTCGGCAAGGTCATGGTGCTCGCGGGCGCCGGCGTCGGCGGCGGCTCGCTCAACTACGCCAACACCCTCTATGTGCCCCCGAAGCAGTTCTTCGAGGACCAGCAGTGGGGCCACATCACCGACTGGCACGCGGAGCTGGCGCCCTACTACGACCAGGCCAAACGGATGCTGGGGGTGCGGCTCAACCCGACGATGACGCCCTCCGACGTCCACCTCAAGGAGACCGCCGAGAAGATGGGCGTCGGCGACTCCTTCCATCTCGCCCCGGTCGGAGTCTTCTTCGGGGACGGCAAGGACGCCGACGGCAGTGCGAGGACGGCGCCGGGCACCGAGGTCCCCGACCCGTACTTCGGCGGCAAGGGACCCGCCCGCAAGGCCTGTACGGAGTGCGGCGAGTGCATGACCGGCTGCCGGCACGGCGCCAAGAACACCCTCAACGAGAACTATCTCCACCTCGCCGAGCAGGCCGGTGCCGTCATCCACCCGATGACCTCGGTCGTCACCGTCACCGAGGACTCGCGCGGCGGCTTCGCCCTTGCCACCCTCCCCACCGACAACAAGCGCAAGGGCCGGGGACGCACCTTCACCGCCCGCCGGGTCGTGATCGCCGCCGGCACCTACGGCACCCAGACCCTGCTGCACAAGATGAAGGACGGCGGACTGCTCCCCGGCATCTCCGCCCGGCTCGGCGAGCTGACCCGGACGAACTCCGAGGCGCTGGTCGGCGCGCAGACCGACAACCGCCGCTACCGCAAGCGGCACGGCACCAAGGCCGACTTCACCCGCGGGGTCGCGATCACCTCGTCCATCCACCCCGACGCCCACACCCATATCGAACCGGTCCGTTACGGCAAGGGCTCGAACGCGATGGGCGCGCTGTCCATCCTCCAGGTGCCGGTCGGCGGCCGCGGCTCGCGTGCCACCCGATGGGCCGCGAACTGCGTACGGCACCCGCTGCTGCTGATGCGTTCGCTCTCCAACCGCCGCTGGTCCGAGCGCACCATCATCGGCCTGGTGATGCAGTCGCTGGACAACTCCCTGACGACCTACCGCAAGCCGGACGGCATAGGAAAGGGCCTGCTCACCGCCCGCCAGGGCCATGGCGCCCCCAACCCCGAGCAGATCCCCGAGGCGACCGAGGCGGCCACCCTGCTCGCGCAGGAGATCAACGGCTTCGCCGGCAGCAATGTCGGCGAACTGATGGGCACGCCGCTGACCGCGCACTTCCTGGGCGGCTGCCCGATCGGCGAGGACGCCGACCATGGCGTGATCGACCCGTACCACCGGCTCTACGGCCACCCGGGCATCTCGGTCGTCGACGGCGCCGCGGTCTCCGCCAACCTCGGCGTCAACCCGTCCCTGACCATCACCGCACAGGCCGAGCGCGCGATGTCGCTGTGGCCCAACAAGGGCGAGGCGGACCCGCGTCCGGCCCAGAGCCAGGGGTATCAGCGGCTGGCGCCGGTCGAGCCGGTCCGCCCGGCCGTCCCCGCGAAGGCGTTCGGCGCGCTGAATCTGCCGTTCCTGGCCGTCCCGCCGGTGCCGCCGAAGAAGTCCCTCACATAGGACGAGAAGTCCCGCACCTGCTACGGCAGTTACGCCCGGCAGACGGACACGACGAAGGGCCGCACCGATCCCGGTGCGGCCCTCCTCATCTGCGGCTGCCGTTACGCGGCGGCCGCACCGTCCGTCTTACGACGGCGGACGACGAAGATCGCGCCGGCGCCCACGACCATGGCGACACCGCCCACGATGCCGATGGTCGGCAGCGCGGAGGACGCACCGGTCTCGGCGAGGTTGCCGGTCACCGGCAGCTTGTCCATGCCGCCCTTCGGCTTGGTGTTGTTGACCGGCTTCTCGCCGCCCTGCGTACCGGGCTTGTTGCCGGGCTTGCCGGGCTTGGCCGGCGGGATGTCACCCGGGTTGCTGCTGGCGGGCAGGATCGTGAAGTCGTACCACTGCTCCTCGGCCCAGCCGCAGGAGCCGTCCTTGTTCTGGTAGTCGCCCGCGACCAGTGCGAAGCCGTCACCGGCCTTGGCGCCCTTGTCGGCGCGGATCCGCATCTTGAGCTCGGCGGTCTGGTGCGCGTCGAGCTGGAACCAGCCGAAGTACTGGCCGTCGGTCCACTCGTCGAACGAGGTCCACTTGCCGGTGTCCGGGTTCTGGTACTCCAGGTCCAGCTGCGACTTGGGGTGGTCCATGTCCTCGGTCGGCACCGCGTAGATGACCGGGTAGACCTCGTCCAGCGTCTGGTCCGTGGTGTTGGCCAGCTTCACGCTGAAGCCCTTCCAGCCGCCGCCCGCGACGAGCTTGGAGGGCAGGTTGGCGACGGTGACCTTGATGGCGGCGTCGTCGACCTTGCACTCCGGCTCGTCCCCGGGGTCGCCCGGCTCGGTGGGCTTGGCCGTGGTGGTGGGCTTCGGGGTGCCGCTGGGCTTGGTGTCGCCGCTCGGGGTGGCCGGGGCGGTCGGCGTGGCGCCGTCACCGTTCCCGGTCTCCTCGCCGGGCTTGGTGTCGTCGCCCGGCGTGGTGTCGCCCGGTGCGGTCTCGTCACCGGCGTCCGGGGTCGCCGGCTGCGTGGCGGTGCCGTCGGTCTGCTCCGAACCGGGGGTGCCCGGGGTCGGCTCGGCGCTCACGGTGGACTCGGCGTCGGTACCGGTCGCAAACGCGGCGGGGGCCGCCATGAGGGCGGCGGGGGCTATGACGGCCGTCGCGGCGGCAGCCGTCAAGGCACGGCGAAGCTTCATCGAGAAGACCTCTCGGGGTCCAAAGTGCCGTTGGCCGGCACAAGTTGGTGGCGGGCCGTCGCGGTGGGGCGCGGTATGGCCGTGCGATTGCAGGTACATGACCGGCCATGGCCAAAAAAGGTTGTTCGCTCGGACGGAATTCTGCCCGTGACGCCCGTCACAGCTGCCACACAGCGGGAACAAAGCAGACGCACAGCGCATACCGCGCGCAAGCCGTGCGCCGGGCGTGCGCCCCCCCACAGCGAAGGGCCCCGGATACCGTCCGCGAGGGGGGTGCGGACGGCCACGGGGCCCTTGGCTTTCGGTGCCGGCGTCAGGGCAGCGCCGGCACCGACGGGCGGCGCTGGGGGGGGGTAGCGCCGCTGGCTTATGGGGTGGTGCTCGATGGTGCGGAACCCGCGGTGGTTCGGACCAATGGCAGTGCAAAAGTCCCTACCGAGTGCGGTACGTCGTTCGTCAAGCATCGTCCTGGATACGCCTCACCTGGCGCAACCGTTTCGACCGGATGCGGTCGGTCCCGGGCGTCCCCAGGACCGACCACCCCATCGGATGTGACCGGGCTGCTGTCCCCTGCTGACCGGCCACGGCACCGGAACGAGGTCCCACGACGCGGACCGCGGCAAGCGGTCGGCGTCTCATCGCTCCGGCTTTCCGCCCGTGGGGCGGCGTCTACGCGTAGTCCTGCAGGCCGCGCCTGGCTGGCGTGGCACCGGGAACAACGAAGCCTCGCTGCGGCCGGTCACGCGCCGTACGGGTGAGTCGGCAACCGAACAGCTGCGCCGGGCGCACACTCTCGTGGCATGCGCCCCGACCGCTCCCCGAAACCGACCGAGCACCGATCGGAACCGGCCACTCCACGGCCCTGTCCCTGCCTCGGATCCGCGGTCCCGCCCCTGCCTCAGATCTGGCCCCGCGAGAGCTCCAGCAGCGTCATCGCCAGCGCGGTGCCCGGCTTGCCGAGCTGGTCGCGGTAGTGGGCGAGGATCTCCATCTCGCGGGAGAGGTTCACCCTCCGCCCGCCGGAGGTGAGGCGCTCGCGCTGGATGACGGCCGAGACGGCCATCCGTTCCTGTACGAGGCCGATGATCCGGCCGTCGAGATCGTCGATCCGGCGCCGTGCGTCGGTGATGAGCCCGGCCGCCTCCGGGCTCCGGGCGCCGGTGTCGGGGGCGTCGGTCGTGGCCGTGGCGGGGGCGATGCTGGTCTCGGTGCTCATGTCCGTCTCTCCTGGGGTGGGTGGCCCCGGAGCCGATGATCGGGTCCGGACAGATGCAGAACGCCCCGGACCTTGTCGGCCCGGGGCGCCTGGGAAGATGCTTGTCAGTGGATCAAGCAGCACGACCATGGCAGCCGGACGGGCCGGTGCCATAGGTAAAGACGAAGGTCAGCTGCTTGGACATGGCGCTCAGTATGAGCCCGTTAGAATCGAAAGTCCAACCCCTGCTCCACACCGCCGGAAGGCCGCCGAAGTGCCATCAGCGCCCCCTGCCGCTGCCCCGGACGTCGTCCTCGTAGTCGACTTCGGCGCACAGTACGCCCAGCTCATCGCCCGCCGCGTCCGTGAGGCCCGGGTCTACAGCGAGATCGTGCCGTCCACCATGCCGGTGGCGGAGATGCTCGCCAAGAACCCCAAGGCGATCATTCTCTCCGGCGGGCCGTCGTCGGTCTATGCCGAGGACGCCCCCAGCCTTGACCGTTCCCTGTTCGAGGCCAGTGTCCCGGTCTTCGGCATGTGCTACGGCTTCCAGCTCATGGCCACCACCCTCGGTGGCACCGTCGACAACACCGGCGCCCGTGAGTACGGCCGTACCCCGCTGACCGTCTCCCGTCCCAGCTCCACCCTCTTCGAGGGCACCCCCGCCGAGCAGTCGGTGTGGATGTCGCACGGTGACGCCTGTTCCGCCGCCCCCGAAGGCTTCACGGTCACCGCGTCCACGGACGTGGTGCCGGTCGCCGCCTTCGAGAACGACGAGAAGAAGCTCTACGGCGTCCAGTACCACCCCGAGGTCATGCACTCCACGCACGGCCAGCAGGTCCTGGAGCACTTCCTCTACCGCGGCGCGGGCATCGAGCCGAACTGGACCACCCACAGCGTGGTCGAGGAGCAGGTCGCCGCGATCCGCGCACAGGTCGGCACCAAGCGCGCGATCTGCGGGCTGTCCGGCGGCGTCGACTCCGCCGTGGCCGCCGCCCTCGTCCAGAAGGCCATCGGCGACCAGCTGACCTGCGTCTACGTCGACCACGGTCTGATGCGCAAGGGCGAGTCCGAGCAGGTCGAGAAGGACTTCGTGGCCGCCACCGGCGTCCAGCTGAAGGTCGTCGAGGCCGAGGAGCGCTTCCTGAACGCGCTCGCCGGCGTCAGCGAGCCCGAGCAGAAGCGGAAGATCATCGGCCGCGAGTTCATCCGCGTCTTCGAGCAGGCCCAGGCCGAGCTGGTCGCCGAGGCCGGCGCCGAGGGCGAGGAAGTCGCCTTCCTGGTCCAGGGCACGCTCTACCCGGACATCGTCGAGTCCGGCGGCGGCACCGGCACCGCCAACATCAAGTCGCACCACAATGTCGGCGGTCTGCCCGACGACATCGAGTTCGAGCTCGTCGAGCCGCTGCGCCAGCTGTTCAAGGACGAGGTCCGGATGGTCGGCACCGAGCTCGGCCTGCCGGACGAGATCGTCCACCGCCAGCCGTTCCCCGGCCCCGGCCTGGGTATCCGGATCGTCGGTGAGGTCACCAAGGAGCGCCTGGACCTGCTGCGCGATGCCGACGCCATCGCCCGCGAGGAGCTGACCGCGGCCGGTCTGGACCGCGAGATCTGGCAGTGCCCGGTGGTGCTGCTCGCGGACGTCCGCAGCGTCGGCGTCCAGGGCGACGGCCGCACGTACGGCCACCCGATCGTGCTGCGCCCGGTCTCCTCCGAGGACGCGATGACCGCGGACTGGACCCGGATGCCGTACGACGTGCTGGCGCGGATCTCCACCCGCATCACCAACGAGGTCGCCGATGTGAACCGCGTCGTCCTCGACGTCACCAGCAAGCCGCCGGGCACCATCGAGTGGGAGTGATCCCACCGACCGCCTGACGACGCCGCCGCTCAGCCTGCTGAGCGGCGGCGTTTTCGTGTCGGGGGAGCGGGGTGCCGGGGTACGCCTGGGGCGGTGGTAAGGCACGCGGCGGCGCGCGCCTCACGGGATGACTTCCGTCGACGACTTTCGTATGGTGGCAGTCAGGATCCATCATGCGGAAACATGGAGGGTGTGGCGCAATGAGCACGATCGGTTTCATCGGACTCGGCATCATGGGCAGCCCGATGGCGGTGAACCTCGCGAAGGCCGGGCACACCGTGCTCGGCTGGAACCGCAGCCCCGGCCGGGCGGCCGCGCTGGTCGCCGCCGGCGGCACCAAGGCCGCGTCGATCGCCGAGGCGGTCCGGGCCGCGGATGTCGTGATCACCATGGTCCCGGCGTCCCCGCAGGTCGAGGCGGTCGCGTACGGCCCCGACGGCATCCTGGAGAACGCCCGCCCCGGCACCCTGCTGATCGACCACTCCTCGATCACCCCGCAGACCTCCGTCGACCTCGCCAGGGCCGCCGCCGACAAGGGCATCCGGGTGCTCGACGCCCCCGTATCGGGCGGTGAGGCGGGCGCCGTCGAGGGCGTACTGTCGATCATGGTCGGCGGCGAGCGGGCCGACTTCGACGCCGCACGGCCGGTCTTCGACGCGGTCGGTACGACCGTGGTGCACTGTGGCCCGCACGGCGCCGGGCAGACGGTCAAGGCCGCCAACCAGCTGATCGTCGCGGTCAATCTCCAGGCCCTCGCGGAGGCCGTGGTCTTCCTGGAGAAGTCCGGCGTCGATCTGCGGGCCGCCCTGGACGTCCTGGGCGGCGGACTGGCCGGCTCCACCGTCCTGAACCGCAAGAAGGACAACCTTCTCGCCCGCGACTTCACCCCCGGCTTCAAGCTGGAGCTGCACCACAAGGACATGGGCATCGTCACCGACGCGGCCCGCAGCGTCGGCGCGACCCTGCCGGTCGGCGCCGCCGCGGCCCAGCTCATCGCCTCCGCCGTGGCCCGCGGCGACGGCGGCCTCGACCACTCGGCGCTGCTGCGGGGTGTGGAGCTGCTGAGCGGGTACGGGCCGGCGGAGTAGGGCGCGGGCGGGCTTCAGCCCCGTACGGCCGAGGCCAGCCGCTCCAGGGTCGTGGCCATCGCCGGGCCCATCCGCTTGGGGTAGCCGGGGAGTTCGATGACAAGACGGGGGAAGCGGGCGCGCGACCAGTCGTAGGTGTGTGTGACGCGGGTGGCGCCCCCGCCGTCGGCGCTCAGCTCGTAGCGCCAGCGCTGCCCGCCGACGAGCCGCCGGCCGCGCACCTCGCCCCAGGTCTCCCAGGCGATCAGCCGGTCCTTCTCGTACTCCACCACGACATTCACCGACCGGTACGCGATCCGGCCCTGCGCCATCCCCATGCTGAACCGGTCGCCCGGGCCCAGCGGCGAGGGCCCCTCGGGGCGGCCGCGCAGCATGCCCGAGCCGTCCAGCTCGGCGTGCCTGGCCGGGTCCCGGAGTACGGCGAAGATCTGCTGCGGTGTGGCGTCGATGTCCTTGCTGACCGATACGGCTCTCATTGGTGTGCCCCCTCTGTGCCGTTCTGGTGCCCTCATGATGCCGGTAGCCGCAACCGCCCCCGTCGCGGCCCTGGTTACCTGCGGTAGTGGAAGGTAGCTTCCGCATCGAGCACCAAGAGCCGCATGTGCAGGAGGAGAGCCGCGATGCCCGAGCCGACGCCCATACCCACCGACCAGCTGCACTTCGCGATGCCGCCGACGCACGAGACCGTCGAGGACGAGCGACGCCACCGCAAGGAGCGCCTGGTCGCGGCGCTGCGCCTCTTCGGGCGCTTCGGCTTCGAGGAGGGCGTGGCGGGACATATCACCGCGCGCGACCCGGAGTTCCCCGACTGCTTCTGGGTCAACCCCTTCGGGATGTCCTTCAAGCACATCACCGTCGGCGATCTGATCCTGGTGAACGCGGAGGGCAAGGTCGTCGAGGGCCGCTACCACGTCAACCAGGCGGCGTTCGCGATCCATTCACAGGTCCACCAGGCCCGCCCCGACGTCATCGCGGCCGCCCACAGCCACTCCACGTACGGCAGGGCGCTGTCCTCGCTGGGCGAGCTGCTGGACCCGATCACCCAGGACGTCTGCGCGTTCTACGAGGACCATGCGCTCTTCGACGACTACACGGGTGTGGTGGTGGACGAGGAGGAGGGCCGCCGGATCGCGGCCGCCCTCGGCCCGCACAAGGCCGTGATCCTGCGCAATCACGGGCTGCTGACGGTCGGCGACTCGGTGGACGCGGCGGCGTGGTGGTTCATCACCATGGAGCGCTCCTGCCAGGTGCAGCTGACCGCGAAGGCCGCCGGCAAACCGGTCCTGATCGACCACCACAACGCCGTCCACACCCGCGAGCAGCTGGGCAACGACCTGGTGGCGTGGATCAACTACCAGCCGCTGTACCAGCAGATCGCGCGGAGCGAGCCGGATCTGTTCGACCAGGGCGAGTCATAGGGATGAGCCCGGGCCAGGGCCCTGCGGGGTATCGACCCGCAGGGCCCCGCCTCACAGATGCGGGAACAGGTCGAGGAACGGATCTGCACCTGCGGAGATACCGCGGCTGAACGGTGCGTCGAAGTCCCAGACGAGGAACAGCAGGAAGGCGATCAGCGCGCTGAAGAGTCCGGCCATCAGCAACTCCCGCCCCGAACGCCGGATTTGCAGGGTGAACATCACGCCCACGGAGATGGCGCCCCCGGTGATCAGCCCGAACCACACCACGCCCGGCAGCGTCGAATCGGCGGCGTCCGCACGGGCGGTGCGGGCCCCGTCGGCCACCGCGACCTGGTCGACGAGCGGCTGGTAGGACTGCCCTTCGAAGTCGTTGGCCGGGTGGTAGTCGGTGACATCGGCCCGGACCTTCGCCAGCAGGTCGGTGCCGCGCTGGGTCAGCTCCCCCTGATCGGCCATGACCGGCCACTCCTTGTGCACCACGTGCGTCACATACGCCTCGACGTCCGAGCGGATCCGGTCCCGCACCGGCGCGGGGTAGGTCCGGGCCCGCACACTGACCTCGTGCAGCGCCTGCGCCTCGGTCCGTACGGTGTCCTCGGCCACGCTTCTGGCCTCCCAGACACCGGCGATGGCCAGGCCCAGCACGATCGCGTACACCACCCCCACCATCATCGTCAGATACTCGATCACATCGGGTGTTTCGGACGGGTCGTCGTCCTCGCTGATCCGGCGCTCCTTGAGGACGGTGATGGTCAGGACGACGCCGCAGGCTACGGCCATGGCGATGGTCAGTACCAGCCATTGCGACATGGAGACCTCCTACGAGGAACGGCGCCCGGCGGAACCGGACGAGGAGCGCGAACGGGGACGGAGGGCGGCGCCGGCCAGCACGGCCGGGGCGGTGATCAGCAAGGTCGTGGTCACCATGGAGCGCCCGCCGTGCGGCCTGTGGGACGCCGGCGCATAGCTGCGGGGGAGTGCGGGCGGAGGTGACGCCGGACGCCGCGGGATCCTGGGCGCGGGCGGCGGGGGAGGGGGCGAGG
>NZ_QUAC01000134.1 GCF_003389455.1 Streptomyces inhibens | reverse complement strand
CGTGGCCGCCGCACCGCATCTTCGCGGGCGGCGGGCCACGGCCGTTGTGCGCGGGTGGGCCGAGGCCCGTCGTGCGTGGAGAGCCCGGCCCCGTTGTGCGCGGGAGCTCGGCCGGCCCGTCAGCCGTGTTTGAGGCCCAGCACCTCGGCCGCCGCGAAGGTCTCGTTCGGCGGGCGCTGCGCGTAATACGGCGTCAGCAGATCGTCCAGCTCCTCGAAGCTGAAGACCTCCTTGGTGGTGTCGAACTTCGCGGCGATCCGCGGGCGCTCGGCGATCGCGACCATGCCGCCGTGCACGACCAGCAGCTGTCCGTTGACCCGGGCCGCGGCCGGCGAGGCCAGATAGCCGACGAGTGGCGCGACATGCTCGGGTGCGAGCGCGTCGAGCGCGCCGTCCTCGGGCTCCGAGAAGCCCGCGAAAACGTCCTCGGTCATACGGGTGCGGGCGCGCGGGCAGATCGCATTGGCGGTCACACCGTATTTGGCGAGCGCCAGCGCCGTGGAGGTCGTCAGGCCGACGATGCCGCCCTTGGCCGCGGCGTAGTTGGGCTGGCCCGCGGAGCCCGCGAGGAACGCCTCCGAGGAGGTGTTGACGATCCTTCCGTGCACCGGGCCGCCGGCCGTCTTGGCGCGTTCGCGCCAGTGGACCGCGGCGAAGTGCGTGGTGTTGAAGTGGCCCTTGAGATGGACGCGGATGACCGAGTCCCATTCGTCCTCGGTCATCGAGAACACCATCCGGTCGCGCAGAATGCCCGCGTTGTTGACCAGAATGTCGAGTTTCCCGTACGTATCGATGGCCAACTGGACGAGCGCGCGGGCCTGTTCGTGGTCGGCGACATCACCGAGGTGGGCGACCGCCTGGCCGCCCGCCGCGCGGATCTCGGCGGCGACGTCCTCGGCGGGTGCCGCGGAGGCCTCGCCCGAGCCGTCGCGGCCCGGCTGCCCGTAGTCGTTGACCACGACGCGGGCGCCGAGGCGGGCGAGTTCGAGGGCCTCGGCGCGGCCCAGGCCGCGCCCGGCACCGGTGACGATCGCGGTCAGGCCCTCAAGTGGCTGTGCCATTCCTGTCCTCTCAAGTCGTCTCGGAGCACGGTGCGATGCGGTGTCGTGCCCTGCCGTGCGGTGCCGTGAGATGCGGCGCGCCGGGTTGAGCCGGGTACGCCGGATCTCCGGTCTCAGATCTCCGGTCTCCGGTCTCAGATCTCCGGCGTTCAGATCTCTATGCAGGTGCGCAGCGCGGTCCCGGAGCGCATCTGGTCGAGCGCGTCATTGACCTCGGCGAGCTGGACGCGATGGGTGATCAGGCCTTCGAGGTCGATCCGGCCGGCCCGCCACAGGGCGATGGCCCGCTCGTAGGAGCGCAGCACATCCGCACCGCCGTACAGGGACGGCAGGATCCGCTTCTCATCGAAGAACAGCTCGAACATATTGACCTGGAAGGTGTCGTCCATGGCCCCCGCGCCGACCACGCACAGGGTGCCGCCGCGCCGGGTCATCTCGTAGGCGGTACGGGCGGTGGCGGACTTTCCGACCACCTCGAAGACATAGTCGAAACCCTCCCCCGCGGTGATCCGGGCCTTGGCGTCGGCGAACGCGTCGGGGGCGACGGCTTCGGTGGCGCCGAAGCGGAGCGCGGCCTCCCGGCGGGCGGGGACCGGGTCGACGGCGATGATCTGGGCCGCGCCGCAGGCCCTCGCGCCCTGGATGGCGGAGATGCCCACGCCGCCGCAGCCGATCACCGCGACCGAGGAAGCGGCCTCCACCTTGGCGGTGTTGATGGCCGCGCCGAGCCCGGTGGTGACACCGCAGCCGATCAGCGCGGCGATCTCGTACGGGACGTCGTCCGGGATCGGGACCGCGCAGTTGGCGGCGACCACGACCTCCTCGGCGAAGGTGCCGGTGCCGGCGAAGCCGAAGACATCACCGGCGGGGCGCTTGAAGTTGGGCGTGCCGGCGTTCATGAATCCGGCCAGACACAGATGGGTCTGGCCGCGTTTGCAGGACGGACAGCTGCCGCAGGCGGGCAGCCAGCACATCAGCACGCGGTCACCCTGGCCGAGGCCGGTGACGCCGTCGCCGACGTCGAGGATCTCGCCGGCGCCCTCGTGTCCGGGGACGAACGGCGCGGGCTGCGGCAGCACCCCGTTCATCGCCGAGAGGTCGGAGTGGCACAGCCCGGTCGCCCGGATACGGATCTTGACCTTGCCGGGTCCGAACCCCACCGCCTCGACGTCATCGAGCACTTCCAGCTTGTCCTGCCCGGTCTCGTGCTGTACGGCTGCGCGCATGTCACGGCTCCTCTCGGTTGTTCCGCCTGACTGGGGGCGCCTCCCCGCACCGGCCGGGGAGATCGAGGACGAGCGGCCGCCCACGTCCCGCCCGCCCGGCGATGGAGGACGGGCGGCCGCCGGACCCGACGGCCCCCGACGACTAGCTGTGCTCCACCACGGTGTCCGCAAGAACGGGCGCATCGTCCCGGTCGGCCGCCGTGACCGACACCTGGACCCGCCCCGGCTCCCGCCACAAACGGAGCCGCAGCGTCTCGCCGGGAAAGACCACCCCCGCAAAGCGCGTCGCATACGACCGCACCCGGGAGACATCCCCGCCGAGCACCGTGTCGACCACGGCCTTCAACGCCACTCCGTAGGTGCACAGCCCGTGCAGAATCGGCCGGTCGAACCCGGCGAGCTTTGCGAACTCGGGATCGGCATGCAGCGGATTCCAGTCGCCGGAGAGGCGATAGAGCAGCGCCTGGTCCTCGCGGATATGGCGTTCGGTGCTCAGATCGGGCTCACGCTCGGGGAGTTCGAGGCGGGCGGAGGGGCCGCGGTCGCCGCCGAAGCCGCCCTCTCCCCGGACGAAGATCTGCGTATCGCAGGTCCACAACGGGCCCTCCTCGTCGGCAACTTCGGAGCGCAGCACGATGACGGCGGCCTTGCCCTTGTCGTGGACGGCGGGGACGGACGAGGTCTGGGTGGCGCGGCCGCGCACCGGGATGGCGCGGTGCACGGTGACGGTCTGGCCGCCGTGCAGGACGGCGGCGAGGTCAACGTCGATGCCGGGGGCGGAGAGTCCGCCCGCGACCGCCATTCCGCCGCCCGCGACGGTGGCGAAGCTGGGCAGGACGTGCAGGGCGCTCTCCAGGGTGTAGCGCAGTTCGTCCGGGTCGGTGGCGGGGTGCGGTTTCTCCGGTGTGGCCGCGCCGGCGCCGATGCCGAGGTGGTAGAGCTGGACGTCCTTGTGGTCCCAGGCGAGTTCGGTGGTCCGCGGCTCGGCGGAGGTGGCCTTGGCGGCGTCGATGGGCATGGGGCTGTTGCTCCTTCACCACGATGTGAAGACCCCGGCCCGGCCGTCCGCACCGTCGACCGCGCCGGGGTCGTATCTGGTCGGCGCGGCCGCGCTCCGACAGCACAGCTGCCGCACTTCTAGAACGCGTTCTAGCCGATGGCTCTCATGTATAGCCGATCCGCCCAGCACCTGGAACCCCCTGACGTAGTGTCAGATATGCGCCTCGGGGCGGGCGTGGCGCCACCGCGACAGCGCCCACGCCCCACACCCCACGTCGCGCCGGCCCATGACACCGGCCCATCACATCTGTCGTGCGGCCTTACGGCATACGCCACGACATACGCCACGATGTATGCCATGACACGCGCCGTGCGGACCCATGACATTTGTCAGTCCGGATCACACACATTCGCACCTGCCGCGGCCCGGCAACTCTCCGTAACGTCATAGGCATGAAGACGAGGGGCGGGGCGGGCATGACACTGACGACGGGGCCGGTGAGCGCGGCGCGGAAGGCGGACGGCGCCGCGGCGGTGGGGTTCTCCGGGGTGACGCGGAGTTACGGCGCGGTGCGTGCCGTCGACGGACTGGATCTGGAGATCGCCGCGGGCGAGACGGTGGCGCTGCTCGGGCGCAACGGCGCGGGGAAGTCCACCACCATCAACATGCTGCTGGGGCTGCTGCCGCCCAGCTCGGGGACGGTGCGGCTGTTCGGCGGAGCGCCGGAGGCGGCGGTGCAGGCGGGCAAGGTGGGCGCGATGCTGCAGGACGGCAAGCCCATCCCCCGCGTCACCGTCCGCGAACTGATCAGCTTTGTCGCGGCCACCTACCCCCACCCCATGGATGTCACCGAGGCCCTGGAGCTGGCGGGGCTCGGCGAATTCGGCGGGCGGCGGGTGGACCGGCTGTCCGGCGGACAGGCCCAGCGGGTCCGCTTCGCGGTGGCGCTCGCCGGCAATCCGGAGCTGCTGGTGCTGGACGAGCCGACCGCGGCGCTGGACGTCGAGGCGCGCCGCGCCTTCTGGCGCTCGATGCGGGCCTATGCCCGCCGCGGCAACACCATCCTGTTCTCCACCCACTATCTGGAGGAGGCGGACGAGCACGCCGACCGGATCGTGGTGATCGACGGCGGCCGGGTGGTCGCCGACGGCAGCGGTGAGGCGATAAAGCGGCGGGCCGGCGGGGCACTGGTCTCCTTCGACCTGGCGGGCGCGGCGAGCGAGCCGCTGCCCGGCCTGCCCGGCGTGAGCGCCGTGGAGATACGCGGCGACCGCGCGCTGCTGCGTACGGCGGACTCCGATGCGACGGTCGTGGCGCTGGCGGAGCTCGGGCTCGTCCGCGGTCTGCAGGTCGCGCCCGCCAGCCTGGAGGACGCGTTCCTCGCGCTCACCTCCGCCCGAACCGCCCCCCACGGCACGGCGTTTGACGCCGCCGACGCCCTGTCCGCGAAGGAGATCGCGTGATGCTCGACTACATCCGGCTCGAAGTCCGCCGCACCCTGCGCGACAAGGGCTTTGTCATCTTCGGTATCGGGATGCCGGTGCTGATGTACGTGCTGATGACCAACATCGGTGCGGGCCCCGGCGGCGCGGGGATGGAGTGGAAGATCACCTCGATGGTCGGCATGGCCGCGTACGGCGCGCTGGGCGCGGCGGTCGGCACGGGCACCGGCGTCGCCGAGGACAAGCACCTGGGCTGGCTGCGACAGCTGCGCATCACCCCACTGAGCCCGATACGTGTGGTGGTGGGCCGCGGGCTGACGGGGTCGGTGACGGTGCTGCCGGCCATCGCCGCCGTGCTGCTGGTGGGCGCGCTGGTCAACGGCGTCCGGATGCCGGCCTGGCAGTGGGCCGCGCTGGTCGGGCTGCTGTGGGTCGGCACCGCACCCTTCACCCTGCTCGGCCTCGGCAACGGCTACCGCCTCTCCTCACAGTCCACGGGCGTGGTCAACACGGGCTGCATGCTGCTGCTCTCGATCCTCGGCGGCCTGTGGTTCCCGGCCGAGCTGTTCCCCGGCTGGCTGCGCTCGCTGTCCTCCTGGACGCCCGGCAACCGCTTCGCCGAGCTCGGCCGGAGCGTGACACAGGGCGGCGCACCGGGCCTCGGCACGGTGGCGGTGCTGGCCGCCTGGCTGGCACTCTTCGGCGGTTACGCGGTGTACGCGTACCGTCGGGCCGCACGAACGGTGTGATCGACGATGGCGCAGACCTGGGAAGCGACAGTGCAGCACACAAAGCAGCAGCCCGCCGGCGACGAGGACCCCGGCGGCACGGAGGGTACGAAGGGCACAGAGGGCACAGAGGGCACGAACAACAGCTCGTGCACGCAGAAGTGGCAGGGCAAAAAGCCGGACAACGGGCCGGGCAAGTACGCCTTTCTGCCCTGGCTGCTGATGGGCCTGGGGGCCTTCTCCAACATCATCCAGGGCAAGTCGGGCAACCCCTGGCTGGCCGGCTTCGGTCTGCTCGCCTTCAACTCGCTCTACATCACCGTCGTGTGGTCCTCCTTCAACCCACGGCTGCGCGACTCGCGTTATCCGCTCATCGCCCTGGGTGTGCTGACCGCCATCACCTTCTCCATCGCGCTCGGGTTCGGCGGCAACTGGTTCCTGTTCTTCCCGCTGCTGTCGCTCGCCTCCGGCACGGTGCGCGCCCTGCGCGGCAAGAAGCTCGCCCTGTGGCTGATCGCGCTCAGCGGGGCGGCCGGGTATCTGGCCGGCTGGCACGACGACGACCCGTGGGGCTCGTTCGGCATCGGGTACGGCACGTTCCTGTCCGGCATGGTGACGGCCACGGTCCTGAGCCTGTTCGACACCATCCAGGAGCTCAACACCACCCGCCAGGAACTGGCCCGCAGCGCCGTGGAGAAGGAGCGGCTGCGCTTCTCCCGCGATCTGCACGATCTGCTGGGGCACACCCTGTCCGTGGTGGTGGTCAAGGCCGAGGCGGTCCGCCGGCTGGCGCCACGGAATCTGGACGCGGCGCTCGCCCAGGCCGCCGATATCGAGGCGGTCGGCCGGCAGGCGCTGACCGAGATCCGCGAGGCGGTCACCGGCTATCGCGAGGGCAGCCTGACCACCGAGCTGGACCGGGCCCGTTCGGTGCTGGAGGCGGCCGGTATCGAGCCCGTCGTACGACAGGCCGGGCCGCCGCTGCCCCCACAGGCCGGCGCGCTGCTGGGCTGGGTGGTCCGGGAGGGCATCACCAACGCCGTACGGCACAGCGGCGCCACCCGCTGCGAGATCGAGGTATACGCCGAAGAGGAGCGGGTACGGCTGACGATCACGGACGACGGCCGCGGTCCCGTAAGCTCCGGTGCTGCCACGGCACACGGTCTGACCTGGCTTCGCGACCGCGTCCCCGGGCGCGGCGGTGACCCGGGCGGTGAAGCGACGGACGGCGTGGACGGTGTCGACGGTGTCGACGGTGTCGACGGTACGAACCGTACGGTCGGCGTGGGCGGTACGGACAGCACGGTCGGCATCGACGGCGCGTTCGGCCCGGACCGTACCGGGCCCGGCCGTTCGGGACCGGTGGGCGGCACCGGCCTGAAGGGGCTGGCCGAGCGCCTGGCCGCGGCGGGCGGCACACTGCACAGCGGCCCCGACGGCCGCCGCGGCTTCCGCGTCACGGCCGAACTGCCGGTCGGCACGGGCGATATGGCGGACATGGAGGAGTTGACCAGGTGATCAAGGTCCTGCTGGCGGAGGACCAGCGAATGATGCGGGGCGCGTTGGCGCTGCTGCTCGACCTGGAAGAGGACATGCAGGTCGTGGCCCAGGTCGCGGCGGGCGATCAGATCCTCGCCGCCGCCCTGGACGCCCGTCCCGACATCGCCCTCCTGGACATCGAACTCCCCGGCCGCAGCGGTCTGGACGCCGCAGCCGATCTGCGCGACCAGCTGCCGTCCTGCAAGGTGCTGATCGTGACGACGTTCGGGCGCCCCGGCTATCTGCGCCGGGCCATGGAGGCCGGAGCGTCCGGGTTTCTGGTGAAGGACGGCCCGGTGGAGGACCTGGCGGCGGCGATCCGCCGGGTGCTCGCGGGAGAGCGGGTCATCGACCCCGGCCTGGCCGCGGCGGCGCTGAGCGCCGGCCCCAACCCGCTGACCCAGCGCGAACGCGACGTCCTGACCGCAGCCGTGGACGGCGCGACGGTTGCCGATATCGCCGCCAAGGTCCATCTCTCCCAGGCCACCGTCCGCAACTATCTCTCCGCGGCCANCATCTCTCCCAGGCCACCGTCCGCAACTATCTCTCCGCGGCCATCGGCAAGACCGGCACCCGCAACCGCATGGAGGCGGTACGGGCGGCGCGCCAGAACGGATGGTTGTAGGTAGCGGGCGCCGGCGACCCATCACTCCCCGCCGCCGCCCGGCACACCCCGTTTCTCAGCCCTGCGTGGCATCCGCCCGTCGCCGCGGCAGCGCAATGACCATCAGCACAATGCTGCCCAGCAGCACCATCGAGCCGACCTGGAAGGCCAGGCCGTAACCGTCCGCCAGGGCCTTCGGGCCGTGACCGGCCTCGATGCGGGAGGCGGCGATGGTGGAGAGCACCGACAGGCCCAGCGCGCCGCCCATTTGGCGTGAGGTGTTGATCAGGCCGGAGACCAGACCCTGGTCGGCGGGGTCGGCGCCCGAGGTGGCGATGGAGGCGACCGGTGTCGCGGTCAGGCCCGCGCCCAGCGCCATCAGGATGCCGGGCCCGAGGATGGTGCCGAGGTAGGTTCCGTCGACGTCCATCGTGCCCTGCCAGACCATGCCGGCCGCGGAGATCACCGCACCGGTAATGGCCAGGGACTTGGCCCCCACCCGGTTCATCAGCCGCGGCCCGAGCTTGGAGCCCAGGACGATGGACAGCGAGTGCGGGATGAAGGAGAGCCCGGCCTGCAGCGGCTGATAGCCCAGCACGTTCTGCACGTAGAGGGACAGGAAGTACCACATCGAGAACATCGCGGCGCCGGCCAGCACCATCGCCGCGTTCGCCGAGGAGACCGAGCGCAGCCGGAAGAGACCCAGCGGCATCAACGGCGCCTTGGCACGCGCCTCGACGGCGATGAAGGCCGCCACCGTGACCAGCCCGGCAGCCAGCGGCAGCAGCGCGGACGCCGAGGCCCAGCCGTCCGTCTCGGTCTGCACGATCCCGTACGCCACCAGCCCGAGCCCGCCGGTCACCAACAGCGCACCCGGTATATCCAGCCGCCGCGCGACGCCCTGCCGGCTCTCGGTGAGCCACAGCACCGCGCCGGCCAGCACCAGCGCCCCGACCGGCACATTGATCAGCAACACCCAGCGCCACGACAGATACTCGGTGAGCACCCCGCCGACCAGACCGCCCACCGCGCCACCGCCGGCACCGACCGCCGTCCAGGTGGCTATGGCCCGGGTACGGGCCGGGCCGGCCGGGAACGACGTGGTGAGGATCGTGAGGGTGGCCGGCGAGAGTACGGCGGCGCCGACGCCCTGGATCGTACGGGCCGCGATCAGCTGCCACGGCTGATGTGCCAGCCCGCCGGCCAGGCTCGCGATGGTGAACAGCGCCAGCCCGAGGACGAAGACCCGCTTACGGCCGAAGATGTCGGCGGCCCGGCCGCCGAGGAGCATGAAGCCCGCGAAGGTGATGACATACGCGTTGACGATCCACTGCAGCCCCAGCTCGCTCAGGCCCAGGCCGGTCCGTACGGCGGGCAGCGCCACATTCACGACGGAGACGTCCAGGACGACCAGGAACTGCCCGGCGCAGACCAGCACCATCACCAGCCAGGCCGGTGCGGCCGTCCGGCGCGACGTTTTGGACAGGGCGGCGGAGGTGGCTATCGGGGGCATGCGGACCATGCTCGCATTCGCCGCTTGCACCCCGCATCGGGATATCGGTGCATGTGCCACCTGACCAGGGACCTAGGTCGCAGGACGGAGACGGGGTGGGGGCGCGGGGGGCGCGGGGGCCCGTAGGGGGGTGGGGGCGGGGAACCCGTAGGGGGCGGGAAGGCCCCCTACGGGCCAACTACCCATCGCCGACGGGAAGTTAACGTCCAGCACTCACCTGCGCAGATGCGCACGCGCACAGGGCCTCACGTGCGCACAGGGCCTCATGTGCCCCCACCACCTCACCTCCGCAGCACCGTCACCACCGCCGCCCCGCCCAGCCCGATGTTGTGGGCGAGGCCCACGCGGGCGTCGGGGACCTGGCGTTCGCCGGCTGTGCCGCGTAGCTGCCAGACCAGTTCGGCGGCCTGGGCCAGGCCGGTCGCGCCGAGCGGGTGCCCCTTGGAGATCAGGCCGCCGGACGGGTTGACCACCCAGCGTCCGCCGTAGGTCGTGGCGCCCTCGGCAACCAGCTTCCCCGACTCCCCGTCCGCGCACATGCCCAGCGCCTCGTACGTCAGCAGCTCATTGACCGAGAAGCAGTCGTGCAGCTCGATGACGTCCACATCCTCGATGCCGAGCCCACTGGCCGCGTAGACCTGCCGGGCCGCGGCCCGCGACATCGGCTTGCCGACGACATCGATGCAGGAGCCGGAGGCGAAGCTGTCCTCGGTGTCCGTCGTCATGGCCTGCGCGGCGATCTCCACCGCGCGGTCGGCCAGCCCGTGTTCGCGGACGAACCGCTCGGAGGCGATGACCGCCGCGGCCGCCCCGTCCGAGGTCGGCGAGCACTGGAGCTTGGTCAGCGGCCGGTGGATGGTCCTGGCGGCGAGGATCTCCTCGACTGTGTAGACGTCCTGGAACTGGGCGTAGGGGTTGTGTGCGGAGTGCCGGTGGTTCTTGGCGCCGACCGCAGCGAGCTGTTCGACGGTGGTGCCGTAGCGCTCCATGTGCTCGCGGGCCGCGTTGCCGAAGATCTGGGCGGTGGGCGGGGTCATCTCGAAGCCGTGCCGGGCGGCCATCACGCCGTAGTGCCGGGTGACCGGCGAGGTCGCGCCCCCGGCGCCAGCGGCTCCCCCACCGGCACCGCCGTCCGTGCCGCCGCCCAGCGCGCCGCGCTTCATCTTCTCGAAGCCGAGCGCCAGGACACAGTCGTTGATGCCCGCCTCGACGAACTGACGGGCCATCATCAGCGCGGTCGAGGCGGTCGCGCAGTTGTTGTTGACGTTGTAGACGGGGATGCCGGTCAGGCCCAGTTCGTAGGCGGCGCGCTGGCCGGCCGTCGAGGCCTGGTAGCAGTAGCCGACCGGCAGCTGCTCGACCGCCTCGTAACCGATCCCGGCGTCCGCGAGCGCCTTGCCGCCCGCCTCCTTCGCCATGTCCCAGTACTGCCACTCACGGGTCTCGGGCTTTTCGAACTTGGTCATCCCTACGCCGACGATGTACGCCTTGCCAGCCATGCGGGTCCTCCTGGAGAGCCGTCGGGGAGTCGTCAGATCAGGGGCCGGGGCTCGGGGTCGCGGGGCAGCCCGAGCAGCCGCTCCGCGACGACATTCAGCTGCACCTGGGTGGTGCCGCCGGCGATGGTCAGACAGCGCGACATCAAGAAGCCGTGCAGCGCCCGCTCGCCGGCCCCCTCGCGCACCGCGCCGGCCGGGCCGAGCAGCTCCAGAGTCAGTTCGGCGACCTTCTGCTGGTGCGGGGTCTGCACCAGTTTGCGGATGCTGGCGCCGGCACCCGGTTCCAGCCCCGATACCTGCTGGAGCGTGGTGCGCAGCCCGATGCAGCCCAGCGCGTGCGCCTCGGCGGCCAGCGCGCCCACCCGCGCGCGCACCGATCCGTCCAGCTCGGCGGCGCGGTCGATGAGCGCCTGCAGACCGGTGTCGAAGGTCAACTGGTCGGCCATGTGGACGCGTTCGTTGTCCAGGGTGGTGCGGGCGACCTGCCAGCCCTTGTCGGCCTCGCCCACCACCGCGTCGGCCGGCAGCAGCACCTCGTCGAAGTAGACCTCGTTGAAGAGCGCGTCGCCGGTGATCTCCTTCAGCGGGCGGATGTCGATGCCGGGGGTCTTCATGTCGACGAGGAAGAACGTCAGCCCCTTGTGCTTGGGCGCTTCCGGGTCGGTGCGGGCGAGCAGGATCCCGTGGCTCGACCACTGCGCGGCCGATGTCCACACCTTCTGGCCGTTGATCCGCCAGCCGCCGCCGTCCACCCGCTCGGCGCGGGTCCGCAGCGACGCCAGGTCGGAGCCGGCCTCGGGTTCGGAGAACAGCTGGCACCACAGCAGATCACCGCGCAGCGACGGCAGCAGATAGCGCTCCTGCTGCTCCTGGGTGCCGTGGGCGATCAGCGAGGGGACCACCCAGGTGGCGATGCCCAGATCGCTGATCCTGACCCCGGCGGCCGCCAACTCCTGCTGGATCGCCAGCTGCTGGACGGGGCCCGCGCCCAGCCCGTAGGGCCGGGGGAGGTGCGGCGCGGCATAGCCGGTGGGCGCCAGCTCGCGGCGTACGGCGGCGGGGTCGAGGCCGCGTACGGCGTCGATGGCCGTACGGGCCTGGGCGCGGTACTCCGCGGCCTCGGCGGGGAGTACCAGCCGCAGCGTGCGCCGGGCGCCGTCGGCCGCGTGGCGGGCGGCGCGCAGCCGGTGGGTGTCGCCGCTGCCGAGCAGCTGGCGGGCCACGGTCGCCCGCCGCAGATGGAGATGGGCGTCGTGTTCCCAGGTGAAGCCGATGCCGCCGAGGATCTGGATGCAGTCCTTGGCGCAGCTGACGGCGGCGTCCAGGGCGGTGGCGGTGGCCAGTGCCGCGACCAGCCCGCGGACCTCGGGCGGCTCGTGCGCCGCGCGGGCCGCGTCCCACACCAGGGCGCGGGCCTGTTCGCAGCGTAGAAGCATGTCGGCGCAGAGGTGTTTGACGCCTTGGAACTGGCCGATCGGGCGGCCGAACTGTTCGCGTACCTTGGCGTGTTCCGCGGCGGTATGCAGCGCCCAGGCGGCGGTGCCGCAGCTCTCCGCGGCGAACAGCACCCCGGCCAGGTCACGGACGAGGGCGCCGTCGACCGCCAGCAGTCTTTCGCCGGGCACCAGGACACCGTCCGCGCTCACCTCGGCGGTCGGCCGGGTGGGGTCGGCGCTTTCCTGGACACGTACGGACAGCGCCTCGGCGTCGACCGCGAGCCAGACCGTGCCGGTGGACGCCTTGGCCGCCAGCACGATCAGATCCGCGTCGCCACCGGCGAGGACCAGGGGCGCGGTGCCGTCCAGGACATAGCCGTCGGCGCCCTCGACGGCGGTGAGCGAGCCCGCGCCGAGCGCGACGGCGCCGAGGAGTTCGCCGGTGGCCAGGGCCCGTACGAGGGTCCGGGCGCCACCGCGGTGCAGCAGTGCGGCGGCGAGGGTGGTGGGCAGGTACGGGCCGGGGAGCGCGGCGCGGCCCAGTTCCTCCAGCACGACGGCGAGGTCGAGCAGTTCGCCGCCGCCTCCGCCGTCGGACTCGGGGAGATGGAGACCGAGCAGGCCCTGCGCGGCGAGCTGGTCCCAGTAGGCGGGCCGCCCGTGCCGTCCCGGCGCCGTGTCGAGGAGTTTGCGTACCTCTTCGGGCGGCACGGCCCGCGCGGCCCAGCCGCCCACCGCCTCGGCGAGGTCACGGTGGTCTTGCGTGATTCCGATGCCCATGCCCGGCAGACTAGAACACGTTCCATTCTGACGGAAGGTCAGATACGGAGTGGGATGGATGAGGCCCGGGGCGGAGCCCGGACGGGGTCCAGGTGGTGCCGCCGGTGGAACGGTGGGGATGCGCACAGGAAACGGTCCGGTGAATTTCGGCACGGATCGTCATTCCCACCCCTGCGGACTTCCCGCATGCGAATTCGCCACTTTCGGGCATCGGGGAAACGGCCGGCGATAAATCGACGAGAACCCGGCGGGAACGGAGCGGAACCCGACGGGAACGAGCGAGAACGGGCGGGAACAGGCGGGAACGCGTCGGGACGAGCGAGAACCCGGCCGGAAGGAAATGCGAACCCGCGTTCCGATATCCGAAAAATACCGGCGCAGCGGCACCCGTACGCCACCCGCACACCACCCGCCCCACCCCATACGGCACGATGAGCCACCTGACCGCACCACCAGGAGGAAGCCCATGTCCGCTCCCACGGCTCCGACCGCTCCGCAGCCGGAGATCCTCGCCGCGTTCGAGGCGGCGAAGGGCTTTATGCCCGTGGACGAGGGCCTGGCCCTGTACGCGGCGGCGGCCGAGGCGGCGACGCTCGGACTGCCGCTGGTGGAGGTCGGCACCTACTGCGGCCGCTCCACGATCCTGCTCGCGGACGCCGCGCGCGGCGCCGGGGTCATGGCCGTCACCGTCGACCACCACCGGGGCAGCGAGGAGCAGCAGCCCGGCTGGGAGTACCACGATCCGACGGTCGTCGACCCCGAGGTCGGCCGGATGGACACACTGCCCACCTTCCGCCGCACCCTGCACGCCGCGGGCCTGGAGGAGCAGGTGATCGCCCTGGTGGGCCGGTCGCCGCAGGCCGCGGCGATCTGGCAGGCCCCGGTGGGCCTGGTCTTCATCGACGGCGGGCACACCGACGAGCACGCCACCGCCGACTACGAGGGCTGGGCACCGCACATCGCACCCGACGGGCTGCTGGTCATCCACGATGTCTTCGCGGATCCGGCGGACGGCGGCCAGGCCCCGTACCGCATCTACCGCAGGGCCCTGGAGTCCGGCGCGTTCACCGAGATCTCGGCGCACCGGTCGCTGCACGTACTGCGGCGCACCGGCGCCGGCATCTGAGCGGGCTACGATCGCGGACGTGTCGAACGGCAGCACTTTCCCCCCGCACCGCCGCCTGCGCGGCACCCTCCTGATCGTGCTGGCCGCCGTGGTGGCGGCCGGCCTCGGAGGCTGGCTGGCCTGGCGGTCGCCGGGCGGCGACGGCGGCGGGCCGCCGAGAGCCGGGCAGCCGGGACCGACCGAGTCGGCGGCGAAGGGCGCCGACGGCAAGGACAGCGGCAAGGGGAAGCGGGACGGCGAACCGGGCGGCAAGGGCTCCGGCGCCTCCCCGGGCGACGGCTCCGGTGGCGACTCCGGTGGCGACTCCGGCAAGGGTGATCCGCACGGCAGCCTCAAGGGCAAGGTCGTCGTGATCGACCCCGGCCATAATCCGAACAACCGCGATCACGGGCAGGAGATCGCCCGGCCGGTGGACATCGGCAACGAGCGCAAGGAGTGCGACACCACCGGCACCTCCACCAACGGTGGTTACGCCGAGGCGTCCTTCACCCTGGACGTCGCCCGCCGTGCCCGCACGCTCCTCCAGGAGCAGGGCGCCAAGGTCGTCTTCACCCAGGACGGCGACCGCCCGTACGGGCCGTGCGTGGACGAGCGCGCGGCCATCGGCAACAAGGCGCACGCCGATGCCGCGCTCTCCATCCACGCCGATGGCTCGGGCGCCGGCAACCGCGGCTTCCATGTGATCCTTCCCGCCCGCGTCACCTCCGGCCCGGCCGACACCTCCACGATCGTGGCGCCCTCGCGGCGACTGGGCGAACGGCTGGCCGGCCGGTTCATCGCGGCAACCGGAAGCGCGCCGTCCAATTACATCGGCGGCGGCACGGGGCTCGACGTACGCTCCGATCTCGGCGGCCTCAACCTCTCCAAGGTGCCGAAGGTGTTCATCGAGTGCGGCAATATGCGCGACCCCAAGGACGCCGCGCAATTGACCGACGCCCAGTGGCGGCAAAAAGCGGCCCGTGGGATCACCGAGGGCATTACGGACTTCTTGACGGGCTGACCGCGGCCGCCGGCGCCGGATCCGATACCCGCCCGATACCGGATCCGATACGGCATCCGAACCGCGCCGATACCAACAGGACGGCCCGCCGGATTCGGCGATAGGTTCCCCTTTACGATGGGTGGCCACCGCCGTGCCTCGCACCGCGCGCACCGCGACAGCGACGACCAGACCCACGAAAACGACAAAGGACCCTTACGTGAACATCCGCTCCCTCACTCGAGGCGACGGCGTGGTGATCGGAGCAGCGGTGTTGCTGTTCATCGCCTCGTTCCTCTCGACCTACTCGGCCGGCGACACCTGCGTCGGCAAGTACTGCCCCCAGACCTCCGGCCCGAACGCCTGGGACGCGCTCGCGCTGCTGATGAGCGTCTATCTGGCGGGGGTGATCGCGGCCGCGCTGATCGTTGTCGCGCGTGCGCTGCCGCAGCCGCGGAAGTTCGCCGGGCTGGAGATCGGCCAAGTGGGCGCCTCCCTGGCCCTCTTCGCCGCCTGGACCTCCTTCTGGACGATCATCGACAGCCGTGGCGCCGGCGCCGGCCTGATCCTCGGCCTGATCGCCGCGCTGGTCCTGGCCGGTGGCGCCCTCGCCACCCCGCTCGTCCCGGCCCTCAAGGTCGCCCTGATCGGCGCCCCCAAGCCGCAGGCCGCCGCCCCGTACGGGGCGGGCCCCAACCCGGGTTACGGCTACCCCGGCGCGCAGCAGCAGGCGGGCCAGGGCTACGGCTACCCGGGCGGCCAGCAGCAGCCGCAGGCCGGCCAGACCTACGGCCAGCAGGCGCCGGCCGACGCCTC